>NZ_JBMWDT010000021.1:0-60954 GCF_049545585.1 Providencia sp. NPDC089933
CTAGGAGCGCAAGGCGCATCATTATTGCCATCTAACGAAGATTTGCGTATTACATCCAGTATCGTGGCATTAGAAGTGATGAGAATGGCAAAATCTCAAGGCGTGGCAAAAGTGGAGCCAACGCTTTCAGAAGTGGAAGTTGTTAGAACTGCAGCATGGTGGCCAGTATACTTACCGGTAGAAGCTATTTAATTATTTAAATAATCATATTGATACTCTAAGGTTTCCTCAATGTTACTTAAAAAAGACTAAGTAGCATTAATAAAATAAAACCTGACATCTTTAAATTAGATGTCGGGTTTTATTTTACTAAGGTTATTGATAATGAAATTATTTTCACACCTTGAGGACCAAAATGGCAAGTCGTACGCAGATAAATAACCGGCTCTTCGATGTATTTTGCAACTCTTTTGGTTGGATTTTCAGGGCAGGGTTTATTGTTGATTAATCCTTTCTCGCCATCTCGTTCATAAGCTCTTTTCCAAGTATAAAAAGTTTCTCTACTGCTCCCAAAATGACGACAAGTTTTAGCAATATTTTTGCTCTCACGGGCATGATTTAAGATTTTTGTTTTATGTGCAATATCTCGTTTAGCTTTAATGTTCATTATATCTGACCTCCGGCGACAATTAGGAAAAACTAATTGTCAACCGAAGTCCAGACTTTCATAGTGTCTTTATAAATAACATAATTCAATGATAGAGCGTCCCTTGAATTTAATTCCTTTATTAACATTGAGCAAATAGGCTTTATTAATAAAGGCTTGGACTTTTATTATACCTTTTATATTGGAAAAAAGAACAGGTTGTAAGCTCCCTAATTTAGCCCAAGATGTAATTTTATTGGAGGAATTATTTGGTAATAGATCCCCATTTGTATGTTGCCAAACTACATAAGGATCTCCACAAGAAGAATTACCTGAGATTGGCTGTACTTTTTCAGCCTTATTATTATCGATATATAAAGAATTTAAGTCTAACGCTACGGCATAACCACCAATAGGAATACCTTCTTGAGTATTACCTAGCCCCCCGGCCATCATAGAGTGGCTCAATAACTGAACAGGAGGGAGGCCATAACCGTTAATGCCTTCTTGTTTATTTGGAGCTAGTGACGGTTTCATTTGATTAGAAACTTGGATAGCTATGGCCGTTTTTCCTGAATCACATTGTACAGTAAAGTTAATGTTTTTTTCAGGTAATATTGTATAAGAATAGTCATTTAGCTCATATCTATTTATAACACCATAATCAATGGAGGTCGAATCAACAATAAGATTACATGCGGTGGTCATTTCTGAATAGCTAATAGCTAAACTTGTAGTTCCACCTAGCGTTTGTAAAGGTATTTGGCTTCTAACAATAACACCTTTTTTACTCAATGAATTAATTTTTAAATCAACAACTAAATTGAAGGAAAATACTTTTCCTTTTTTATCCTGAGCGGGTTGAATACGTATGTTGGGGTGAACTTTAATATCACTTTGTGATGAGTTGATTCTATTTGAACTATTTAATTCAATAGCATCTAATAAAATAGGTTTCCCATCGAGCATTGCATTATTTATATTTAAAATAGCTTCAGATGTATTATTTGAAAATGTATTACTACTTTTAGAAAACTCAAGGTATGGAATAATTTCTTCACTACATTCTATTACTACTGGAACAATTCGGGTTCCTGCATATACTGCGCCATCTTGTTTTTTTGTATTAAAATCAGCCAAGGTATCATAGTTAATCTCATTAGCTCCCAAGCGGATGTTACATGTTCCGTGGCTATCCGATGCGAATGCACTAAAAGATAGGAAAGTAAGTAGTCCTGCAATTAATTTTATCATTCTAAATCCTTTGGTCAGTCACAAAACAAATGGGATTTATTATTGTAAATAGCTCAGTTTTTGAAATGCTAATATCTTCGCTAAGATCAATAGTACATTTTTTATTATCATCTATTTCAACAAAGTAATTAGTCGGTAGGGATAAATTATCAATAATAATTCGTCCAGCATTGTCAGTTATTGTCAGTAAATTACCCATTTTATCATATACTCTTAAATTTTTTGAGAGTTTTTTCCCATTAAAAGATGGGATCAAAATAGCGCGGTTAACTTTATTAACGTAGAAATTAACTAAGGGAACACTTCCACTGGCAGGTTGAAATTCTATGATCCCATAAGGCGCATTCATATTTTTAGGTAATTTTTGATAGTCTATCTTGGCATAATTAGTTCTATAACTATCTATGCTAGGGATTACCGCGTAACCTTTACTATTCGTCATCACGGTTCCTGATGACGATTGTATTGGAATATTTTCCTGATTTTCCGTTTTTGCTATAGCAAACGTGTTCGATATTCGTTTTGATGAAAAAATGAGTTCATTGTCAAAATAAACCATCCCGCCTGATAGTGCCCCATAGTAACTGTTGGTATTATTACCTTTACTAACATTGCCCGAAAGTAAAGTCACTGGGGTCGTATAATTAACATTTAATGAGGCGCTTTGATTGCTAGGATAAGTATTTTTAATTGTACTAACAGAATAACTTAAGTAATCATTATTATGATTACTATATCTTGTTCCGTAACTTTTATTATCGCCGTAATGATTCATCCAACTTGATACGTTTTGCCTATTTCCTAACGAAATATCTACATTCAAATAAATAGTATTATCATTTGTGTTGTTATATAACCTTCGCTCATAGCCTAAATAAACGTTGTATTTATCTGAAAATAAATTATTCCAAGTTGCACTATAATAATTTATTGTTCTATCACCAATAGAACGGTTCCAATTTAACGAAAACGACCCTAGATTATTGACGTGTGAGTTTGCACCAATACCATATTGAGTTTCACTACTTTTTACATTATTTGAATAAATATTTGTATCATAATTATTTAATGTTTCATTAAAGTCTTTATATTCTTTGCTCCGATATAACGAATTCGCCACTAAATTAGCGTTAGCAGCGATAGGGTAATTATAGCTTAATGTATAATATTCACCATATTTTTTATCTCTATCTTTAGATATGTTAGTTGTTATCGTCGCTAAGGATAAATTCGGAAACGAATAAGTATTACTTAACCCTAGTCCTTGATAATCTTTTGATGCAAGTCCTCCGACAAAAATCAGCATATCAGGACGTAAATTAAATCCTTTGCTTATATTCATAACATAGGGTTTTTTATCTACATTATTTTGATTAACCTTACCAAAACCAAAATTTATATCTTTATTCATATTATTTGTGGCTAATATAAATGAGCTGACAGGGACAATAAATGTATTTTTTTTATTACTTTGATTTATTACTGTTACAGATAAATCTAATCTATTATTTAATAGCGGTAGGTTTTCCAATGTATAAGGTCCTTCCGGTACCGTTGTTGTATATATTAAAATCCCCGCCTGCCTGACTTCAATAATAGAGCGTTCATATGCGATGCCACTGACAATTCCACCGTCTTGAGATGAGTTATCTAATGCCAATTCAGGAGATAACTGAAAACCAATAACTTGCCCAGAGCTAAAAAATGAATTAGGTAAACTAATCTGACCTATCTGCAAGTTTTTTTTCAAGGATTCTAGTGTTTTTTCTGCATATAAGGTTTGATGATCGAAACTTGTTTTACCATTAAAATGGGTATATGTTTGATCGCTTCGTACAATCCAATTATATATATTGAACCCTACTGTGAAATTTGAATTCAAGAATGATTGAGAATGAAAATCACTTTTAGAAGAAAAATATTTTATATCATAATTGAGAACACCGGATTTTCCTGTATGGATCCAATTATCATTTTTTTTATTTCTTAACAGTGATGGTGATGCATATATATTGACCCGTAAATCACCCGGTATGAGTTCTATCTCTAAGTTATTGTACTCTTTTATTGTTGGACACGTTGATTTACTTTTGGATAGAGCAATATCTGTAGTGTCAATAAACTGAGTATTAAGACAAAGCTCTCCTTTAACATTAAATAAAAAAGAGCTTTGACCAATATAATTATCATTCAAGAAAACACTAACAATACTTTCACCTTGAGGAAAATGCGCCTTTTCACTGTACAACTTCGCAACATCAGTTGGTATACCTTTATGTTTTAGAACATCTTGATCGAAAATGACTTCTTCTGCGTATGAATAAGTCGCTAGAAATAGTAAAATTGTAACAATTTTAAGCTTCTTTTTTCTAATCATTTTGCTGGTTATTTATCTTTATAGTGTATTTTTGAGTGGTTGAATATCCCCACTGAGTAAACGGTTGTATCGTGACTTCATCGATTAGTGTGGGAAGGTGTTGAGTTGTCGTTAACTCTATAGATTGATTAGGCAAAATATAATTGGATGGCAAGATCCACTGAATATTTCCAGGCAAACTCACAACACTATTGCTTAACCTGACGATATAAGGACTAGGGTTGGTTGCGATTAATACGTTTTTTTCATACTTCCACTTTAACAACTCCCAAGGCGTATCATTTTCTGGTAGATTTTTAGGTTTTATAATAAGAGGAAGGTTTTGGCGAATAGTAAACTTAACCTGATCGGCATCGGGATTTGCTTGAGGTGGAATCCCTTCAAAAATAACTCTCATCAATACTTCATGTTTTAACTCTGAATTACTAGTGAGCATAAAGCGGATTAATTGTTTAGCTTTAGGCTCAACCCGGATAAGTTGCGGGGTCGCAATAATTAGATCTTGATATTCAGGATCGACATTTACTAATTCTGTTGTTAATAGGACAGGATAGTTATCTGTATTAGTCACTACTATCTCACCATCTTGACTTTTTTCATTAACAATAGCAACGGATGTTGCAGGCAGTATACCTGAAGCGAATGATAGAAGAGGGGTTAATAATGAGCCTATTAGTAATAAGTATGTTTTTATTTTCATTTTAGCGGTATCATTTAAATAAGGTAACTAAATTAATTTAACTTAGTTACCTCTAAAATTTAGATATAATTTAATTCAATTGTTGATAAGCCATTGAGTAATACTGGTTTATTTTTACCAAACTCTGCAGCTTCTTGACTTACATACGCTTGAACTTGTAAAATTCCGTCATAAATGCTGGCTTCAATAGGAGTTGTTTCATTTGCTTTTGCAAAAGACGTTTCTAAATCCATACTGTTTGAAAATAGGTTCCCACCTGAAAGCAACCACATATTGCTTATTGTATTATAATAAATATTCTGAACTTTATTGCCTGAAAGCGTGGTTAGCGTATTATTTTCGCCCAAGGAACTAATGTTCAAGCTATTAGCTTTGTAACGGACAATATATCCACCAATATTTATGCCTGTTGAGGTTTTACCTAATCCAGCCACGCCATTTGAAGCATTTCCTGCGCCAATTCCTAATAATTTAATAGGAAGAGCTGCAAATCCTCGAGAATTTTCAGTTGAACCAGCAACGGTACCTAAACGTTTACTCACGGCTGATAATTTAACGGGTGCATTAGCTGAGCAGCGAATTGTAAAACTAGCTTCTTGTATTGGTAATGCAGCAAATTTCCCGCCAAAAGCGCCGTCTTCAAATGATAATGTGTCAGGATCGATTAGGCCATAATCGATATTCCCACCACCCGCAATATCTAATTCACAAGCTGCGGGGTCAATTCGACCTGTTACGCTAATATCAATAGAGCCAACATTTATGGCTGAAGCTGTAAATGATAAAGCCATTGTAGAAGAAATAAGGAGCGGTAATAATTTTTTCATATTTGTGTCCAAGGTAATTGATTTATACTTATTATAAGTGTATTTGCGGATAAAATATAATTAAAAACCATTTGCACTTGTAAGTTAATGTTAATAAATTTATTATTCTATTAATTATAGAATAATATACTTCCTGTTTTTCGTAAAATGTATGTTCTATAATTGTATATTCCTGAGAGCTACTTAGAAAACAGAAAATATCCGGTTATGTATTCAATCTGGTGTGGAATCTGTAATATACGGTAATTTATGGTGAGTATTTATAACCTAGGTCTATGTAAGGTGCCCATTTTGTCAACGAACTCCTTCAGTGAAAAAATATGGTGTAGGGAGAACACGACATCAACGTTATTGCTGCTAAAATTGATGCTGAAGCTTCCAAGCGGATTATGAATATCGAACCGGCCAACTCCCGGTACTAAAGATAAAATTATTTATCTTACGAAGAATAATGCCAGTATTTGTGATACTGATAGAGCCCTTCATATCAGCATCAATTTGCTTGTTCGTCTGTTAAAATACTCTTGCCGAGGCGGATAACATCTTTGCCGCTTGATAATTTGCACCTTCATAGAGCGTTTATTGAAGTGATCTCCATATTGAATGCATGACCTCATTTTGTTGCGTAGAACAATCACTGATGTTGTATAGCTTAACGGTGTAGTAGACTGGCACCTTAGATCTCCAGATAGTTGGAGTCACTTAAATTAGTGATAATCTTAATACTAGTTTTTAGACTAGTTCTTGGAGATAACATGATCGATATATTAGGTCCTGAAGGCAGAAAACGACGTTCCCCACAAGAAAAAATCGCATTTTTCAGCAAAGCTTTGAGTCGGGTATGAGTGTTTCCATGGTTGCTCGCCAACATGGTGTTGCTGCAAGCCAGCTTTTCCTTTGGCGTAAGCAGTATCAAGAAGTAAGCCTGACTGAGGTGACACACAGTGACCGCAGGTGAACAAGTTGTTTCTGCCTCTGAGCTAGCCTCCGCAATAAAGCAAATTAAAGAGCTACAGCGTTTACTCGGCCAAAAAACAATGGAAAATGAACTTCTTAAAGAAGCTGTCGAGTATGACCGCAAAAAAAGCGGACTGCGCTCGCGCCCTTATTACCCAAGGATGGAAAATAAGTTTAGTGAGCCGAACGCTACGAGTGTCACGAGCGCAGTTATACGTTCTAGTAAAACGAAAAAGCGATTGTAAAGATGGACGAGGACGGTACCCTCAAGGTGATAATGATGCCCTTGCACGTATACACAATGTGATTGATAAGCTGCCAACGTATGGCTATCGCCGTGTCTGGGCAATACTTCGTCGGCAATCTGAAAATGAAGGTATCGCGATTATAAATGCCAAACGCGTTTACCGAATTATGAAGCAATCCGCATTATTATTGGAACGTAAACCTGAAATCCCAGTCTCAACGCGAGCTCATACAGGAAAAGTGTCGGTGAGTGAAAGCAACCAACGTTGGTGTTCAGATGGTTTTGAGTTCCGATGTGATAATGGCAGAGAAACTGCGCGTTACGTTCGCTTTAGACTGTTTTGATCGCGAAGCCCTTCATTGGGCAGCCAGCACGGGAGGCTTCGACAGTGAAACCGTGCAAAATGACATGTTAGGTGCAGTGGAGCATCGTTTCGGTAACGGGTTGCCTTCAAAGTCAGTTGAGTGGTTGACAGACAATGGCTCAGCGTATCGAGCCCATGAAACAAGGTGGTTCGCTAAACAAGTTGGTTTATCCCCTCTAGACATACGGCGGTGCGGAGTTCACAAAGTAATGGAATAGCAGAAAGCTTTGTAAAAATCATGAAGCGTGATTACATAAGCCTCATGTCAAAACCTAACGGATTAACGGCAGTAAAGAATCTTGCGGCAGCCTTCGAGAATTATAATGAATCGCATCCTCACAGTGCACTGAGTTATCGTTCTCCGCGAGAATATCTGCGGTGTCGAATTCATAATGAAATAAGTGATATAAAGTGTCTGGAAATATAGGGTCAAATACATGTAAATCCATGTCTACGCAAAAACTGAGTGATGATAGTGGGTATAAAATGTTTACAATTGAACTCGTTTAGTGACATGAATTTATCCTAATGAGGCAATTAATAACCTTATCATTTAGGTAATTTTTGGCGATAAGCCCCACAAATTACCTAAAGCTGGTTCGCGCATTGGGGGAACTTAAATACATTTTTTGCTTATCCTAATGATATCTGCAAAGCTATTTATAGAACTAATACTATTGAATCGCTCAACAGAGTCATTCGTTATTTAATTGAAAAAAGTAAGGTATTCCTCAACGAGGATTTGTGCAGATAGTAATTTATTTAGAGATTGAATCGGTGTCTGAAAAATGGAGTATGTCAATACAAAACTGGAAATAGGCAATCAGTCGTTTTATTATAACGTTTGGTGACCGCCTAGACGGTCACCTTTAAATGAAAGATAAATGCAAAGAATTATTTACAGGGCTGTGTTCAGCAATGAGCTCTCTATGCCCCATGTCAATGTTCATAACAAGAATCACCTGTAAATAATACATGAGAAACTTACACTAAATTATCTGCAGGTTCAACTTAAGCACAAATAACAGTAAATCAAAACATTCTTTAAACCAATCATGTAAAATAGTTATTATTGTTTTTAATTAATCTACTTTAAACAATAAATAGAGTTATATTGAATTATTAATTCATCATTCATCTATTTGATTTAAATTATGATACATATCGTATAGCCATAATGAAAAATCAATTATATTTTGTAAATCACTCGTATTTTACACATAGGCATATCATGACTATGATTTTTTTATTATCGATGAACTTACATGGTGACATAAATATTCAAAAGGCAGTTCTTCCTTATCTATAACCAATAAATCAAACAGTGTAACACCTAAAATTTCACTGATTTCAAATAAAAAATCAACTGTAATTTTGTTGACCCCTCGCTCATAACGAGACACTTGTTGTTGGCTAATGTTTAACATTCTCGCTAGTTTCTCACCTGTGATGCCTTTTTCCTTCCGAATACAATGTATTTTTTTTCCAATTAATATACTCACCGGATAGCCTTTATTCTTCATCATAATATTATATTTCACTCTTTATTGGTGTGATAATACTTAAAAATAACACTACGAATTGTTAATATTGAATAACAATCATCTCAATACAATAGATAGCTCAGCACTTCCTTTAATTTTACCGGTGATATCCGTTCCTCGTGAATAGAGATTATATGTAATCGGATAGCTAAAATTCGTATTTGATTGGTTTGCATTAATATTGCCGATATTAATAAATTCTCGATTAAACGGAATATTTGTTGGCCTACCATCAATATCAATGGACATCGTGACATAAGCTCCCGCTTTATTTTCACTGTTGAGTAAATTGACTTCATATTCATTGCCGGAATAATAAAGGACGTTAATACCGGCAGATAATGATAAGGTTGCCGATATAGGCACCGTTTTTTGTTGACAATTTACTAATAAGTTGCCACCTGATTTCGTCGCTAATAATTGACCTGCACTTGAATTTGCGGGTTGTGGGCCAAAGTCAATCGACGTAGGAACCATCAATGTGCACCCCAAATCACTAACATCAACATTATAGCGCCCCGCTGGCATTACCACTCCTGTTGGGAAGGGACCTGGACTACGAGGATCTCGAAGCAATAGTTGCAAAGGATTTGGTAAATTTATCCAACCTGACCGTTGCTCGCCTGTCCCATATATTAAGACACGCCCTGTAGCACTGACATTATGATAGACTGAAAAACCATCTTTCCCATTATTCGGAGTAGATTGATTGGGAAGCCAGATACATCCATTCGGATTTCCTAAGTGTTGGCTGGTTGTAGACCCATAGCCATTAAATATCGCGGTCACCGTATCTTGGAAGCTATTACCCCTTATATTCCAACTGCGATTATCCGTATATATAACCTCAGGGACTAACATCAGTGTTTTTTGAGAATTGAGCGGTACCCCCATAACTCCATCAATTTCCATTAAATCTGACTCACCGAGTCTGCAAGCAGTATTACCTCCATAAAAAGTCAATTGTACGTAGGCACTAGGAAGAAAACTAACCTCATTAAGCGTATTTCCATAGAGTCTGACTGAAAATGATTCCCTCATCACTCCCACTAAGCCTCGGCCATTTTGCACTACAAAAGAATCATAACTGTATGCATAAGGCAAATAGCCCATTAAAATTAATCCAGCCCAGCATATTTTGATATAGTGGTGAAAACAAAATATCAACTGCAATAGTAATTTCATGGAATAACACCTTAACGTAATGAATTGGAATAAGTGGAGCCAGGAATGCTCAATTGACGGAGTGACGAATACGGGTTCTCTGCAGCTTCTGCCAAATTAAATTCAGCCCGACAACGCTGAACATCAGTATTTCCCCATTTTACATCAAGGTACCCTATCTCAGATAGACCGGATAAGTACACCTGACCACCATCCCCAACAATACTGGTGTTTTGTTCAGCAGAGTCGTTGTCACTATGGACAACCACTGTCGCTCCCAACGGTATCATGGCCTCACATTTTTAATGTCATTAAGGCTTAATACCCATTTTTCGTTTGAAAATGGGCTTTCACAATTGCTCCTTTAGTGGGGTAAAGATTGATGGAAGTCTCTTCCGTTGTGATATTTTCAAGAAGCGTATTCACGTCTAAATTCACGGTATTCTTACTGTAATCAATCAAATAAGGCACCACCGTATACCCACCAGAGTCAACCGTCGCTATTCCTCCGTTTAATGTGCTTCCTACAGTATCAGGTGCTTCAACTACTGCCATTGAGGTCCCCATAAAGCGGCTAAATGTCACCCCGTGGGCATGAGCAATGAGTCCCCCATTCGCGTTGAGGTTCAAAGATTGACTTTCACTACCATAACTGTAGCCGCCCCCCCAAATACACATTGTCACCTTGATAACCCAGATTTAGCGTGCTGTTGAGCCTGATTATCCCCACTCGCCGTTAATTGGTAGGTCAAAGCATTATCAAGTAATCGCCCAGTAATCCCTAATTGCTGATCCGCGCGCCCTTGATTATCGTGACTAATTTTTATTACAAACAAATAGATATTATATTTAATATATAAAATGAAGATTGAAAGTTATTATTTTCATTCATCAATAAATAATTAATCAAAATAATAACCTCTAATTCCGATTGCATCAAAAAGATAAATATTATGGTGATAATAATTAAGGATTTGATTTAAGTAAAACTGTTAGTTCTGATCGAGATAGCCTATTGTGATAGGTTATCTCGATCAATCATCAGTTAATGATCGTCGATATCTGAGCTTTAATGTTGTAAATCAATGTAAATTATGAAATAAATCAAATTCACCCATAAAATCAACTTCAATCATAACAGTACTTGTTATATATTATATAAACATTAGATGCAACTCGTTTAAAACTATTGATTATTTAATTTTAATCTAAAAATAATTTCATTCATTACTAGATTAGTATATGTAAAATGTAAACATTCAGAAAACAAATGACGCAAAATATGAGTACATTCTAACTAAATATATTTGTAAGCGTCAAATATAATATGAATTCCAATCATTTTTCTCTTATCTAGTTACATTTAGATAATAATTAAAAATTTTTTTTAATAAACAAATAATTGCACATAAAAATCACTATCGGATAATTAAATTAAGATGGCGATTAAATCTAATAAGAAACAAATAATGATTAAATTAAAGATATAAAGTCCAGTTTTGGAAAAGAAATAAAAAATAGTTACATTTTGTTACTTTTTGTCTATTTTAACATATTAATCATAAATTATTTATTGGCAATAATTACATCAGTATTGTTTAACTCTACCATGTACATTCAATAAAAAACCGGCTGAACGTATAAAGTTCACCAAATTAATTTAAGTGAAATTAATTGATTTAATTGATAATTAATTATTTTGAAGCTCATGAAAATCGAGTAATCAAACAACTGTTAAGTGATTGAGTTATAAATTCTGTATTCATTTTAATATATTGCTAGCACACTAAGCACACTAAGCACACTAAGCACACTAAGCACACTAAGCACACTAATCAATAAGAAAAATTTATGTTTTTTTTCGTGCTTCTGTCTACTTAAGCACTGTTGATATGTCATCGATTTGAATTAGGGTGGTATATCAATTAGTGATTAATCTATCTAAATAATTATCGCCCCCAAAATATACAAATCATTCAATAATGATAGTGACTAGTTCTGGTGTGGTAAATAGACAGGCATTGGTATAATGACATTATAAAATGATAACCAAGACCGCAATTGCATAATTTTACATTATCAGCGTAAATTTATTACCTCATTACGAATGAATTACTTACATAAGTACGAAAAAGTTCGATAAGACGGGAATATTGAGAGGGCTTTTAAAGTAGTGTCCTACTACGGCAAACAACCCCAACAAATTTTGTAAGAAGCCACTTTTATGCTCTCAAGTTGCCTAAAATACGACTGCTCGTTAATGTTCTAAAAAGCACTGAGCTTGGTATGAAAGTTGAATTGCTAGAGGATAAATAAAGGATACAGCCTAGATATTGACAGCAATTTTTTGCTTTTGTTACGTATGTTCTCATATCCGGACGCCTTAAAAGATTGTTCATTTAGTTAAATCTTAATTGGCTGTGGCTACCGTCCTATTTTAGTCAGAATAATCTATATGCCTAAATCGGCATACAATCGATTTTAAGCATCTTTTTTATATATTCATCCAATCACATTGCATACCCTAATAAAGTCACTCTAAATCAATTCTGCACAGCCTATTTTTTGATCAATTCTTTTTTTTATCATTATTGCGCTTTACCGTCATTCTCCGCAAATGAGGCATTTCGCTTATTTTCCCTTATTTAGTGTGATTGCTGTAAGGATCTTTACTATATCTTGTTTTTTTGAATGAATGATGTTATCCGTATCATGTAACTTATTGCGGTTTAAGGGAAAAAAACGCAATAATACCTAAATTCAGCAGAGGTAAAAATCGGCTCTAAAAGGTGAAAGGATCCGATGATCGTCATGCGCGAGTGCGCGATTTTCTGTTACCGCGTCATATTTAGTTTTAGTCGATGATAATATTTAAAGGTAACTATTAGTATGGTGATTATTAAGGTGATGTATTATGTCTACTTTTTTTCCTGTCAATCCTGAAAGTGGTAAATCAATTTTACAGCGACAATCTCAAGCTCTCTTACAAAATGGTCATTTAGAGCGTGCACGACAATTACGAAATTTGGCGATAGCGGCTGAATTAGATTGCCCAAAATATTTACTGGCACCAGAAGTAAACCAGCTTTTGCAATTTATTCCGGATCTGCATCAGCGAACGCTGATTGATACGTTATGGAATACGGGAGCCCGTATTCATGAAGCGTTGGCATTAACCAAAGGGGATTTTCATCTCGATGAAGAAACCCCATTTGTGGTGTTGCGAACACTTAAGCAACGAGAAATACAGACAAAGTCGAAGGAAATTAGAGTCAAGGCGCGTCCTAAACGGATTGTTGCACTCTTCGATCCCCAGTATGTGCAATTGATGAAAAGTTACTTTGCGACGATGCGGCTGAAGAATCAAAGCCAGATTTGGCCAATCCAAAGTGATAATACGGTTAGAAATTGGTTACGCTCTGCGGTTGAACAAGCGGAAGCGAATGGTGTTTCCTATGTTGTTAACCCGATCACCTGTAAAACCTTCCGACACAGCTTTGCGATGCACCTTATTTTTAATGGGGTGCCCATGAAAGTGATCCAAGCGTATCTAGGACACAAAAAATCAAGTTCAACCGACGTTTATACAAAAATTTTTACGCTTGATGCCATGTTACATTTTGATATTTCATTTCGCTAATGGGATTAAGTGTTCCCATTACTCTACCTGAATTATATTTCTTCCCCCTATATTTATTGAAAAATAGCAGGAAATTTACAGATAAAAGCGTTAATTATTTTCGAAATTGAATAAATTGCAATTTTATTCGTCTTTTTCTATTTGATAATGATATTCATTAATGCTGTTTTTAGTACAAGATGAGTAAAAATACTAATTAAGGATAGGGCTGTGTCATTAGTATATTTAATAAAATTTAATTCTCACATTTTTAATTTTATTTGGGGTTTAGAATTTAAATTGGTGATTTCAGATTGAAATCTTATTTTTATTTTATTTAATATTCTTTAATATCATGTGGTTATGCTATTTTAAAGCTGTGGTGAAAAATAATTAGCAAAAGATTGTTTACAATACTAAGTTTATGTAGGATTATGCATCCTAATTAAGAATGCTGCATAAGGAGATAAACTGGTATGGTTATAGCAAATAATCAGTTCAACAAAATTGCGAGTCGCTCTGTCAGATTATTGCAATCGTTGACTGAACAAGTTCAATCTCAAAAAGAGGAACTGAATGAAACCGTTTATTACCAAGTTTACTCTAAAGCAGCCGTCGCTAAATTGCCTAAGCTGACTCGCGCTAGCGTCGATTATGCTGTTAATGAAATGGAAAATGCGGGATACGTATTTGAGAAAAGGCAAGCAGGAACTGCATTAAAGTACGCGATGACAATCCAAAATATTGTCGATATTTATCATCATCGTGGTGTCCCTAAGTACCGTGATCGTTACCCTGATGCATTCACTTTTTTTGTTGGAAATTTGAAAGGGGGGGTCTCAAAAACGGTCAGTACAGTATCGTTGGCTCATGCATTGCGTACGCATCCTCATCTCATATTTGAAGATCTTAGGATTTTAGTAATAGATCTTGACCCTCAATCATCAGCTACTATGTTTTTAGATCATATGCAATCAATCGGCGTGGTTGATACTACTGCAGCTCAAGCTATGCTACAGAATGTGACTCGAGAAGAATTGCTAAATGAATTTGTTTTACCTTCAGTGATTCAAGGCGTTGATGTGATCCCTGCATCTATTGAAGATGCATTTATTGCCTCTCAATGGGAATTATTGTGTGCAGAGCATTTACCAGGTCATAATATCTATACTGTTCTGCGAGAGAATATTATCAATAAAGTTAAAAAAGATTATGATTTTATCTTTATTGATAGTGGGCCTCACCTTGATGCATTTTTATCAAATGCAATTGCTGCGGCAGATATTTTAATGACGCCAGTTCCGCCTGCTCAAGTGGATTTTCATTCAACACTAAAATATTTAACACGGCTACCAGAGTTAATTGAATTGATAGAATCTACGGGAGCTAATGTTAACTTGATCAGCAACATCGGTTTCATGTCTAAATTGGTGAATAAGACGGATCATAAACTGTGTCATAGTTTAGCTAAAGAAATTTTTGGGGGGGATATGCTCGATGTTGCTTTACCTCGACTTGATGGTTTTGAACGCTGTGGTGAGTCCTTTGATACCGTTATTTCTGCCAATCCTGCAACGTATATAGGAAGTTCAGAAGCGTTAAAGAGTGCAAAGATTGCAGCAGAAGATTTTTCTAAAGCTGTTTTTGACCGAGTAGAATTTCTACGTGTGGATAGAGGTTACTATGCAAACTAAAAGAAAAACTATCGGAAGAACGTTAAGTGCATCAACATTAACGCATTTAACAACAGACCAAAAACATTCACAACGCTTTGTACTTAAATCAGGCAAGTCAGCCATTTTTTATTTGACGGATATTCCAGCTGATGAATTAGCGGATAAAACGTTTGTTCGATTTCAAATGAATGGGCGTGACCAAAATGCGTTAACGCCAGAGTCACTTGTTGATATTACGCGTACAATTCGTCTGCAACAATTTTTCCCCGCGATTGGGCATCGAATAGATGGAAAAATTGAAATTTTGGATGGTTCAAGACGAAGAGCTGCAGCATTGCTGTGTAATGTTGGACTTTCGGTCTTAGTTACTGATATTGAAATCAGCAGTGATGATGCAAGACAATTGGCGATAGATATACAAACGGCTAAAGAGCATAACTTAAGAGAGATTGGGTTACGTTTATTAGAATTACGAGAAAATGGTATGTCACAAAAAGAAATTGCTCTTTTTGAAAACATGTCTGCAGCAAAAGTGACTCGGGCGATTCAAGCTGCTTCAGTACCCGATGATATTATTGCACTATTCCCTGTTCAATCTGAACTCGCCTACGGCGACTACAAATTATTACTGACAATTGAGCAGCTTATAGAATCAAAAGAACTCGTAAAACGGGATATTATTGATGAAGTTAATGAGAAGATTGCGCGATTAATCGATAACAAGAAAATCGCGTCAGATGAACTAAAAAAAGTCATATTAACAACATTAAAAAATATTACAGAGCAACTTGTATCTAAGAGTAAAAAAAAGGAAACGACGGTAAAACCTCTTTGGGAATTTGAGGATAAGAATACCTATGCGAGGAAACGAGTAAAAGACCGCGGGTTCAGCTACGAATTTAATCGTATTCCCAAACAGATACAAGATGAATTAGACCAATCTATTCAATCTATTATTAATGCATATTTTCAACAATGAAGGCAATGTAAGAAGATATGTAAAAAAGTGGAGTTGCCACGCTATAAGGTGGTTATTGGAGAGTTTTATCTCTAGAAAGTAAAACCCCCAAAATCTTCTCTATCTTGGCGGACTGAGGAAAGATTTTGAGGGCTCAACGTAATTCTGTCAGGAAAAGGTTAGCTTCCTGATAGGGAGTATAGAATTATGCAAAACAAAATTCAACTCCTTATGTGCTACATAAGCGCAAAAAAGGATGGATAATATAAAAAGGACGGTGATGACCAGTTCTATTGGTAAAATTCATCGACATTACGAGCCAAAATTTTTAGGGCAATTACCGAAATTAGTGCCTGTACGTCGCTTTGCGGCGGCCTTAAAACGTCATGATTGGAACCGCAATCCCCATATTTACCAACTGCGTTATAGTCGAAAGCAGCGGATATCCGTGCGCTCAGAGCGTCGCGAAACCTTTGATGCGCTCGCAATGGCTATGATTGCCTATGCGGATTACAACCCCGAAAGTGATGCGTTGTTCGAAGTGATGTGCTCAGTGGAGAAGTTGGCAGAATTGTGTGGCCAGCTGTATCGTTATGACAGTGGTCGTAAAAGTTATGACCCGATATTGCATGCGCTGCGCGACTGGGAACAAGCCAACCTGATTGTCATTGACCGTGATTTTGATATCGAGGCCAAACAATACAAAGCCATGCGGATTTGGATACGCCCAGAGTTTTTTCACGGCCTCGGTTTTTCGAAACTGGAATTACGTGATGTGGTGGCCAGTTTTAGCCGTTGGATGGAAAAAAAGGGATTAAAAGAGAGCTACCAAAAACGCTACGCCCAACATGTGTTGCGACTAGCGCGCGCGAACGTGGCGTCACTGGAGACTAAGCACAAACTCCGCAACCTGCTTAACAAGCTTAAAACCCTCGTGGTTGGGAAAGATGAAGCGCTCAAACAAGAGAAAAAACATTTAGCGAAGGCCTTGAAGGAAAAGAAAGCGTTAGCCAAAAGTTTGGAATCACCAGAAAGCGCAGAACATGCCGCCTGGCGTCGTTTTGAATCGTGGAAGGTGACACAGCCCATTGCGGCGGTCATGGCTTTTGAGCGCAAAATGAAAGCCTTGTATCCGAGTGTTCAAGGGCAGGCTATTTACCTGCATTACCTAGAACACTTACCCGACTCCTAATTCATCCACCCTAAATTAACCGCCTTGACTGGCGGTGGTTTTTTTCGCCCTAAATCTGAATAGCGTGTTTTTTGAACAGTAAAATCGGTATCTCAATCTCACCATTCATCTCGATGATGACTGTGGGAACATTTTCGCTGGATATTTACCCCATTAACTTCGAATGCGTTTATTCTCTGCAATTAACTTCGAATAGCATTCGTGTTTTATGGTTAAATTCGTTTTTAGTTTCTGAACTAAACGTCCTTTTAAATAAAAGGAGTTGCGGCTCTGTTTTTTCAAGCCGCACACTCTAAAGAGATAAACCCAATAAAGCCTTCGCTTACAAGCCATAAATGGCTGTCGCTCAGATTATAGTGTCAATATTGTGCCATTGCCCCCGTAAAGCTGGCCTCTGGCCACCTTAACGCGCAGATACAGCCGTTCATCGAGGCACTGCCTCTCGCCCGTCTCACTGCGTTTTTCAAAGGTGCAAATAACCTAAATAATGGTGTTAATATCTTTGGCTCTACCAGGACAGGGGGGAAATTGGGGTATTAAACAGCACGTAACCGCTCACGCGGGTCTCGACGGCCCTCACCTTCATTGCCCCTCTATAATCCTTTTTGCCGTCTACCGCCCTCCGGGCGAGTGATTTCGGTTAAATTTCATGATAATCTGCTATTAATGCATTGACGATAAACGCGATTTTGGTGTGAAGTTAGAATGAAGCGGAAAATGTCGCCGAAAGTGCAGAGCCTGTTATTCAGCGTCGTGGTAAACAGGTGATGGTCAATACCCAGCGTAAACGGAGGTGATGTAATGAACGTCCATGGTTAGGAAATTCGATTAATAGTTTAATGAGTTAATAACGACATGTTTCGCTATTAAAGTCTGCTAAAGGGTCTCTATCGTATTTAAACCTAACCATGCTAGCGTGTAATCGCACTTTTTTTAACCAAAAACTGAAATTTTAGGCACACTGCTCCTAGGCTACGGTTTGTAGCCATCGTTTTTTAGCCATTTATCCCGCCTTTCTGACAGTAAAGTGACCGCGTGTAGGCCTTTTTCCGCACTCATAAACCGCAGTCGGTTACCACATAAAATGCATTGGTACGGATCCGTGTTTAAAAATCCTTTGGCTAGCGCTGCGAAGCCCAGTTTTTCAGGGGCGTTAGGATGTATCATTTCTTCTTGGAATAGGGTCTGTCGTCGGTATTGCTGGCTATGGTGGTCATAATAATGATGGAGCACGGTGCCGCCACTGTAGTGCTTCAATTGAGACGCTGAGATAGGGGGCCGCTTTAGATAACGGCCCAGATATTTTACATTGTGCCAGGCCCATCGGGTCTTTTTAGCAAAATGGAATTTCCAATAACGTTGAAACTGGGCATTGAGGTAACGACACCACGTTGGGGAATCGCGATATGCCCGAAACCAGGCAATTTATTCGGTAGTAACTGAATAATAGCTGTCACGCAGGAGCCGAATAACGGCACTACGCCAGACTTTTTCGACGTCTTTCTTTTTAAAGAAAATGGGCTTCCAGGTGTCGTATTTGGTGAGACCGCCTCGGGTCACTGACAAATGAATATGCGAATGTTGATTGAGTTGGCGACCGTAGGTGTGGAGGGTGCAAAAGATACCGATTTCGAGCCCAAGCCGTCTGGCGTGTTTGAGCATAGCACGCGTTGCACAGCGAAAGAGTTGGTTGAGCAAGGGCCAATTATTGTTGAAGTAAGGCCAACGCAGGTGAGGCATCGTGAGAGTGATGTGTTGCCATTCGCAATCCGGTTAGATATGCCGTTGTTGTGCAATCCACTGTTCGGTACCTTTGAGACCACAGGCACTGCAGGATTTAGATTTACAGGTTTGGCAAAAGAAGCGATAATGGGTGCAATCAGGAGAAGAGCAGCAATAACGACGAACGCCCATCGCACAGGTGCTACAGGCGAACATCTTTTCAACACAGAGGAATTGCCATTCATCGACGTGATTATTTTCGATGAAGCGATTCCATCCGTCATCGTATTGAAATAGCCGTTTAGCAGGTCTAGGAATATACATAGAGCTGAGTATAAAAGACGAGAAGGGAGTTGCCTAGAAATAGTGCGGCTCTGCCGCGATGCTCACGCCGTAGGCGTGCTTATGTTCTTTCCATACGTAAACAATCGATGAATTATTTCCTGTCATGCCATACTTTTTACAATCAAAAGTTCCTGATGTTGCTGATTTCGCTGAGGCATTTGGGATATACACTGTAGTCATAATAGAGCGCCTATCCTTGACAACATTTTCGATATAACGTCGAGCAGTAGATTCATTGTCTAATAAATTACTACAATCTATCTGATCTATAGTAAAATATCTCACATATTCTCCATTGGAGTATAAAATGGAAATATAAACCGAATCTTTTCTATGGCACCCACCGCACTTATCTCCAGGCCAATCTCCTTTATAATAAAAAAACGTTACTTGGATCCCCTACATATATAGCAGAACCACTCTTTCCATCCGAAGATAAATCAACATTAAAACCCGCAAAACAAATAGAAGTATAAAATCCCAACACAGAAAAGATCAAAATTTTAATCATATATAAAAACCTCTAATAAATATTTTTTTTTCTGGCTATTAAGCATTAATTATTCGTACGACAGCGTAAAGCCAGCTACGGAGCTAATTTCACCGGCAGTGATAGTTTTAATATCACCACCACTACCCATTAAATACGCCGAGAAACGCAGGGTATTATTACCATCCTGAATATTTTGGAATGGAGTTAGTGTAGCTAACGTAATTACATTCCCGCCACCATTTGTAATTTGCACGCCTACTCCGCGCCAGTACCAACAATACCTAATGTTTTATTTGAATTATCAAATGAAGCTGCTGCACCACTAAATGTTAATTGAACGCCTTTCTTTACGTCAGTTACATCACAATTTTCTAAAGAGATGTCAAAAGTACGTGGAGTAGATTTACCACCATTAACTAAAGCCATATTTGATATTTGTCCAAGCTCAACAGTTTGATCAATTGAATTTGGTGCAATAGAACATGGTACATCAATAATAGAGCCTTTAAAATTCACTTTTCCATGGCCCATATCTGCTGCAAAAATAGAGGTGCTCATAGCACTAGAAACTAGTGCTAATAAAAAGATTTATTCATATATTCCTAGATTATTTACAAAATTTTCAAAAGTTTTTATTTTTGTGAAAATGTTTAAATTACGATGGTTAATAAAAGTAGGTAGTATCGGAAGATGCAATTATTGCTTTCAATAATATTGGGTTATCAGAATTCCCACCCTCCATTTCAACTAAAATATATTTAATTATTTTTTCAAGTGGAACATTTAAAATAATTGATAAATTAAATAACGTACTCAAAGAAATTTTATTAACTCCACGTTCATATCGAGACATCTGTTGTTGTGATATATTTAATTTTCTTGCCAGTTCATCTCCTGTCATTCCACGTTCTCTTCTAATTCTCTTAATAATTTTTCCGCAATAAGTGGAAATTTCATTTTCGTGACTAATAATTATATTTTTTTTAATTTGCATGTTTATTATTACTTCCAAAAAAATAAAAATGATTACCTATTATTAATTGTCCATAAATGATTGGCTGTTTTTTTAATTAACACAATTATAAAAAGTAAATAATTAAAAGTAAAACTCCTTTAATTGAACCGTATATTTAGTATCAAATTGTTACAACTTTTACTAAATAGTGATAAGACTTTAAATATCAATGAATTATAAAAAAACATCAGTTTAATTGTTTTTTATCCACTCGAAAATGGATAAAAAAAAATCAATATTTTAATCTAAAAATAAACTAAAAATAGATATTTAAAGTTGAAATTTACGAAAATTAATAATTTGACTTAAATATTTGCAAAAAAAACAAAAAAGAAACACAATACGCATTTACTGGGTTTTTTATTTAATAAAAAAAGCTTAATAAAATAATAATAATCATTGTTTTTCAAATAATTACCTTCAAACTCTATTGGCGCGTTAATGGTTAGGTAAATGGATGAATTGTTTAACGGGTCATGTATTCAATCCGGTGTGTATCCTGTAATATAGGTAATTTACCGGAAAATAGTCATGACTAAAGTCGATGTAAGGTGCGCATTTTGTCTACAAACTTCCTCAGTGAAAAAACATGGATTAGGGAGTACTGGCAACCAACATTATCGTTGCCAAGACTGCAGCCGAAGCTTCCAACTCGATTATGAATATCGAGCCTGCCAACCCGGAACTCAAGATAAAATTATCGACCTAACGATGAATAATGCAGGTATTCGTGATACTGTCAGGGCTCTTCATATCAGCATTAATGCTGTTGTTCGTACTTTAAAAACTCTCGCCTAATCAGGTAACTTCTTTACCCCTTGATAATTTGCACATTGAACTCCTTTGCAAGGTTGATGAATAGTAGTCTTTTGTCGCTAATAAGAGGCAACAACGCTGGCTCTTATATGCTTGGGAGCCCCGTCTAAAACGGATTATTGCTCATATATTTGGTCGTCGAAACAAGAGCCCCCTTCGTCAGTTACTGGCTTTACTATCGAGGTTTAATGTGGCTTTTTGGTGCGCGGATAAGTTCAGTGCTTATGAGATATTGTCCAAACAAAAATATGTGGTAAGTAAGTTTTATACACAACGAATAGAAAGAGAGAATTTGAACTTGAGAAACCGTTTAAAGCGACTTAACCGTAAGACTTTAGGTTACTCAAAGTCACCAGAAATGCATGACAAAATCATCGGCACATTCATAGAGCGTGAATACTATCTATTATTATGATGATCTCTATATTGAATACACGCCCCCTTTTTCTGTACTCATAAACCGCGGTCGGTTCCCATATATGTTAATGATGATAAACTTCATTTCTCAATAACACATTAATTTTATTTGGTTTTTAAAGACCAACAACTTCCACCATACAATGTAGAGCCAACGATTTCTTCCCATATACCATGTTCGATGAGTAAGTGTTTAACCGATTGAAATTCGATAGCGCTTAAAACGCATTCCTCTTCTCCTTTTGGTGAGATCAGAAGATAACCTTCAGGTATGCGAACAGAGGATTGAAACACAGATTTCGTGGATAAACGATAAAATGTAGTGATTGTGTACGCTCGGCGTAATAGGATGAGCAGCTGTTCTGTTGATACCGCCATATATTTATCCTCCTTTATAAATAGAAAATAGGTTATTTTTTCTGATAACGCAGCTGAATTCGACAGACTTGTGAACAACTATAGCCTGTGGCATCGGCGGTTTCACGAATACTCAGCTCTTTGTCTTTTCGGTAATAAATCACTTTCTCATGGCGCTCTTTATCTGCCTGCTTTCCTTTGTATTTACCTAAATTTTGGGCACGTTCGATACCTTGTTTTTGTCGTTCAAGGCGACTGATCCAATCTTTGTGTGACATGGCCGTCATCAAATCAATCAACATGGTATTAATGGGCTTGTTGCAAATAATAAATTAGCGTATTTTTTGCCCATGCCCCATGCCCCATGCCCCATGCCCCATGCCCCATGCCCAATGGCATGTTTCACGCTAAAACCGTCTCCACATTGAATAAGCGATTCATAAAGGCAGAGCGCTCCCGTACACGAAACTCGGGTTCATCACGACGTAGCCATTCATCAAATTGACCCTTATTCAGTTTCCGCAAAGTTTCAATGCCTTGGATTGTTGCCCAGGCCCGCTTAGAGATTTTGAACCCCTCGTTCAGCCAGCATATCACTGACGTTGGCATAACTGAGTGGTGTTGAGCCATACTAACGTAAACACCAAAGGATAATCGTGGAGGCAAAATGTTTCCATTTGAACTCATTCGCTGACATGGCTTTTCCTAAAGAGAGCATCGACAGTATGAGTGTTTATCAATTAGGTAATTTTTGCAACAAGCCCCCAGATTGAATACATGACCCTTATTTTCAAACGCTAGGCGAGTTAATATATAAATCAATTTATTATAATATTTCATGGTGTTTTTATAAAATTAGCTTTTCATTATAAAAGCAGTCACAGTAAGGCCTAATAGGGTACTTGAGAACAAATAGGAGCATGGCCAAATAACCCAAAATAAGCGTATTTACTTGTTTTTATTTGTGCGTATATTACAAAATAATACAAATTATAAATATGTGTTTATCCTAGATTAATGTTTTGTTTTTTAATTGTTTATGATTTATTATTCTGCGTTTGGCTTGTCAATTTTTGACTAATTAAAATTTAAAAAAATTAACTAACCTAACTTACCTAATGATATGTAGGTAAAATTAAAGGGTATTAAAAATTGTAACATGAGAGTAATTAAGTAAAAGTTCGATAGGAGACGGTTTGATCTTTAAGTTTTACACCTTATAATTGTACCCGCTTGCTTAAACCCGTTATGAATTTTATATTTATTTAATTACTAATTTTAAATTAGTAATTGTTTTCAATTACTGGAAAGATTACTAATATGAAATTTGAAAAGAATAGCATTAATAGTCAGTGCGATAATCTATTTTCAATTTACTGTGGAGCTGTTATTAAAAAGATCAGAAAAGAGTGTGGGATGACTGGCACTGAACTGGCAAGAAAATTAAATGTTTCACAGCAACAGATGTCTCGGTATGAACGAGGTATTAATAAGATTTCAATAGATATGTTATTTAATTTATCAATGGCATTGAATGTCCCATGTGAAAAAGTAATTAAAAATGCTTTACTTGAAATGGAAAAATCAAATTGTGATGACGAGTTAATATTGAAAAAATTATTAATAGCTTCTAATACCGTCCACTTTTATTAATCATAGTTAAATAAATATTTTTTAGTAATAGTAGTAATAGAAGTAAATCAAGTTGTTTGTTTATAAATCATTGAGGAATATATGAAGAAAATATTATTATTAGCACTAGTTTCTAGTGCTATGAGCACTTCTGTACTTGCTGCAGATATGGGCCATGGAAAAGTGAATTTTAAAGGCTCTATTATTGATGCACCATGTTCTATTTCACCAAATTCAATTGATCAAACTGTTGAGCTTGGACAAATATCAAATATGGCTTTAGTTAATGGTGGTAAATCTACTCCACGTAATTTTGACATCTCTTTAGAAAATTGTGATTTAACTGACGTAGAGAAAGGTGTTCAATTAACATTTAGTGGTGCAGCGGCTTCATTTGATAATTCAAACAAAACGTTAGGTATCGTTGGTACTGGTGCAGGAGCAGGCATACAAATTACAAATGGTGGCGGGAATGTAATTACGTTAGGTACACCAATACCATTCCAAAATATTCAAGATGGGAATAATACCCTGCGTTTCTCGGCGTATTTAATGGGTAATGGTGGTGATATTAAAACTATTACTGCCGGTGAATTTAGCTCCGTAGCTGACTTTACGCTGTCATACGAATAATCAATATTTAGTAGCTAGCAAAAAAGGATATTTTGCTGGCTTATTTCAAATGGAAGCCAGCGTCGGAGAGGAAGCAATGAAATATTTAATGATCAGTAAACTGCTTTCGTTGAGTCTTAGTATGTATTCTCTCATAAATATTTCCCCTGCCAATGCGCTAGGTTTGGTAAAGATGAGTGGCAGTATCATTGAAACAGCCTGTGCTATTGATGTTGGTAGCCGTGATCAAACTATTAATATGGGAAGCCTCTCTCTGAGTGATATCCGTCGAGATGGTCAAGGCCCAGTACATCCGTTTGTTATTAAGTTAGTTAATTGTGTTCTTGAACGTCAAAACCCGAATAAACCTAATTGGCAATACTTTCGAGTCACCTTTGATGGTGCACATCAACACGGATTATTTAGTGTGAATGGTCAAGCCAAAGGTGTTGGACTACAAATTCAACGTAATGATGGCAGAGAAATTATTGTTCCAGGACAAGCTCTATCTGCTCAAACTTTGACGCAAGGCTCCCGTGATTTAGCTTACGAATTAAGGTTGGTAGCTAATCATACTCCATTAGTATCAGGGCAGTACTACAGCCAATTAAGCTTTAAATTGGATTATGAATAATTCAATTATTAATTTTATATGTCAAAACCAAGTATTGATTTTGAATAAAAAAGCTAAATGGTTTTATTAATAAAAAAGAAATAAGAAGGTCGAGATGATGGCCCTAGGTTTTATTCATATGCCGTTGTTACGGGTAAGCCGTCCTCGGTTGATGGGACTACTTATTGCTTTATCCCTAAGTTGTAATAGCTACGCTGAGCAGATTGAATTTAATACGGATATTTTAGATGTCAATGACCGCGCAAATATTAATTTAGCTCAGTTTTCACGTCCAGGCTTTTTAATGCCAGGAGAATATCGTTTTTCTATTTTTATAAATAAGCATCAACTACCTGAACAAACCGTATTTTATTATGTACCCGATGGTCAGCCAGATGAGAGCGTGGCCTGTTTAAGCCCTACATTAGTTGAGCAACTCGCGCTTAAACCTTATTTATTGCCAACCCTAAAATGGTGGCATGATGGGCAGTGTTTATCACTAGAAAGCTTACCGGGCACTGAAGTTAAAGGGGATTTAGCTGCTTCCGCTTTATATGTCAGTTTACCACAAGCATATTTGGAATATACAGCCGAAAACTGGGATCCACCTGCTCGTTGGGAAGATGGATTACCTGGCGCTCTTTTTGATTATAACCTCAATGCACAGGTTGGTCAGCAAACTCGAGGCGGACAACGAACAAATGTCAGTACCAGCGGTAATGGTGTTGCGGGTGTTAACTTAGGTGTATGGCGTATGCGTGCTGATTGGCAAATGCGTTTAGACAAACAGCAAGGACAAGATACTTCTAGTTCATTAGATTGGACTCGATACTATGTCTATCGTGCAATTAAATCTCTCGGGGCAAAACTCACTTTAGGTGAAGATTATTTAGCCTCAGATATTTTTGACAGTTTTCGATTTACGGGACTCAGTCTGATCACCGACATCAATATGTTACCACCTAATTTACGGGGATATGCCCCCGAAATAACAGGTGTAGCTAAAAGTAATGCTACCGTTATTGTGAGTCAGCAAGGCCGTATTATTTATCAAACACAAGTTGCCGCTGGCCCTTTTCGTATTCAAGACTTAAATGATGCACTATCCGGTGAGATTAATGTTGAAGTTAAAGAACAAGATGGCTCAATTCAAACGTTTACGGTGAATACAGCCAGTGTTCCTTATCTCACTCGCCCAGGCCAAGTACGTTATAAGCTTGCCGCTGGACGTCCAACTGATTGGCGCCACCACGTGAGCGGTGAAACGTTTGCCAGCAGCGAGTTTTCGTGGGGAGTAAATAACGGTTGGTCATTATATGGTGGCGGCGTTGCAGCGGAGAATTACACTTCCGTTGCGGTTGGTATCGGTCGAGATCTGATGACGTTTGGCGCGCTGTCTTTTGATATCACCCATGCGCGTTCACGGTTAAAAGGGTTAACTGAAGTCGGCGATAAAACGTATCACGGTAATTCATATCGTTTGAGCTATTCAAAACGATTTGATGCCTACAATAGCCAAGTGACATTTGCGGGATATCGTTTTGCTGAGCAAGGTTTTATGAGTATGTCTGAGTACTTAAATGCCCAGTCTACGGGTGTCCGCCAGTATAGCAGTAAGGAAATGTATACGGTTTCCTATAACCAACAATTTCCGGAGTTGGGGCTCAGTGCTTATATAAATTATTACCATCAAACCTACTGGGATCAGCCTGATAATGACCGTTATAGTCTGTCTTTAGCACGTTATTTTGATATCGGGAAATGGAAAAATTTAAGTGTTAACTTGACGGCTTATCGAAATCGTTATCGGCAGACTAATGATGATGGGGCCTACCTTTCCTTTTCATTGCCTTGGGGGGAGAGTGGCTCGCTTAGCATGAACAGCAGTTGGGATGAGAGTGATAATTCTCAACGAGTCAGTTATTACGATCGATTAGATGAACGTACTAATTACCAATTAAGTACCGGATGGTCTCGTTCTGGTGGGTTAGTGAGTGGTTATTACACACATCAAGCTGATTTGGCTCAAATCAATGCAAATGCCACTTATCAGCAAGATAGATATCGTTCTGCTGGCTTATCACTTCAAGGTGGTTTTACGGCGATTAAGCAAGGTGTGGTGATGCATCGTGGTAATCAGCTTGGGGGGACTCGAATTTTTGTTGATACGGATGGTGTTCCGAATATCCCATTACGAGGTTATGGCTCAACTATTCGAACAAACTATTTTGGTCAGGCTGTATTAACAGATGTGAACAGTTATTACCGTAATCAGGTCAGTGTCGATTTAAATACATTACCTGAAGATGCTCAGGTATCACAATCGATTAAGCAAGGTACCTTAACAGAAGGTGCTATTGGTTACCGCCAGTTTGATGTTGTCGCTGGACACAGTGCAATGGCCTTATTGCGTTTATCTGATAATAGGTTCCCCCCATTTGGAGCACAAGTTTTCAATATAAAAGGCCAACAAGTGGGAATGGTGGGGGATGATGGGAGTACGTATTTAACGGGGCTCAACCCTAACGATAAATTACAAGTTCGTTGGGATGACAAAGCACAATGTGAAATCACCTTACCTAAAATATTACCGAAGAGCGACACGTTGTTAACGAATTGGTTATTACCGTGCGATGCGACTGGCATCTTACCCATAGAGCAGACACAGATAGTTGTTGAATCGAATACAGCCAGTTTACCGTCGCCTCATTCATTAATTTCTGAGGCATCAGATAAACCGGGTTTGGCCAGCTCAGCGAGCTGGTTAAGAAAATAAAAAATAACATGATTGAAGAAGGTTATCCCTCCTTCATACTAAGGTAAAAAATATGTTACAGAGTAATAAAACCAATAAAAAAAATCATCATCTAATTGCCATTTTTTTGGTTGGAGCAGTGTTGATATCCGCGACACTGTCTTCCGCGCAAGCTGCAATCGCTTTAGATCGCACACGTGCAATTATGACGGGTGAAGATAAATCTATTAGCTTAAATATCAGTAATGAAAATAAACAATTACCTTATTTAGCGCAAGGCTGGATTGAAAATGCCCAAGGTGAAAAAATCACGGAACCTTTTACAGTATTACCTCCCGTTCAGCGTGTTGAACCTGGTGCTAAAAGCCAAGTAAAAATTCAAGCACTACCGAGTGTTGCGTCACTGCCGCAAGACAGGGAATCCGTTTATTATTTCAATTTACGTGAAATCCCACCTAAAAGTGATAAACCGAACACACTTCAGCTGGCATTACAAACGCGAATTAAGTTGTTTTATCGCCCAAAGGCGATTATTCCAACTCGCCAACAAATGGAGAATCCATGGCAAGAAAAAATCACCCTCATTCGTCAAGGTGACCAATACAGTGTGGAGAATCCAACGCCGTATTTTGTAACGCTTGTTGATGCTGCTTCAGTGAAAGATGGAAAAACAGTCGCGGGGTTTGAACCGTTGATGGTTGCACCTAAAAGCAGTTTGCTTATGGGGGGGAGTACTAAAGCCTTAGGAAGTAAGCCTGTACTCACTTATATCAATGATTATGGTGGGCGACCAACGTTGATGTTTACTTGTCAAGATAATCGCTGTCATGTGGTATCAGATAAACAGTAGCTTAGAACAAGATGACGTTAAAGCAGATTTCAACGCAGGAGAGCCTCATGAAAGAAGCAAATAAGATCCCTCATTGTATGATGGCGTGCGGTTTAGGATTGTCCTTACTCAGTTGCACAGCACTCAGTACTGAACTCGATAAAGTGGATAACTGGGATGTCGATGGTGCTAATGGCACATTATATGTACACGGAGCTTTAACGGAAAGTGCTTGTCGATTAGCGATGTCGTCAGCATATCAAACAGTTGAACTGGGGATATTAGGCACAGGGCAATTACAGAAAGTTGGTCAAACAGGTACCCCTATCGCGGTACAACTGCGTTTAGAAGATTGTTTAAGTGGTGAAAGTCGTAATCGTAATAAACTCGGAAACTTATTGTGGAGTCCTGATATGCCTGCAATGAAAATTCGTTTTTTGGCAGAGGCGGACAATCAAAGCCCACAATTAGCTGCCGTTACGGGGGCGCAAGGAATCGCATTACAATTGAGTAATGCTTCTTATCATCCTATTGCAATAGGGGAATACAGTACTCCTGAGCTAGTTTCTCCAGGGCAGAATCAATTGACCTATTATATTACCCCGATCCGTACTACAGCAGGATTAAGTTCGGGAGCTTATCAGGCAATTATTCGCTTTCAGGTCAGTTATGATTAGGAGTTAACGATGTTATTGATACAGCATGCGACCATAGGGATTAAAGGCTTTATTACGCTCAGCTTTCTTTTTTTTAGCTCGCTATTATTTGAAAGTCTATTTCATGTCGTACGTGCGGACACTGCAAATCTGAATTTAACGTTGACCATTACGATGCCTCCACAGTGTACGTTTGGTGGTGGTAGTTCAATACAAATTGTACGTTTTGAAGAGGTACAACAAGGATTAATTGATGGAGTGAGTTATAAGCGAACCCCTATTGATACCGGATTATCTTGCCGTGCATTAGAAAAAAATGCGTTGAATATGGCGTTGTCATGGGATCCGGTAACCTTTAATGGCGTTTCTGCTATCAGTACAAGCCGAACAAATTTGGGTATTGCCATTTATCGGGATTCGACTCGCTTAAGTAACGGCGCATCAATTAACTTTACTTACGGTAATCCTCCGAACTTGTACGCAGTACCGATAAAACCTAGCGGTATGATGCTTAGTGATGCGGGATCTTTTACTGGCACAATGACAGTGACGTTAAATTATCAATAAATGTGGGACTATCTCATGAATAATACTCTCTTTGTTCGGTGTTTTATCGGCCTGCTTTGTTTATTAAGTCCGATATTATCACGAGCATTGGATGTCTATTTTACAGGAACATTGGTTGTCACGCCGCCAGAATGTACCGTGAATAGTGGTACTGTGGCAGATGTCAATTTTGGCGATATCCATGAAACACTGATTGACAATAGCAGTTATAAACGCACACGTATTGATTACACGTTAAATTGTACGAATGTCTATAGCAATGCATTAAAGATGACGGTCAGCTGGAACCCGATTACGCTCAATGGGCAAAATGTTATTCGTACTGGTCGGACGAATCTCGGGATAGCGGTTTATCAGAATTCGACTCGATTAAGTAATGGTGATGTTGTGAATTTCACTTATGGTAGCAATCAACCTGCACTTTATGCAGTACCAGTAAAACCCTCGGGAACGGTATTAACTGATGGCGGAAATTTTAATGGGACATTAACTTTTGTGGTGGATTACCGTTAAGGAGAACAAGATGAAATTTATTCACCGACAACAAGTAGCTCTCTGCTTTTTTTGTGTAATAAGCTCTCCATTTGCATTGGGGTTAGGGGCAAATCTTTACGGTAATTTAATCGTGACGCCACCTGAATGTATTCTAAATAACAATAATCAAGCGGAGATTCATTTTGGTGATATTTTATTAACGCGCATTGACGGTAATAACTACTTACAAACATTGCCATTGAGTCTATCGTGTACAGGATTAGCAAAAAATAATCTGACATTGATCTTAGAAGGCGACCCTACATTGTTTAATAGCAATGGCGCATTAAAAACAAGCAATGATAAATTAGGCGTTATTTTTTATGTTAACAATATCAGGCAAGCAATTAACCAGCCGGTGAATATTAATTATACTTCTTTGCCTTCTTTAAAAGCTGCGCCGATTAAAAATATGACTGCAAGCTTTAATGATACAGATGGTGGTAGTTTTACTGCTTTGGCAACATTAAAGGTGAACTACCAATGATAAAATTACTGATAAGCACAAGTCAACGTTATTGTTATTTATGCAGTTTAGGAGGGCTCTTCATGATGATGTCCTCTGCAGTGGAAGCCAATTGGTTTTTTGATGGTACGCTAATACTGCCCCCCGCCTGTGAATTAGGACAAAAAAATCCTATACGCGTTTCTTTTGGAAAGGTGGGGGTGCGTAAAGTGGATGGGAATTTATTTAAACAAGACATACCGTATCAATTGAATTGCCAAGGTGACTTAAATCAACCGTGGAATGTGACATTGACGTTCAGTGGAACACTCGCGGGTACGGGATTTGATAATGCGACATTACAAACAAGCAGCCCTATGAATAACGGAAAATTAGGCATTCAAATTCAAAAGGACGGGATACCGTTAGAACTGAACAAGGCGTTTGCAATTAATAGTTCAAATCTACCAAAATTATCGGCGGTTCCGATTAAGCGTGCAGGATCGGAACTGGTTGGTGATAATTTTTCTGCGACAGGGACATTGACCATCGATTTTCAATGACACGATAAAAGGAAATGAGAAAAATGCAAATACCATTACGTCAATTATGGCCTTTAGTCTTGTCACTAAGTTTAGTTGGAGGCCCGCTTTGTGCGCGGTCGGAAACCGTACAATTTGATGGAACATTGGTTGAGGACGCCTGCGAAATATATCCTGGCGATGAAAATATCGAATTGGATTTTGGCACTATTGTAGACAAATATTTGTATTTGAATACACGAACACACAGCCAGCTATTTACAATTAGGTTAATTAATTGTGATTTAGTGTTGGGTAAAGAAGTTCAAGTAACCTTTATGGGAACTGAAAGTGCAGCATTACCCGGATTATTAGCACTTAATGCAGGGAGCAAAGCAAATGGGATCGCTATTGGTTTTGAAACTCAAAGTGGTGAACCTATCTCGTTAAATAGATCAAAAGACTACACTCAACAGCTCCAAGCCAGTGGCACCAATAACATCAATTTGAAAGCTTATGTTCGAGGCGAACCTATCGCCCTTCGCGATAAATCAATTACACGCGGAACTTTCGAGGCTACTACCACTTTTATTCTTGAATATGAATAACTCTAAAGAAATGACTAATTTTTGTTAATTATTCAAAATCACAATACCACATAAATATAACAGGAGTTATATATGTCAAAATATAGAATGAAGACAATCTTATATAGTATTTCCATTAATCATCAGTTTTAATAATTCAGCTAATTCAACTGTAGGTTTTGGTCATAGGCCTTACATGAACGCAGTTGTCAGTAATTGTGGTATAGGAAAGATGATAGGAATAGGATACAACGCACAGGGAAGTGGCGAAATTATATCAGATTTGGGTTGGGAGCATTTGAGGCGACGACAGCTTTTATGTTGGAGTAAGAGTGATTGGGGTACCATTAGGAAAAATATATGAAATATTAGTATTGTGGTTAAAATAGATTTCATACAAAAATAGGTTGTGTATTTTTGTATGATTATTTTAATCATTTTTATATATAGTGAAGATAGTGATATGAAATAATGAAATTAACTCATCATCACCTATTATATATTATTTAAATAACCGGTCATAATGATTTTAAAAAAGGACGTAGATGAAAATTTATTCTGTATTATTAATTTTTATTTCTTTTTACTCTTCAGCTACACTCACTATAACAACGGAGAGTAACACAATACCAATAAATTCCATATTGGCACAGGGGCCATTAGATAAAAATGATGACGCTACATGGGCAAATTGTGCGAAAATCATTTGCGCCGATGGCATTATGAATGGCGATAATTTACTTACTATTCAAATGTCATCTGAGGGTGGAGAATTTACAATCTATAAAATCCCCATTAATTGTAATGGTGCTTTTACAAATAGAGATGCAGCTATGATTTTCTCCCGCGATATATTACTCGTACAAAAAAGACTATATTTTTATCGACAATCGGGTTCATGGGAACCGTGGGTTTCAACCGCAGCTTCCGTAACGTGTTATGATAAACAAAATAAAAATTTTATTCTTTATAACTCACATCCACCGAGCAATATAATTGGGGGGCCTGAATCTTTAAGTGTTTGTAATTTAAATAGTCAAAACTTATTGCTTGATTTTTCATCAAAAAGCCTCATGGTTGCAGGTTTGAGTAAAAATACAAATTTAACTATTACCTGCACTGCAGGTAATGCTAGGGATTATAAATTAAGGTTAACGGGAACAAATGTCACAAATGGGAAATTGGATTTCAAAAATGGAGTTTATGCTCAAATATCACTCGATGGTATACATATTAATGCTAATGGTGATGGAATTAATTTAAATGGATTAGTTAGTCGCGAAATTCAAGTAAATGCAACATTATCGGGTTCAGCTTCTACTTCAGGCATAACAACGAGTAACGGAATTTTAATTCTTGAAGCGCTATAAAGGGGCTTGTTGCAAAAATTACCTAAATGAGAAACACTCACGATATTGATTATGTCTTATTAGGAATAGGCCATGCCATCGAATGAGTTTAAATGGAAACATTTTGCCCCCACGATTATCCTTTGGTGTTTACGTTGGTATGGCTCAACACCACTCAGTTATGCCAACGTCAGGGGCACAATCTCTAAGCGGGCCTGGGCGACGGGCGACAATCCAAGGCGTTGAAACTTTGCGAAAACTGAATAAGGGTCAATTTGATGAATGGCTACGTCGTGATGAACCCGAGTTTCGTGTACGGGAGCGCTCTGCCTTTATGAATCGCTTATGACCAAATAGGCTAACTAAAATTACTGTGTTAATAATTAACACACAAGGTGATCCTATAGCTCGTACAACAAGTGTAACTATCGGGGCTCAATTGGATGAGTTTGTAAATCAACTCATATCGTCTGGAAGATATGGTTCAACAAGTGAAGTTGTTCGCTCTGCTCTACGTCTACTTGAGGTTCAAGAAAAACAAACGGCAGCATTGAAAATTTTAATTGATGCAGGTGAACAAAGTGGTGAGTCGTCGTTAACACTCCATGATATCGCTAAAAAAGTGAAGAATGCTCATAATGTATAAACTTTCCAATCTAGTGGCTAAAGACTTTGATGGGATATTTGAGTATACCTAAATGACATGGGGGTTTGTAATATAAAAATCGAAGAAATAATAATAGAGTGACAAATTATCACTCTATTATTGGGGGTGATGCAAATAATGAATTAGTGTGTTTTTTGCTCGAGCATAATAATTGAAATATTTGGCTAACTTCCTGTAAACCAAATAAAGCCTCCCATTGTTATTACAGACAAAATCGTACTCCAAAATAGGGTTGATGCCATTTCTTGTTCACCTGTTTTATATTCCACCGCAAAAATAACAGCAATGGATGCTGTAGGAATAGCTAAGGTAACCGAAACTAAACCACGTTCAACATGAGGTATAGATAAGGCGATCATTATCACTAGAATAATTAATGGCAATAAAATATTCTTGCTAAGTACGTTTATGATTACTGGAATAGAAAAACTGACTTTTTGTGCGTAAAGAACAGCTCCGACGGCAAATAATGCAACCCCGCCTGTTGCTTGACCTAATAAAATAAATGAGCCTTTTAAGAACTTCGGCATATCTAAGCCAATTAATAACAAAATAAAAGCAAGGATTGGTGCCCATACAACAGGTTGTATAATTGCATTTTTTATACTGCTAGCAATAACTGAAAAAGCACCTTGCTTACTTGTTGAAGTATCATTGGTATCGGCCCCCACTAAAAAGATTAAGGCTAATGGAACCTGAATTAAATTCATTAATAAGCTGCCAACGGCAATTGCAATGTCTGCATCAATAGGAAATAACACACCTAATACGGGAGTTCCAACAAAAGGTACAGCGGGACCGGCAATGGCAATAGCGCGCAATGCAGCTAAACGCGCACTAGATTTGAAAATAAAACGGGAGATAAGAAAAACAGTAATAAATCCCACAACCATACCAACGAAGATCCACAAGAAAACATCAACATTACTGATTATTTCAGTGAGTGGAGTACTCAGAATTCCCGCAAATAGTAATAGTGGTAATGCATATAACATCACCATTTTATTTAATACAGTAGCTTGATCTTTATTGAAATCATGCCTACACCCTGCAAAATATCCAAGTAAAAGCGTTACCACGATCGGTAATAATGCTGTAATAATTGTATCTAACATCAGATAGCCTCTTACTATTCGAAACAATAGGGCGCAATAATATTTATTGCACCTTTTAGTTTATTTAATTACAACAAAGGCGGGGTTGTTGGAATAATAGGAACTTCAATGACAGTAGGAACTGAACGAGAAAATGCTTCCTTACAGATTTGGTTGATTTCATCTAATGTTTCAGCTCGTACACCAACACAGCCGTAACCTTTTGCCAAAGAAACAATATCTAAATCAGGTAAATCTAGACCCGGAACGCCAGGTGAATTTTCTAATTTTGCAAAAGATTTCAAAATTGCATATTCACCATTACGTGGCACAACAAACAATATTGGTAATTTAAGCTGAGCAGCTGTCCATAAACCTTGAATTGAATATTGCAAAGAACCATCACCAATAATGGCAAGAACCGGACGATTTTTACCGCTATCTCTTTCAGCTAATGCAATACCAATACTCGCGGGTAAATTCCAGCCAAGGCTTCCACTGGCAAAAGTATAAAAAGAATCGGGTTTATCAATTGACCATGCGGTATGTAACTCGCCAAGGTTAGAGGGTGATTCTTCAACTAATATTGTATTTTCAGGTGTAAACTCACGCAAACCTTTAAAGAGTTCTAATGCCCAAAGTTGTTCACCTTCTTGCTGTTCTGCCGCAGGGTGGGGAGACATTCTGTGTGATTGTTGTGGTATTTTAGGAGGTGTTGCTGTACGTTTTTGTACTCGGTTGAGTAATGCTTCTAGTGCTAATACTGGGCTAGATAATAGGCTGTCACCAACAGGTGCTTTTCCTGATTCATTAGGATCATCTGTAATATGCAATAACTGCAATCCTTCTGGAATGTACTCACCCGCTACATAGGGATAATAACGGAATATTGGTGCTCCAATGACAATAGCAACATCATAACCTGCTAATTGTTTTGATAATGGCTCAATAGCAAAAGGCAAGCCACCTGCATACAGTGGATGAGTTTCAGGGAATGATGGCACTTCAGAAGCCGGTGCGCTGAATACATGGCAATTCAATTTCTCGGCTAATTGAATACCGATATCCCAACCTTGTCCACGAGCAATCCCAGCGCCATAAATAAGAGCCGGATTTTTAGCTGTTGAAAGAAGATCAGCAAATTGAGAAATGAGAATAGGATCTGGAGCATATCGTGATGCTACGCTCCGCACAACGGCATCTCCTAGCGCAGGTTTATCCCAATCATCTAATGGAATAGATAAAAAGACAGGACCAGCAGGTGGCTGTAATGCCATCGCGTAAGCTCGCATAAATGCAGCAGGTACATCTTCAGCTCTGACTGGTTCATAGCTCCATTTTATCCAGGGTTTAGGCAATTCTGTAGGTGAAACGTTAGTTAACCATGGTTCCATAAGTAACATTTCTCGCGTTTGGTTTCCAGCGGTAATAATTAATGGTGTTTTATTTTGTGCCGCTGTCATGATGTTACTCATTGAGTTACTTAAACCTGCAGAAGTATGGACGTTAACAATCGCGGGTTTACGAGTTGCTTGTGCATAGCCATCAGCAGCACCAACTGCGGATGATTCGTGTAATGTTTGCACGTAACGGAAATCTTCAGGAAAATCCTTTAAAAAAGTTTCCTCAGTTGAGCCTGGATTACCAAATAAAGTAGTTAATTCAAGTTTGCGTAGTAAATTAAAAGTGACATCACGAATAGTTTTTACCTTCATACTGTACTTTCCTTAAATCAAAAAAGTTAATAGTGGTCATGCAGGTGTTATAATAATAAAAGATAAGGTGTATAGATTATTGTTAATTATTTAATTTAATTGAGGGTAAAGAGTTTGCATATTATAGCATTCAACATAGAAAAAATAATGAAATTATCCTGATTGAATATTGATATTAATAGTGTTTGTTAATATTTAATTATTCATTATTTGACTTAATTTAGTTCGAATTACTATTTACTACGGGCTTTTTGAAAAAACTGCCTAAGCGAACTGATCCTACCCGCGTAATGTGGACACAGTCCATGGCTAGGAAGCTGGATAAATAGTTTAATGAACTTGTGTCACTCAGAACCTCGGCTGACGTTTGGTCTTAAAGACCAAGCTTATTTTTTAACACTTCATACGGTGTTTTACCAGCATGAGCTGAGTGGGGGCGATGACAATTATAAAATGCCTCCCATTCAGCTAATTTTTCATGTAAATCGACATCATCCTTATAATCGATTAATTGATAAAATTCCTGTTTATCTGTTAAATGAGAACGCTCTACTTTCCCATTCAATCTGGGGGTAGCTGGCTTAATATAGACATGCTCCATCCCTAGATCATGAATATGCCAATTAAATTTAGACTGGAATTCGTGCCCATTATCCGTTCTAATCGTTTTGATTCTAAAGGGAAATTTATTTACAACATAATTAATAAAATCAATAGCATTAGCCTGATTGTGCCTTTCATAAATTTTAAGTGCTCTGATCCGTGTCGCATCATCAATTGCTGTATATTGAAAACGTTTAATTCGTTGTCCATCAGGCGTATTAAAAAATAAAAACTTCACATCGACCTGAACATGGTGCCCTGGCACTTGTTTCTGATAACGTTTAAATAGTGGTTTAGAGCGACTTCGCTGATTTTGGGGAAGTTGGTTTAATTTGTTTCTGAGCAATACATAATAGCAGCCAGAGCGTGATATTTTGATGTTATGAAACCGTAGAAGATACCAAGCGATACGTTGGGGACCAAAATGGTAAGTCGTACGCAGATAAATAACCAGCTCTTCGATGTGTTTTGCAACTCTTCTGGTTGGATTTTCAGGGCAGGGTTTATTGTTGATTAATCCTTTCTCGCCATCTCGTTCATAAGCTCTTTTCCAAGTATAAAAAGTTTCTCTACTGATCCCAAAATGACGACAAGTTTTAGCAATATTTTTGCTCTCACGGGCATGATTTAAGATTTTTGTTTTATGTGCAATATCTCGTTTAGCTTTAATGTTCATCATATCTGACCTCCGGCTACAATTAGAAAAAACTAATTGTCAACCGAAGTCCAGACTTTCATAGGCATCTGATATCGTACGATGAGACGGTGACAGAGCCTACTTGTCGCTGTAGGGGCGGTATCAGGGGTTTGACGCTCAATGGAACGGTTTCATACGTTAAGGATTTTTTGTCTGATAAATCATAACATATAAGACACTGCTTATATTGACAATATAACCTATAGGTTATATCATTCATTATAATTAGGAGGTTATATTTGTTTATGTGGGAAATATTAACGAGAGATCTCTTTGATTCTTGGTTTGAAGAACAAAACGAGGAAACTCAGATTGAAGTGTTGGCGGTGTTAATGATTTTGCGCGAGGATGGTCCAAACCTTGGCCGGCCCCAAGTCGATACACTGAAAGGCTCACAGTTTCCCAACATGAAGGAACTGCGAATCCAGGTTGGCGGTCATCCAATTAGAGCGTGTTTTGCATTTGACCCTATACGCCGTGGTATTGTGTTATGCGCGGGTGATAAAAAAGGAAAAGACGAAACCCGTTTCTATAAGAAATTGATCAAGATGGCTGATGCTGAATATGCAGCGCATCTATTAGAGCAGGAGAAATAACATGTCCACTTTAGATAAACTACTTGCAAAACAATCCCCTGAAGCACGGGCACAAATCGAAGCAAGAGCTGAAGAAATTCGGCGTGAAATAACGCTGGCAAAAATTCGTGAGGAACTTAATCTTTCTCAAACGGAGCTGGCTCAATCACTGGGCGTTTCACAACCTTCTATTGCTAAGCTTGAGAAGGTTGATAACGATCCTAAGCTTTCAACTCTAAAGCGCTATATTAAAGCTTTAGGTGGTGAACTTTCTATAGATGTCACGCTACCTAATGGTAAGCGGATAGGATTGAGTTTATAAAAACACCCTCCTAGGGGCAGTTTGGATATCGAAAATTATTGTACGGTAAGCCTGTTTTTTGAACCGGCTTACCTATAGCAATCGGGTATACTCAAGGTGAACCGATTAATCATTGTGCTTTGATATCTATTATGAAAGAAGCAGATATTAAAGTTTCTTTAAATGATTAGAATTTGACTATGTTAATTAAATCCATATTTTTCTCTTCGACGATTGAATGCGTCTTTACCGCCTTCGAGTATTTTTGCGGCTAATGACTGTATTGATTTTTGATCTATCGAGCCTTGATTATTTTTTGGTAGTGCCGCGCTGTCTGCTGTTGCTTCAAGAACACCAATCCATTCAGCATCACCAAATACTGGAATATTTGCATTATGTGTAGCGAAAATGAATTGTCGTGTTAATTTGGCACTTCTCACCTGAGACACTATTCTGTCGGCAATAAATGCGTTGTCTAGGTTATCTTCGGGTTGGTCTAGTAACAGAGGATCTTTGTTATCTAGAAGCAACAAATGTAGTAAGGCTGTACATTGTTGACCCGTTGATAATGAGTTGAGAACTTTATAAATAGGTGTAGGTGTCTCGCTGCTGGAAACATTGAGTTCAATACTTACTAAGTCTTCAACGATAAATTCTTCAATCTCCATGATTTGAGATTCTGAAATTTTAGTTAGCTGCTCCGCAACAGATTCTGTACAGCCCCAATTTTGTGTGAGGATTGCGTCTTTACCTTCAATAATTTTTTCTGCTAATAGCATTGGAGAGAAATGCTCTGCGGTACTAATCCACTGAAGCTTTTTGTTAGCAACGTTTGGCATTCTGAAGGATACGAGTTTGTCAATTAAAGAATTGCGATTCCCCTCTGGAGTATAGTTTACTTTTATGTTGCCTTTCAGCTTTCGATTTAGTTTTTTCACACCTTGTTCAAATTGACTACTTCGCTGAGACATTTTGTTCGAGAGCGAAGACAGTAATATTTTCCTCATAGCTACCATTTGAGCGAGTTTAGTTTTTGACTCGATTAATTTTGTTTTGCTCGATTTCAACAGCGCAATGTCTTTCACTAACTGGTTATATTCATCACCAATCTGAGAGCCTGTTTTTCCAGCTATAGGGCTAATCTTCTTAAACTCTTTTTCTATTGTAGCCTCATTGGCTTGAATACTTGTATCAAGGCGCTTTTCTAGTTCAACTATCGCGATATTGTCGCTAGCAAGTCTAGTCATTGCTTGCCCTAGCATAGTACCTAAATCTTTGTTCAAATTTGTGATGATGTTTCTAAGTTCTCTAAAGATTAATATATCGGGAAAATCCTTGATATCTTCTTCCAAAATGTAGTCTGTTGAGGGAATACCTTCTACCATCTCACCTAATGCGGTGGAAAAATCAAAAAGCATTTCACTTACGGTTCTAAATAGCGTTTTCTCTGATGCGAGCAACGGCAAAATTTTTAGTTGTTCATCAATTCCCAATTCCTAAAAGCGTTTAGCATCCTCTTCCAGTTGTTCAAGCCGTTTAACATCGGACTCAAGATCTGATGACTGGACTGTTAAATCTACTATTTTCTGCCTGACCTGAGCTAAATCGTCTACAATTTTGACAACGCCAAACTCTTGCTCAATCTTGCCCCTGTTCAAGAATCTATCGACGACTTTTAACTGTTCACTAGAATCTTTATCAATTTCATGAATTTCATTCTGTCCAAATATTTCGATTTCTGGCAATAAATCACTAGGTACGAAGCTTGATATTTGCCCTGACATTTCTGTAATAATAGGAGATTGTCCATACCTCCTTGTAATCTGATAGTTATTACCATGCTTAGTTGTCGACTTTATCGAAAGTTTGATTTGTCCAGTGCTTAAGTTCGATTTGACTATTTTCTCGTGTTGTTCACTGGCTTGCTTGCCGATTGGAGTAATATCGAGCGCGTAACGAATACATTCAAACCCGTACCTCTACCTCCAATAACGGTATTTAGGTGTTCGGAAAAGTCTATTTCGACGCCGCCTAAGTACCCGCCAATAAAAACAACAGACTCCAACCTAGAGTAATACTGTTCGCTGATGTCTGAGTTTAATCTGACCCTTGATTCTGGATCATTAAATGCTTGCTTAAATGCTGAAAAACTGGGTATTGTCATTTTGATTAAACACGACGCGTTGTCTTTCCTTAAAGTTTCAGGCTCTTCAATATCCTTTGCGTTAATTAACGCCATAGGAACATTTCGATGATACGCCATGTCTTTGTTTGTCAGAATTTGAAAGTTTGCTTGGTCACCTTGTTCTTTTATTGCTTGAAGTGTTGTCGGGATTTGAGCTGCAACTAATAACTCATTTTTCCAAATATTGTTCAGTTTTTGTTTGAGTACCCCATTGTCGTCTGTGCAATGGGCTGCATATATGAATCCTCCTTTATCACGCACTTTATTTAAAATATAGTCTGCACTATGTGGTGAAGGCAATGTGCCTTGGTTAGGATCAATATTTAGTTCGTAAAGATAGTGCTCAAGATTTTTAACTGTTTCGTCTTCATGAAAAAGACAAACTAAATGCACCTTTTCACTCGACGCAATTTCAAACCCTGGAAAAACAACAATGCCATGCTTGGACATTAAGGCTCGAATTTTGTTTACTTAGCCAACATTTCCGTGGTCTGCAAGGCCAACAACTTTGATGTTTTCTTCAAGGCAAACTTCTAGAAGTTTTTGGTTGTATTCATCCCCAGTCAACCCTTGTTGTTTCCCTCTATAACTAATGTAGTTCGAGGGATTAACTTGAAGTGCACATTTCCAAAATTTTGCTTTAGTGAACGTTGGAATCATAAATATCCCTTTGCATTTTTGACTAAATTAAGCTTAAGTTTTCATCAATGTTAATTCATTTTAAGGTTTAAACTGTATCTTTTTCAGAATATTGCTGATCATTATTGTGCGATCTATGCTTTGCTTCATCTTTTTGCTCAAAGCTGACTATCAGTGTTGATTATAATCTACGAGATAAATATTTAATCGCGCCAAACTCCATTCGCCACTCCATTCAAGAACCTTCCATTGTGATTTAAATGACAGTGTATCGTTTAAATCAAAAATATAACTCCAATGATATGAAAATTGATAACTAAAATATACTTATTATATAGTTATACTTAAATGGTATGTTGAAGGTTCTTAATGTAAGAATAAGATAATCTTTTAGAAAATTTCGCATGCGAAATTCATTGCATATCAATATTGATATGCAATGAATTTATGATATAATCCCCTCAAGATATGAATTTAGATTCATAGCTTTCAAAGATACATGAAGTTGTGTCTTTTTAGGCGAAACGCCTGACTCATAGGAGTGGATATGAAAATTGATATTAATATAAGTATATTCTTGTCACACCACACCTTTCTCAACATTTCGCATGCGAAATACTAAGGATTCTAATATGGAACTCAAAACAGGAAAAAAACTTGGCAAGCTAATAGTAGTGTGCAGCCAGAAAGGTGGTGTAGTTAAGTCTCAATCTACTAATGAAATATCTTTCAACTTGCAAAAAATGGGGTATTCAGTTCTAGAAATTGATGCGGATTGGACTACAGGGTTAACAGAACGCACCTTTCCGAATGAACTTCCATTGGAAATTGAAAAAGAACCATTAAAGCATGAGTTCACCCCTGGTGAGGCTAATACCTATCAATTGTTTTTTTCTAATACTGACATTAAACCGATAACTCTAGATGATGGACGTGACTTCATAGGCACAACGAGTGAACTTAATGAGGTTAACTATAGACACTCTGATTGTATGTTTGATTTCCGAGATCGTATATTAGAATTGAAGGAAAAATATGATTTTATTTTTATAGACTCAGCCCCTTCATATTCTAATGTAATGGTAGCAAGTCATATGGCTGCTGATTATTTATTAATTCCAACCTTACTAGAAAAACAATCAAGGAATGCTGTAGCTAAACAATTAACTTACATGCAAAAAATAAAGAAAAACTATAATCCATCGTTACAATTTTTGGGAACCTATGTGACTCAAGCTACAGTTGCGAACTATTCAAAACCACTTTTTGATGGTTATTTGGGGGCTGTGGATACTCATAACCTTAATATGCTAGTCGAAATACTTGAAGATAAAGGTTATACCCAAGATTATATCTTAGCTTATATTTCGTTTGCTCAAGCAACAGCAAAAGAAGCTATAGAATTAGGTATGACATTTAAAGAATATGAGCCTAAATCTAAACCAGCAATTCAATATGAAGAATTAGCAAAACGAATTGTGAAACAGGTAGGATAAATTAAATGGCTAAAAAACAATTTTTGAGTCGACTACGTGATCAAAATCGTAAATCGGCAACCGAAGCAATTAACAAAGTTATTGAAACTAAGTCACCTAATGAGGAAATCAGAGATATTGCTGCTCACCAAATTATGACTGATATTGCCCGCCCTGAATTAGAAACGGAAGGGCAAATAATTAGAGTTTCAATAGATGAAGTTTATGCAGAGAGTCAAGTTCGTCCAGAGGAAGATTTTGATGACTCCATAATAGAGGGAATGGCTGATACGTTTAACACTGTAGGGATATTAACACCACCGCGTTGTTATCCAAAAGATAGGACTGGTTATAGAATTTGGATGGGTGAAACTCGTTGGCGAACAGCAAAAAAAAGAGGAGATACCTTTATTGATATTTATGTCGGTTCTCCACCCAAAAACGATAAATTTCGAATTATTGGTCAGTTGATAGAAAACCTACAACAATCCGGCCTTAAACCTTTAGCAACAGCAATAGCATTTAATGAGCTTAAAACAGTTCATGGAATGACTGGAGAAGAAATAGCAAAAACTGTAGGTAAACCTACATCATTTGTGAGTAAACATTTAAAATTAATAAGTGCTCCTGAAAGTGTTACCACATTACTAAAAGATAAAGTAACTTTAGATGTAGACTTAGCATATACACTTACTCAGATAAATGAAATTAACCCCAAAATTGCTGAAAAACTTGTTGAAAAAGCAAGAAAAAATGGTGTTTCTCGTAATGAAGCAAAAGATGAATTAAGTAAAATAAAAAATAGAGATAAAGAAAAAATTTCGCATGCGAAATCAAAACAAGTTTCTCATTCAAAATCTCAAGTTAATACAAATGATGTGTGGCATGTTCAGGTGGAGTTTGATAACAAGATAGGTATTATTCTCACGGATAAAAAGCCTGAAAGTGACGGGGTTGTATGGGTAAAGCTTGAAAATAGCATCAACTCTGTCAATGTTGATAAATTAATAGTAAAAGGGTTAGTACAGATCAAATGATAGGTACGCCATTTTCAACTATGGCCACAGAGTTTCGTGGCCAGATTATTAAAACATGGTTATTGCAAATATCTGGTACAGCAACAGAAAAATCAAAAATATTATGTCAAACAGCAATTGAGCTCGGTCTTACTGAAAGGTCTAAATCAATTCCAGGTTCTGCATTAATCCAATGGACAAAAACAACACCGACAAACACGCCACTTTGGGCTGCACAAAGCGCTCTTCTATTATTATTTGCTAATGAATGGAAACCAAGCACACATGTAGAATGGTGCGGAATGGCATCGCTATTGCAACGGTTATATAAGAAAAATAGTATAGCTGAGATGTTAAGTTATCTACCTAAACATATAAATCAAGATATTGCAGCAGGCTGGGTTACTGCAGCCATAGAGGAAGATGCAAATTTTAGAAGGCATAAAAAAAGAAAATGACTTTTTCGGGACTAGAAAAAATAATTACATCTTCAGGACGTCGTTCAATATCATCATCCTTGCTAGCATATTTACTTGATGCTTTTGATAACGGATTAGATGGTATTGATCTGGATTTGTTCCAATCAAATACTGGTTATGTAAGGACAAATATAACTCAAGTTGCAAACTATCTAAAAGATAAAGGAATCATTTTAATATACTACTATAGAGATCAAGGTGACAAAAATAATCGAGATTATATTGAGGAGAACATTTTTGGACGGTGGGGTAAGCAACATTATAAATTAACATCTGATGTATTACGTTTGTATAGAAGGAATTAGAAAACCATTTCGCATGCGAAATAGTAGATGTGAGTTATAAATTCACATGTTTGTTTTTTAAAATGGAGTAAAGTATACTTATGCTGTGTATTTATACAGTATTGGTGCGCTATGCAAATTCCCATTTTCGAAAGTCTAATTGCCTGTGGTTTTCCCAGTCCAGCTCAAGACCACGTTGAGCGTCGTTTATCGCTTGATGCCGAACTTATTCGTTATCCTGAAAGTACCTATTTTCTTCGCGCCTCTGGCGATTCGATGAAGGATGCGGGGATTTTTGACGGTGACTTATTAGTCGTTGAAAGTCACCTGACTGCCCGTCATGGGGAAATAGTGGTTGCTGAATACGATGGCGAATTCACCTGCAAGTACCTGCAAATCACACCGACTAAAGCGCTTATTCCTGCTAACAGTCAATTTCCCGCTATCCCCATCAATGACGATACGGACGTGAAAATTTTCGGCGTTGTTCGTTATGCCGTGCATACCTGTCGGTAAATAACATGTTTGCGCTCATCGATGTCAATTCTATGTATACCTCCTGTGAATCCGTTTTCCGCCCCGATTTAAAAGGAAAGCCGATTATTTGCCTTTCGAATAATGATGGCTGTGTGATTGCGCGTTCGGCGGAGGCGAAGCCCTATATCCGTATGGGAGCCCCTTATTTTGAAATTAAGCAGATAATCAAACAAAGGCAAGTGGCTGTATTTTCTTCAAATTATCCATTGTATGCCGATTTCAGTAATCGATTTATGGCGGTGGTTGCTCAAATCGTGCCTCAAATTGAGGTTTACAGTATTGACGAGAGCTTTTGTAACCTGACGGGCATGAATACATTGTATTCATGGCATGAACTTGGCCATAAATTAAAAGAGGATGTATTCCGGTGTGCACATTTGCCTGTCGGCGTGGGAATTTCCAGTACCAAAACGTTAGCTAAGCTAGCGAACCACGCCGCCAAAACGTGGAAGAAAACAGGTGGTGTCGTCGATTTAAGTTCACCCAATCGTCAGAAAAAACTCATGGCACTCGTCCCGGTTGGGGACATTTGGGGAATAGGGCGTAAACTGGCAAAACGCCTGAATCAAAGCGGAATTGAAACTGCCTTGGATTTAAGTCGGTTGTCAACGACCCAGGCACGCCAAATGTACTCAGTGGTATTAGAGCGAACCGTGCGCGAACTGAACGGTGAATCGTGTCTTCAGCTGGAAGAAATTGCGCCCGCTAAGCAGCAAATTATTTGCTCCCGTTCATTCGGCCATAAAGTGATGGATTATGAGTTAGTTCGCCAATCGGTGTGTGCCTTTGCTGAACGTGCAGCAGAAAAATTGCGTGAAGAAAAACAGTATTGTCGATTAGTCACATTGTGGGTGCAGAGTAGCCATTTTTCTCATCATGAGCCGCACTATTATCGACAAGAAACCCAAGCGCTCATTTATCCGACCCAAGATACACGCGAGATTATTCAGGCAGCCGTGGGGTTATTTGACAGACTTTGGCTTCCGAATGTGAAATACAGCAAAAGTGGCATATTACTCAGTGAATTTTCCCCTTCAGGGCAAGTGCAGCTGAATTTGTTTGAAAGTGGCCATGCTTTTCGCAAAAGTGGTGAACTGATGCAGACGATTGACCAGATTAATCGCGGAAAAGGGGCTATCTGGTTTGCAGGTCAGGGTGTTCAATCGCAATCAGCTTTATGGAAAATGAAGCAGCAATTTCTCTCGCCTCGCTGGACAACGCAATTCTCGGATATTCCTATCGTAAAATGCTAATCATTGGGCGGTGATTTTTTGAGCAGTGTTGATGTTCATTCATTAATCAGGCTATTAACCTTTTTATTAACAGGGCTATTTCAAGTTATCCACTGATTTTGTGGATACGCTTTTTTTGCGTTTCGGGGCAACGGCTTCATGCTGGCATTGAGCCAGGCTTAAGCCGAACGCCGGATTGACCCCATTTACACACAGTTGGCGCAGATTCCCCGTACACTTCCGTTCACGCGCCTGTTTGGGGCGCGTTCACTGGCTCGCCAAATGTGGAAAATGGGGACAACCGGCTTGAAAGGTCAACCGCTGCGCCTTTTTCCGTTTTCAACGTGGCGTAAAGGGCAGGGGTGCAGCTCCCTGCGGGACCGCCCCTGGTTCACTGCTTAGCTACGCTAAGCGTTAATGGCGACTTACCGTTCGCTTCTCTCGCTGCAAGTCGGGTGCTGTCATTTTCATCACCTGTGTGATTAATCTTTCATCGAGCACCTCCGCTTGGCCTAAAACATTGCCTCATCTCGTCATACAGCAAGCGTAAAGTGCACTCCACCAAAATTCTTGTCGCTGCGCTTTCCAACAATTTTGTCTCCGCCCTTGCTTCTTTCCTCGTCTCGGCTATGTACGGCCTTTGCAGCGGAGGAACTCAACGAAAGAAATCATTAACACGGTGGAGGATTCAAAAATGTCATCACATCAAAACCTTGCAGCTCCAGAATCTAACGAAAGAAGGGTTAAAAACCCACTGACGGATAGTCAGAAAGCCGATTTATTGCATTACATTGCGCCATTAACACGGTTATTGGATTTATTCGAGGGGGATATCTCACCTGAGTTGTACGACGAAGAAATCACGCTGCACAGTGATGCATACGATTCCAACAGTATTTTTATGAAAGACGGTTATCCGATTGGCTTTAGTGACAATTTAAACAACATGTTCTATCTGCGTCCTGAACTGATTCAGGCATCTTAGGTGCTAAGAGAGCCTTGTCACTCTCTTAGCAAAGACACATTAAAAACAATAGAGGTATCAATTATGTCTACATTAGAAACTATCATTAACCCAAAACAACGTAAAGCAAAAAAAGGCACAAAATCCGCACAAACCGACGCGATTTATCAGGCATTGGACAGTATGGAAGCGCATGTATTGCCGTTATCGGCATTGGTACAGAGTGAATTCAATGTCCGTAAACGTCCAATCGACGAAAAAGTCTTGTCCGAACTGGCAGACAGTATTCAAGCGGTCGGGGTATTACAAAACTTGGTGGTTTACCCGATGGACAATGACGTCTACGGGGTTGCTGCGGGTCAACGTCGTTTACTGGCGTTACAACAATTGGTGACAAAAGGGCATTTAGCGTCGAGTTTCCCTGTGCCTGTCAAAGTGGTTTCAGAGTCCGATGCGCTGATTATTTCCCTGACGGAAAATAGCCAACGTGAAGCTATGCACCCAGCCGACCAACTTCATGCTTTTATCGAGCTACAAAAAACAGGCAAAAATGCGGCTGAAATCGGTGACTTATTAGGGTTCAGCACTCATCACGTTAAAAAATGTCTGCGTTTAGCAAACATGGCGCCTGAGCTGTTAGCCGAATTGGATGCGGATAATATTACCCTAGACCAACTGCAAGCGTTAGCCGGAACCCCTGACCATGAGCGTCAAGTGATGGTGTGGAACAATGCAATGGGTTGGAAAAAAGAGCCACCTTACTTACGTGAAGCGATTGAAGAAACCAAAACCCCCGTCGAAAATAATCGACTGGTGAAGTTTGTGGGGTTGGATGCCTACGAGCAAGCAGGGGGAACCCTTGAAATTGACCTATTTACCGAAGCAGGATTTATTGAAAACGCCCCGCTATTAGAAAAAATGGCACTAGATAAACTCAGTGCGTGTGCGGAACTGTTAGCGGATATTGAGGGTTGGCAGTTCGGTACTGCCCGTTTAGAGCGTCCGAGCTTTTACGGTAATGGTGGGGAAACCTTGTCTCTCAGTCATGCGCCCGAGGCGGTCATTCCCCCTGAATTTGCGGATTTACTGGCTGAATTGCGTGCTCGTGAAGCGGATTTACGGGAACAAGCATTAAATGCAGAGGAATATCATGAACAAATCGACCTTTGGCAAGCCGTGAATGATTGCGAAAATCAAATCGAGGGCATTGAAAGTCGGACTAAAAATCAAGCGTGGACAGCCGATGGAAAAGCCACAAAAGGCGTTGTTGTCTACCTTGACCGTGATGGAGAACCGTGTGTCATCCGTGGCGTCATTGACTTAGCACAGCAAGAGTCACCGTGCAGTGAAGCGGAAAGCGAAACGGAAAGTAGTGAAAGTGAGCAATCAACGACTCAAGTTGAGACGGTTTCTACCTACAGCGCAGCCTTGTGCAAAAGTCTTTCTTCGGAGCGCACATTAGCGGTTCAAGCGGCATTAACACAACATCCAAACGTGGCACTGGCGATTTTGGTTCATGATGCATGCATTCAAGTGTTTGGTTCACCGTATGCCAAAACTGCATTTAACATTAAGTTTTCGCTTTCTCAGGAAGAGTTACTCAAAAATGCCCCGACCGCCCAAGACAGTGAAGCATTGCAATTACTCAATACGCAATTTGAGTCGTGGTCAGCGCGTCTCCCTGACGCATGGCAAGCCGATTTTTCTTGGTTGTTGTCATGGGAGCAAGCGGATTTAGTCGCGTTACTGGCGTTTTGCTCTGCGCAAACGTTGAGTGAAGTCAATCATTATGCTCCGCACGATAACACGTTAGCCGAAGCCCTGCGCCCAATTGAACAGGCAATTGCCTTTGATTTTCGTCAGTGGTGGCAGCCAACAAAAGCCAATTTCTTTGGGCGTATCAGTAAAGACCAAATCAGCGATTGTTTAGTGGATGCAGGGGCAGCAGATAAAGCCCTTGAAGCTGTCAAAATGAAGAAAGGGGATGCTGCGGAGTTGGCTGAAAATACCCTCAAAGATACCCATTGGTTGCCGAGCTGTTTTCTGAATGTAAACGCTGACACTCACCACACCGATAACGCGCAATAATCAGACTGGAGACACTGCCCGAAAGGGCAGTGTGAATAATCATGACAACGATTCCAAACCATTTAGCCCTTGTGCCGTTTAATGACCGTCAATATGCCGCAGCAAAAGCCATCCTTTTTGTCGAAGATAAAATGCAAAAAGGGCAATACCAAAAAAGCTATCCCTATGCGAGTGCGTTAATTCGATTTTTTACAGGGAATAAAGGGGCAATAACCGCAAAAGATTTGCACTCTACGTTGGTGTTATCTTTTGATGATAAACGTGAAATGCCGTCAAAAAATCGCTATCTTTCGGCTCTAGATACGTTTATTCAGTCCCGTGGTTATATTTGTCCATTGCCGTTATGCGATCATCATGTGCGTGATTTTTTTCCTGAGCTGGATTACCGCGACCGTGAACGGCAGGGGCGAAAAATTCATTCTCAAGTACAGGTAGTGAGCCGTGCCCGACAAAAAGCCCAAATTAAAGCGCAGCAACAGTATCAAAATCGATTAGCCCAAGCCGAAATTGAGTTAGCCTTTATTACCCCCAGTGAGTTTAAATCGTGGTACAACCGGTTTAATCATGATGGGATTGAAGAGTATGATTTGATTGAATTGCTTGTAAACTGGACGACGCGATTTAACAATTTAAACTTGCGAAAATACCTTGATTTTGCCCCGTTGTGGTCGGCTCTCTTGGATTTCAATGAGGATATCGATACCCGATCATACGGTGAGCAATTACTGGATAATTATACCATTCCTAATAAATTAATCGGTAAAAAGGGCGTTGACCATGAATGAATGGAATGTGGTTTTACTCGAAACTGAAGACAGTTTGGTGCTAATGATGCGCGGTGAGCACACAAAAGAAACGGTCATTAACTCAGCAATTGCCGCGAATGAAATTTCACAGAGTGATCGAGAAACGTGGTTAGCCTGTGAAGATATCAATGTGGGTTATTACAAGGCAGTGCCTAGAGAAGGGCATGTGACCTATTATTACCCCTCGAGTCAGGACGTTAAAGGCGCATTTTTGGCAACCAGTCTTGTGCTATTTTAAGGATGAGATAAGTGAAAAATATCGAAAATGATGTTACTGAAATCACCGAACAGCAGCGGTTTGAGTTTGCCTATCAGGATTTATGCAAAATAAAACACGGCGTAAGAACACGCTATTTCGCTGAAAAAATGGGACTTTTCGTTTGGTTTTTGACGTTAACTGTCGGGTCTGTATGGCTGATCTTGGCGAATTTACCGATTGTGGGCTTAGTTGTTCCCGTAGTACTGGTCTATTGGTGCTTGAGTATCACTCTTTTCATTAAATTAAAGTTATTTCTCATTTTAAATAGTGAATGGAAACTTAATGCATTTATTACATCAATATACCCCAATGAATGTCGAATTATACCGCGCATTGCAAGAAAATGTTCGGTATACACCCGAACATTTTCTTGTTGAGCTTAAGATCTGGTTAGCAAAAGAAAGTCAGTATTTCGGTGTAAAACCAGTCTATACGGTTAAAAAGAGATTGAGTTTTACTGAGCGAGTGATTAAGTAAGTTACAGCTTTAATTTTAATAACAATGAGTTAAGAAATTTTTATCATAAACATAAAATAACCCCTTATGGGTTCCTACGGCAGCTCGACGTTATCGAGCTGTCGCCTACACTCCAACTCCATTCGTTTTAGGAATGGGTTTCCGCAGAGCCGCAAGCGTCTCTGTCCTTCGGATAGCAAGCGAAACCTAACTGCACGGCATTTCGTGCTTCGCACGGCCGTTAAAGACGCCACGCGTTGCGTGTCGGCCGATTGCCTCCTCACCCGACGGTTATTTTCTTACTATCAGCCCATTCGCTAGGGCTTAAACATAGCCTCAACTCGTCATCCAGCAAGCGTAAAGTGCACTCCAGCAAAATTCTTGTCGCTGCGCTTTCCAACAATTTTGCTTCCGCCCTTGCTTCCTTCCTCGTCTCAGCTATGCACGCCCTTGCCGCGACTGAACTGACAGTAAGATGAATTAACACTTTCAAAGAGAACTACGAGGCCATCGGTGAACGTCAACACCGCCACGCCAAAACCTCCAGAAAGATGAGTTAAAAGCCAAAAACAAGGAGTATCAACATGAATTATCAAATTTTTATTGCGGAAACCCATAAGAAAAATGTGACAGGGCAAACGGATGACGTTTATCACTTCAATTCCATTGCGGAATTCTTCACTTTTCTGAAAAAAACGAAATTCGCGGAAAAAATGAACATGAATTACCAATATGCCTTAACCGATGGAACAAAAAACACCGATTTAACTTACTGCGAAATTGAAAACGCCAACCACCTTAAACCGTTTAAAAAACAGGTTCGCCAATACCGTTAAAGCGACCTATTGAATAGCGCGAAATCGTAACGCGCTATTCAATATCGAGCCAGTTCGATATTGACCCACCACTAAATCATAAAAGGAGAAAGAGTATGTATCACGCATTAGAGCAGTACGAAACAGACAGTTACTCAGAAACCCAAAGCGCGGAATTGATGTATTGGATAGGACGTGAACAAGCGGCTAAAACTGCCCCGACAGAGATTACCTTAATGCAATTTATGGATGCGTTATCCGTTATGCCCCCGCTGGATTGGCAAGGCAATAACAATACGGAGTCCTTTAAATTGCAAGAGATGGTTTTAGGGAACGTGACTGACATTTTTGTCAAAGTGGACGAACGTTATTTTACGTTTCGGGATGTATTAACGTTATCTCATGCGCAAATTATTTCGCGTGTGCGTTGTGCTGGATTGCTGGCACAACAATGAAAAAAGCAGGCTTGCGCCTGCTTAATCCGTGCCTTGAATGACTTTAGCGAGGAACTCAAGGCATCAACTCACTCAAAGGAGTAGCTCCTATGAACTCAACAATCATGGCATACGCTGCCAACCCTGTAAAGCCCCAAATGCCCGCCCTGTCAAAACGTCGGGTCGTGCGTCACGATATGACAATAAGTAAAATTGAGCCGTGTTATCGGTCAATGGCGCGGCATATCGACAAACAACTTAAACGAAAACAGCCCGTTCGCATCCCTGCAATGAATAACCAGTGTTTGGGGCAACTTTTGCGTTGTTTAGAACTGCGTAAATCGTGGATTTAAGTTAAATCACTGCCCCTGTTTTTGTTTCAGGGGCAGTTCTGGAGCGTCGATATGTCACAATTGAGTTTTTTTGATGTGGATTTAAGCCAACCCGCGAAAGGAGCCAGCCCTATTATCTCAGGTTTGCCCAGTAAGATAGACACAAAGACAGACAAAATAGTCGAGAAAGCAAACCTAACCACGGTTAACGCCAAATCAAAGCGCGATTTTCACAAGGAATTTATTCAATTATTTAATCAAACGGCACGTTATCACAGTCGCTTAGACGTATTTCGAGATTTTATTCATGTTGCCGCGATTTCATTAGAAAACAGCGTAAAACAGTGTCCTGAGTTGGAACAAACTTACTTTAACGTGATTGCGCGTTATGAAAGAGCCGATTTAGATGTATTCGCCAAATTAATGGCAATTTGTGTTAATGCCTTAGACAGTCAAGCGACTGATTTTTTAGGGGAACTCTTTATGTCATTAGAACTTGGCGAAGGGGCATGGGGGCAGTTTTTCACCCCATTTCATATCAGCCAGCTAATGGCAAATTTTATCATTGGTGATTGCAGCAAGATAATTGAAAAAAATGGCTATATCAGTGTGTGCGAGCCTACGTGCGGGGCGGGCGGAATGGTGATTGCCTGTGCAAATTCTGTTTTACAACAAGGCTATAACTCACAAACGCAAATGATTGCGGTGTGTACGGATATTGATGAAGTTGCCGCCCGAATGTGTTACGTCCAACTGGCATTATTGGGGATACCTGCGATTGTGAATATCGGCAACAGCTTGACCTTGGAAGTTCGCCAAACACTGTATACCCCGATGTTAATGTTAAACTCATTCCGCTTTAAATCCTTTCTTACAGCCTAATTCACGTTATTTTCAAGGGGATTTATTCCCCTATTTGCGCATCGGCTTAATCCTGGCATCGAGCCAGGCTCAATCCGACAAAGACAACCCCTGCGCCTTTTAACGCTGACGCGTGGCGCAAAGGACAGGGGTGCAAGCTCCCTAAGGGAGCCGCCCCTGATAAACCGCTTAACGTTGTTAAGCTCAAAGGACGCCTTGCGGTTCGATTCTCTCGCCGCAAGTCGGGTTGCGTCATTTTCAGCCACTGTGTTGTTAATCTTTCGCCAAGCCCCTCCGCTCGGGCTTAAACATAGACTCAATTCGTCATCCAGCAAGCGTAAAGTGCACTCCAGCAAAATTCTTGTCGCTGCGCTTTCCAACAATTTTGCCTCCGCCCTTGCTTCCTTCCTCATTTCGTCTATGTACGCCCTTTGCAGCGAAGGAACTCAACGAAAGAAATCATTAACCCAAAGGAGACACTAAAATGACTCAACAACAAAGCCTTGCAGCTCAAGAATCTAACGAAAGAAATGGAAAAGACGAAACTGTAATCACTGCTATTGAGGTGAAGAACGAGCGAGCCCGTTTAAAATTTTTACCTTCAAAATTAGGGCGGTATTGCATTGCATTTGAAAATGCAATCTATAACTGGATGACTCGGAATGCTGTAGCCTATAACGGCGGGTATTGGGATTTTTATACGTTGTCGAATAACGGTTTTTATTTGCAACCGACAAAAGGCTATATGCTCACCTCACCAAACGGCTTTATGGACGATGTTAGCGCCCAAGAAGCGGGGATCATTGTGACCTTAATGATGTTAAGTCATTTCTCATTCGTCACTGATGAAAAAGGGCACACAGAAGAATGTGAGCGTATTTCTGCTTATTTTCATCAACTACGGGATTTTATTTTCACATTACCCCCTGAATCACAAACAAAGATATTGAATGCCATTGATTAATTAAATCCTGCGCAAGTCTCGGGCTTGCGCTTAATCAAACTTCATTAATTAAAGAGAGAAAAAATTATGGAACAGCAAACATTATTATCGGTTGGTCAGGTTGTTTATACAAATTTATATAATCATGGCTTGGGAGTGATCACTCAAATCCATGGAGAACAAAAACCAGATACAGTGACGAATCTATGTAATGTCATTGTAAGTGGAGGCAACGCAGAATTTGATATTGTATTTTACAATGGTGATAAATCAAATCGCTTACCAGAATCTGTTTTAAGGGGGGGGATTCAGTGGGAAGTTAAAAATGAAATTGTTGATAATGAAACAATTGAATCATTAATTAAACAATCAGAAGAATTCGAACAAACGGAAAAATCTGAGGAAGAAAAAAAACAAATCGAATTTAATCAAGGTGTCGAATTTCAAAAAAATAATAATCAATATTCACACTTAACCCAGATAACCGCTAATTCAGACAATAAAGTAAAAATAGTGGGTAAAAATATTCGTGCAGAGTTAAAAAAACATTTTCCAAAAACTAAATTTTCAGTTCGTAAACAATATTACAGTTCTTATTATGTATCATGGACAGATGGCCCGACAGTGGATGAAGTCGACTCGATTGTCAAAAAATATAAAACGTCACGCTTCGATTGCTATACTGATTACTCTTACAATGAAAGCTCACCATTTAATATGGTTTATGGTGGTGCTGATTATGTTTTTACAAATCGTCATTACAGTGATGAAATAATCGCGTTGGCAATCAAATCACTTATTGATAAATATGGCGAGTCTTATGAGTTTGATACGACGTTAATGAGCGTTGAAAATTATCATCAAGGTAAGTTATACAAAATTGGACGAGAACAAATTATTGGAAATGATGGGATAGGTGGGGAAATTGGTCGAGAATTAAGAAAAACCAGTTATTAAAGAAAACGCGCCATAAAGGCGCGTTTCTCGTTTTAATACTAAGCCACATGCATTACTTAATATTAAACGTGATTATAGCGTTAAAAATAGAAAGTAAAAGGAGTAAGTTTAGTTATTTTTTTTAATGTTAAGATAAATATGATAGACCTCAAGCGCATATTGATTTCTTTTTTGTTCTTGAGCCTCGGATTTTTTCAACCCTGCATTATAAGCCCCTACGCCTTTCCAGATATCCCCTTGTATACGAATAAATTTAGCGAGATAAAACGCGCCCGTATAAATATTCATACACGGATCTAACCTTAATTGATTTTCGGTAATGCCATGCTGTGCTAATTCGTTAAAGTTTTGCGAATGAATTTGCATTAAGCCAATAGCGTATCGCGTCGGTGAAGCTTGGTTAATCGCATTTGGTTGGAATGAGCTTTCACGAAAGGCAACTGCGCGTAATAAATCAGGGTCAATTTGATAATCATTTCCTGCTTTATCATAGCAATCAAACGAAAATGAAAAAGGCGAAAAAAATAACGCAATGAGAATACAGATCATTCGCATATAAAACTCCATTTAATAATAAGTTCTCTTAGCTCAGAATCGCCCATTTTAATAAAAAATAAAGCACTATTTAAATGCAAGCCAAAAGAAAGGAGGAGCAATAAATATGCTCCTCTGAAAGAAAGAACTCACACACTACGCAAAATTTCATTTTGCATGAATTTATCATTAAATCAGGGTGTTAATTAAAAATAAATGGGTAAAAATTTTAAAAATCTTTGTGTTAAGTGCTAAAAGAGTGCTGAGATGTGGCTAAGTTAGTGCTGTTTTGTGGCTATCTTGTGGCTAATTAAGTTAAAACAATAAATTGAAAATTGCAGTGCTCTATTAGTGCCTAGATTTTAGCACTAATAGAGTGCTTAAAAAAGTTAAGATTAGCACTTCTAAAGCACTAAGAATATGATACTATCGATTTTAATAGACACTCAATTAGCACTCAAATAAATAGGTTAAATAAATGGCAAGACAAAACGTATATATGTCACAAAAAGTTTATGATGCAATTAGAGAGATTGTTGATGAACGGCGAGCGGATGGTGCAAGTCATGCTGATGCAAATATGTCGAGCGTCTGTTCTGAAATGCTGGATATTGGCGTTCGTGTCACGATGAATTTAAAAAAGAAGGCGGATGAAACAGATGATGACGGAATGACATGGGAAGATCTCTATAAAAAACAAATGTTAGAAGATTCAACTAAAACACGTCAATGTATTCAAATGATTTTTCAGATGTTATTTAATATTAATGAAATAAAAGAAGATAGCCGCTATGATTTTAGGGAGGGTATAGCTGAGATGAAACGTGAGACAGAAATGCTAATTAATAATTTCTTCCCAGAAGATTAAGTTAAAATCAATATGGTACCTATTTTTTCTAGAATAATATTTTATTATGTAATTTTGATAATAAACATCACATTAATTAAAATTAATAATTGATTGTTTATTTAATTAAAGTTATTATTTAACAATGCCAACATGATTGGTATATAGAAAAAATATGAATCGCTCAATAAAGGAGTTACGAGCTCCCTTATTGAGCTAAACAGATAACCTAGCCTAAAGGAGATGGTTAAATGTCTGCATGTGATCCTATTGATCTAAGCGTAATAAAACAAGAGGTTTTGCTCGATTTTTTTGATTTTCATCTTAAAAATGAAGATGTATGGGCCATATTAAACGAAAACTCTGTTTTTTTAGCTTCTAACCTGTTCAAGCTAACAGGTATTGAACAATTTTTATATAACATTTTTTACCCTTCTTTTTCTAATCTTCTTAAAAGTGATTTTTGGGATGTAACCTCAAAGGACATTGTGGTTTCTTTTCCTTCTTATTCACTTAATCGTCAATTAAAAGAACCTCCTATTTATTTTATTCAAATTTCAAGATTCAATGATGATTTGTTTTTTTTAAAAGCTATTAGTTTATTTATAAATAATTTAAGTCTTTATGATATTAATATAATTTGTAAGGATAAAGATATTGAAAAAATTCCTTTGGAAAGGTTTAAAAATGTTAATCCATCTGACGAGTTATTAGAGGATGAATGGAAAATAGCATGGTTGTTTATCTCTGGTATGTCATATAGACAAATAGCATCATTTCTAAATGTTTCTAGAACTACTGTTGAAAATAAAATGAAATCTGTATATGGAAAAATGGAATTGTTAGGTGAGGGAAACTTTAAATATGTTGCTGAAGTTTATTCATGGAAAAAATATATTCCTCGTGATTTATTAAAAGACTTCTTTATACATCTGTTCTAATGAAATTGGACGAACGCCCCATATTTGTAACAATCTGTAAATATGGGGCAGTTGTCTAATTCCATTATTTTTTTTATTAGATATAGTGTTTAAAATTTCACTTAGGAATTCACGTTAATGACAACTAAAAAATTTAAGGCGATAAGATTAACTATCCCTATTTCTTCTAGAATTCATGAATTGTTAGCTAATTCAGCTAAATCAGCAGGTCGCTCTAAACAAGACGAAGCATTATTAAGACTTGTCTATAGCCTATACAATGAACATGAAATTACAGGAAGTTACTGGGACATAGCTAAATAAATTATTTAAATTTTAATTTCATGATTTTATAAACTGTTAAATAAAAAGACAGCGGGAAGACTTTGCCATTAAAAAATGGATTTGTCAGGCTGGGGCGGTAGCGCATTCAATTTATCTTGTTTTTATCACGCTTTATTTCTTTGTGTTTAATGAAGGAATAAAGCGAGCTAAAAGCTCAATTACTATCTAATACTCTTTAAGGGTTTGTTTTGAAAATAATGAAACATCTATTAACAAGGAAATTGCTATGTCACAACTGACTATCGAAAATACGCCAGCCCGTAAGAAGGGATTATTTAAACGTGCTATTGATGCGATGAACTTTAAACTGGGTAAAACTTTATTCCGTTTAATCGGTTTGCCGATGATGGCATTTTTAGTCTCTAAAGGGGCAATGGCGGCGGATGACTTAATGGCTGCGGGCCGTGAAGATGCCGAAGCAAGCTTCGGGGAAGATTCAACCCTGATTTATTACTTCATGTTAGCGGAAGTGGTGTTGGTCTTCTTGATGTATTTACGTAATCACAACCCAGCGACATTCGTGTTAATCCCTGTGTTCTTTGTGATCACCGGTATTATCTTTGCCATTATCCGTGCCCGTGCACCAGGCGTGACACCATAAGAGACGTCATTTGGTATTGAAGGAACAGCGTAATGGAAGAAGAGCGCGCTAAGCGATTCATCTTTCCTCAGACGCTGACGGAGCAAAGCCGTCCAATCGGCTTACCGCTCGATGAAACCTGTGCCATTGCTCTCCCATTATGCTGGGGAGTCATGGACAAGCAATATATTGCAGGGGTTGTCGTTGGCGCTTTGCTCTGGTTTGCACTGAGGTATTTCAAAAAAGGGAGGGGAACAGATTGGCTGATTAATGCGTGTTACTGGTATTTGCCTTCCTTCTGTTTTCAGGGAATGTACAAACGACTTCCCGACTCCGCGTTCAGGCTCTGGTTAAAATAACAGGAGGTCACGGTGAAACTGAGCGCAGCCAAATCTGCCCACAAATTCACATCACTCATTTTCATTATATTAGTTTGCTTATTAGGAGGAAGCATTACAGGGAATATTCTGGCGTGGTCGAATATTGCCACTTTAATTGATAGCCGTGAAATGACCTATATCCCGCAGTTCTTTGAAACCCCGTTTACCCTAAGTCGTTCGCATGCGGATGCCAACTACCTCGAACAAACCGCACAGTCGTTGATTTTCTTACGTTACAACGTATCACCAGAATCGGTTAAAGCTAATCACAAAGCCTTATTACGATTTTTTGATAATAGTCAGCGACCGCAGATGCAAGAGATTTTGGCTGAAGAAGCGAAACAAATCATTGAAAACAATGTCACCAGTGCCTTTTATTTGTCCGGAATGGATGTGTATCCCAATTCTGGCATTGTCGATATTCACGGTGATATCCAAACGTGGATTGGCAACCGTAAATCGCTACCTGAACGGGTGACATTACGATTAACTCTGAAGTACGCAAATGGGCTCACGACAATAGGGGGCTTTGAGGTACAAGTCGATGAAAAGAAGAAAAAGTAAGTTAAGTCAACTGGCGTTATTGGCCCTGAGTTTGGGCCTCTTTTCTGCCTTCAGTTTAGCGGAGCCCGCTGCAACTTTACCTGTAAAAATTCCTGTCTCGCCTGATTCGCAAGTGCGTGTGGCCTTTAGTAACAGTGAGCCAAATATGTTGGTGGTGCCAGGCGACCGGATTGTCGCGATTGATAGTGCACAAGGCATGTTTATCAATGGCAACCAAAAAGGGGCAACGGGTCAGCTCAGTGGTGGCGTAGTGTTGATGACCACGCAAACCAAACCGTTTACCTTTTATGTCCGTACCGCAGGCGGTTTGACCGTGTCAGTAGTGGCGGTTCCGCAAAAACGGGATGGTCGCGTGTTGCAGTTGGTGTCGTCAGTCCCTGCGAAACGTCCAGCAGCCAAACAATGGGAGCGTTCTCTGCCTTATCCTCAAATGCTGATTGGACTGCATAAAGCATTACTCAACGGCGAAGTCCCGCAAGGTTTTGCTAAAGCACCTGTCACCGTTACGCCAACCTTGTCATTACCGTCGGGGTATGTGGTGTCTACGGATGAAATGTGGAATGGCGGCGAAGTTCGGGTATACAAACTGGCGGTGCGTAATACCACGGCCAACGCTAAACCGATCACTGAGCGATTGTTT
>NZ_JBMWDT010000022.1:0-16429 GCF_049545585.1 Providencia sp. NPDC089933
ACGTTTAAATAATCCCTTCTTACGGGCTGGCGTATTTTCGATAGTCAGTTGTGACATAGCAATTTCCTTGTTAATAGATGTTTCATTATTTTCAACATAAACTCTTCAAGAGTATTTAATAACAATTGAGCCTTTAGCTCGCTTTATTCCTTCATTAAGCACAAAGAAATAAAGCGTGATAAAAACATGATGGATTGAATGCGCTACCGCCCCAGCCCGACAAATCCATTTTTTAATGGCAAAGTCTTCCCGCTGTCTTTTTATTTAACAGTTTATAAAATCAAGAAATTAAATTAGGCTGAGATTATTTCCCAATAATTTTCATCTATTTTTTCAATGTTTTTTAAACTATGAGCAAGACGTATCCTAATTTCTTCTTTTTTAGTTCTTCCTGATAATTCAATTGCTTTAACTAACCATTCTTCTGTTACCAAACTAATATCAACACTAATTTTTTTATGTTTGTTTGCATTCATATCCTTACCCATCCCTTTGGACTGAATTTATATTACACAAATAAAAATCAATGTCTTGGGACAGCTGTCCCAAATAAAGGGGGGTGATTGTGATAAAATTCACAAAAACACCCCGAAAAAGCACATAAAACCATTAACAATTAAAAATAAAAAATATACAACTAACTTTTTCTATATTAAAATCTTTTCATCTTCACTTAAGCGAAAATTAATAAGTTCCACCGTATTTTTATCAACATAATTACACCAACCATATTTTCTGGCAATTGCCCGCAAATTTTTTTGATTTAAAACACCTGAATTCGTGTAATATTTATTTAATGAATTTTCAACTTGTTTTTTATTTAAATTACTATAGTCTGCAATCCATCTAATAGACTTTCCTGTCAAAAAAAACCAAACAATATGCCAAGATATTCTATCTTCTTTCTTTGCTTCATTATTCACAGTTAAAGAAATAGGATTAATATTATAATAATTGTCAATTGGAAAACCATCATCAACAAAAAATCCATCAGCAATATTAATTGTATTAAAAATAGTTTCATGACTAAAAAAATCACTAAATTTGCTGAAGCTTGTTATTGTGTAAGCTTTATCATTAAATGTTATACATTTAATGTGAATATAAAAAAGATAATAAAATTCAGATTTAAGCTTATAGGCAAAAAAAAGTGATTTACTTTTCTTTTTAGTGATAACTTGTTTCTCCAAGGCCTCTAGCTTTTTTAGTTTTGGAAAGTTGTTCAAAAGACGAGGTGATGTTGATGGAATATTAACCATTTGACAAAAATCATCGCTAACATGAGTAATGTTATGTTGGTTATTACGGATATAAAAGAGACTTTTATCATTAAATTGATAAATGATATCAAAAATCACTTGAGATCCACATTGCGGATCAATATTATTGAAGGTAGTCATTTAACCGTCCTTAACTGTGGGGTTATTTGATTAGCCCAATAATCGAGTGTCCGCTCGATTATTGGGTGATTCTATTTAGTTCAAATATACCATATTAGCAATAATTGAATCAATTAATATATTATCTTTCTGCTAAATAAATATAGTTTTTCACTCGCTATTAGATTAGATATATCAAAATATAAGTAAATTGTTTTTTGCTAATCAATTTTCTCAATAAAAAATTTCTATTTATCTAATCGCTTTCAGGAAAATATTCATCTAACATGGATTTTGTTCTATTTTTAAAATCTTCAATATATTCTCGATAGTTATATCGATTGTCTTCTTTGATTTCTGTTAAATCAAACATCATCTTGAATAAAATCTGTATACACTGCCGTGATTTAGTTACTTCTTCTAATAGTTGTTTTTTATAACGTTCCTCTAGGGATAAACCATCATCCCCTTCTTTTTCTTTCTCTAAATTTTCAACAACCCGCAATCCGATATCCAGTAGCTCAGAGCCAACACTGGAAATGTTTGCATCAGCGCCATCCGCTTTTCGTTTATCCACAATATTACGAATTCCATCTAATGTTTTTTGCTTCATATATATATGTTGACGTGGCATTCTTTTATTTCCTTAGTCTTTACTAGCCGCTATTTGTGGGCTGCGGTCAATTAACATACAGCCCACAAATAGCCCACAGAATACAATCATAAAAAATAAATCACATATAAACAGTATATTATAATAGCCCACTATTAGCCCACTATTTTTGGGTAAAAAATTCATTTATTTGATATTATTAACAAAACACACAAAGTGCATCCCTTTAGCCCATTTATAGACGCTATTAGTGGGCTATGAATGGGCCTTTAACTGAGAATTTTAAAATTTTCACCTATTTATTTTAAATCAACACCCTGATTTAATGATAAATTCTTGCAAAATGAAATTTTGCGTGGGGTGTGATGTCTTTCTTTCAGAGGAGCATATTTATTGCTCCTCGTTTCTTTTGGCTCGCATTAAAATAGTGCTTTATTTTTTAATTAAAATGGGCGATTCTGAGTTAAGCGTATTTATTATTTTATGGGGCTTTATATGCGAATGATCTTTATTCTCATTGCGTTATTTTTTTCACCTTTTTCATTTTCGTTTGATTGCTATGATAAAGCAGGAAAAGATTATCAAATTGACCCTGATTTATTACGCGCGGTTGCCTTTCGTGAAAGTTCATTCCAACCGAATGCCATTAATCAAGCATCTCCCACACGATACGCGATTGGATTAATGCAAATTCATTCGCAAAACTTTAATGAATTAGCCCAGTATGGAATTACAGAAAATCATTTAAGGCAAGACCCATGCATGAATATTTATACGGGTGCATTTTATCTCGCGAAATTTATTCGCATACAAGAGGATATTTGGAAAGGTGTGGGGGCTTATAATGCAGGGTTAAAAAAATCCGAGGCTCAAGAACAAAAAAGAAATCAATATGCGCTTGAGGTCTATCACATTTATCTTAACATTAAAAAAAATAACTAAACTTACTCCTTTTACTTTCTATTTTTAACGCTATAATCACGTTTAATATTAAGTAATGCATGTGGCTTAGTATTAAAACGAGAAACGCGCCTTTAGGCGCGCTTTCTTTAATAACTGGTTTTTCTTAATACTCGACCAATTTCTCCACCTATCCCATCATTCCCAATAATTTGTTCTCGTCCTATTTTGTATAATATTCCTTGATGATAATTTTCAACCGTCATTAGCGCGGTATCAAACTCATATGACTCGCCATATTTATCAATCAATGATTTGATAGCCAATGCGATTATTTCATCACTATAATCCCGATGTGTAAAAACATAATCAGCACCACCATAAACTACATTAAAAGGTGATGTCTCACTATAATGATAATCGGTATAACTATCAAAACGCGATGTTTCATATTTATTGATTATAGATTCGACTTCATCAACTGTCGGACCATCTGTCCAATTTACATGATAAGAACTGTAATACTGTTTACGTACTGAAAATTTTGTTTTTGGAAAATGTTTTTTTAACTCAGCACGGATATTTTTACCGACTATTTTGACTTTCTTATCTGAATTAGAGGTTATCTGTGTTAAGTGTGAATATTCTGTGTTGTTTTTTTGGAATTCGACACCTTGTTTAAATTCATTTATCTTTCGTTCTTCTTCGGCTTTTTCTGCTTGTTCATGTGCCTCAGCTTTTTCAATTAATGATTTAATGGTTTCTTGATCAACGGTTTCATTTTCAATTTTCCATTGTACGCCGTGTAAAATACTTTCCGGTAAACGATTTGATTTATTTCCATTAAAGAATACGATATCAAATTCCGCATTGCCCCCTGTAACCATAACATTATACATATTCTTTATGCTTTGTGGTTTTTGCTCACCATGAATATTAACAATAACCCCCTTGCCGAGATTATATAAATTAGTGTAAACCACTTGACCAACTGATAATAATGTTTGCTGTTCCATATTCATTTACCTTTTTCTGATTTATTGATTGATGATGTTCAATGAAGCGCAAGCCTGAGACTTGCGCGGGATAGTGTTAATCAATGGCGTTTAATATTTTGGTTTGTGATTCAGGGGATAATGTGAAAATAAAATCCCGTAATTGATGAAAATAAGCAGAAATACGCTCACAATCTTCGTGATGCTCTTTTTCATAAGTCACAAATGAAAAATGGCTTAACATCATTAAGGTGACAATAATTCCTGCTTCTTGGGCACCTACATCGTCCATAAATCCATTCGGTGAAGTGAGCATATAGCCTTTTGTCGGTTGCAGATAAAAACCGCCATTCGACAATTGAAAAAAATCCCAATAGCCGCCGTTATAGGCTACGGCGTTCCGAGTCATCCAGTTATAGATTGCATTTTCAAAGGCAATACAGTAACGACCTAGTTTTGAAGGTAAAAACTTTAAACGGGCTTGTGCGTTCTTCACCTCAATAGCCGTGATTGCTATTTCGTCTTTTCCATTTCTTTCGTTAGATTCTTGAGCTGCAAGGTTTTGTTGTTGCGTCATTTTAGTGTCTCCTTTGGGTTAATGATTTCTTTCGTTGAGTTCCTTCGCTGCAAAGGCCGTACATAGTCGAAATGAGGAAGGAAGCAAGGGCGGAGGCAAAATTGTTGGAAAGCGCAGCGGCAAGAATTTTGGCGAAGTTCACTTTACCCTTGCTGGATGAGGAGGTGAGACTATGTTTTAGGCCGAGCGGAGGGGCTTGGCGAAAGATTAACAACACAGTGGCTGAAAATGACGCAACCCGACTTGCGGCGAGAGAATCGAACCGCAAGGCGTCCTTTGAGCTTAACAACGTTAAGCGGTTTATCAGGGGCAGCTCCCACAGGGAGCTTGCATCCCTGTCCTTTGCGCCACGCGTCAGCGTAAAAAGGCGCAGGGTTTGGCGTTGTCGGATTGAGCCTGGCTCGATGCCAGGATTAAGCCGATGCGCTAAAAAAGGGGAATAAATCCCCTTGAAATAACGTGAATTAGGCTGTTAAAAAGGATTTAAAGCGAAATGAATTTAACATTAACATCGGGGTATACAACGTTTGACGAACGTCCAGCGTTAAACTGTTACCAATATTCACAATGGCAGGTATCCCCAATAATGCCAGTTGGACGTAGCACATTCGGGCGGCAACCTCATCAATATCGGTACATACCGCGATCATTTGCATTTGCGGATTAAAACCTTGTTGCAACACAGAATTAGCACAGGCAATTACCATTCCGCCCGCGCCGCACGTAGGCTCGCACACACTGATATAGCCATTTTGTTCAATTATCGCCCCACAATCCCCGATGATGAGATCACTCATGAGCTGGCTAACGTGAAATGGGGTAAAAAATTGCCCCCATGCCCCTTCGCCTAATTCAAGTGACATAAACACCGTACCTAAAAAATCGGTGGCTTGTTGGTCTAAGGCGTTAACACAAATGGCTAATAGTTTCGCAAACGCATCCAAATCAGCGCTTTCATAACGCGCAATCACGTTAAAGTAAGTTTGTTCCAATTCAGGGCACTGTTTCACGCTGTTTTCTAATGAAATCGCAGCAACATGAATAAAATCGCGAAACACCTCTACACGACTGTGATAACGTGCCGTTTGATTAAATAATTGAATAAACTCGGTGTGAAAATCGCGCTTTGACTTGGTGTTAGCCATTGCTAGGGTTGCTTTTTCGACTGTTTTGTCTGTCTTTGTGTCTATCTTACTGGGTGAGCCTGAGATGATAGGACTGGGTGTTTTCACGGGTTGGCTTAAATCTACATCAAAAAAACTCAATTGTGACATATCGACGCTCCAAAACTGCCCCTGAAACAAAAAACAGGGGCAGTGAATTAACTTAAATCCACGATTTACGCAGTTCTAAACAGCGCAAAAGTTGCCCCAAACAATGGTTATTCATTGCAGGGATGCGAACGGGCTGTTTGCGTTTAAGTTGTTTGTCGATATGTCGCGCCATTGCCCGATAGGTAGGCTCAATATCACTAATCGCGATATCGTGACGCATGACCCGACGTTTTGACGCGACGGGCATTTGGGGCTTTACAGGATTGGCAGCGTATGCCATGATATTTGCATTCATCGGAGTTTCTCCTTTGAGTTGATGATATGCCTTGAGTTTCTTCGCAAAAGTTCATCAAGGCAGGGATTAAGCAGGCGCAAGCCTGCTTTTTTCATTGTTGCGCCAGCAGCCCAGCACAACGCACACGCGAAATAATTTGCGCGTGAGATAACGTTGATACATCCCGAAACGTGAAATAACGTCCGTCTACTTTGACAAAAATGTCAGTCACGTTCCCCATGACCATTTCTTGCAACTTAAATGATTCTGTATTGTTATTGCCTTGCCAATCCAACGGGGGCATAACGGATAACGCATCCATAAATTGCATTAAGGTGATTTCTGTCGGGGCAGTTTTAGCCGCTTGTTCACGCCCTATCCAATACATCAATTCCGCGCTTTGGGTTTCTTGGTAACTGTCTGTTTCGTACTGATCTAATGCGTGATACATATAAAAACTCCTTATTGATGGTTAATGGATAGAATCTCGTAGCGATAATTCCTACTCACTCTGATTAGTCAGTAGGAATTGTTCTCATTAGAATAATTAGATTTCTCCACAGCCAGCGGGACAACAATCTATGGCAATGCCGTGTGAGCAAATTCCCAAGTCAAAATCAATATCATTTTCAATTTCTTCTGTTGTATCAAACGGCTGATAACCCAGTTTTTTTGCAATTAGGATGGCTTTTTTATGGTGTCTGTTTGGTAAAGCGTTTATTGCTCTATCTACCAATTGGTTAAATCGTTCCTGAAATAAAACATCACTTAATCCGCATCCTTTAGACGCTTCTTTGTGGGCTTGTTCGCATTTTGCTACCCAACTGTCTTTATTGAAATTTTTGAGCTTCATATTTTTTCCTTTAAAATTATCTTTCTGAAGATTCAGGAGCGGCGGTTTTGACGTTCTCCGAAGGCATCCTGGTTTACCTGCGAGTTTTAAATCATCTCTCTGTGAGTTCTTTCGCGGCAAGGGCGATGAAGCAAACAAAGGAAAGGTTTTGCAAGGGCGCGAAGCGGCAACGCGAACCCTTGCAAGTTCTTGAGTTTGGGTGCGAAATTAAAGCCCTAGCGGAAGTACTTACAGAGAGATAAAAAGCCAAAGGTCAGGATGAATTCGGCCGACACGCAAAGCGTGGCGTCCTTAACGGCCGTGCGAAGCACGAAATGCCGTGCAGTTAGGTTTCGCTTGCTATCCGAAGGACAGAGACGCTTGCGGCTCTGCGGAAACTCATTCGTAAAACGAATGGCGTTGGAGTGTAGGCGACAGCTCGAAGAAGTCGAGCTGCCGTAGGAACCCATTAGGGGTTATTGTATTTTTTTGATAAATGAATTTTGATTTGAATTTTTGCTCAAAAGCATCATTTCCTTGTTTTTACAACAAAAAAATGACTATACGTAATCGCGACCTCAGTAAAGTCCCATCTTTTTTTTTAACAAAATCCACGGCTCTCTAACGCAAAGACTAGCGATTTATCCCCGTTTTAGAGAGATAAAGGGCTGTTCGGGTTTACCCGAACAGCCCTTTATTGCTTTCGTTCTTCAACGGTTCATAACGGTCGATGACACGCCCCACAATAGTCGGTTTTTAGGGAGGTTAATCGCACACCACCCAACTGTGTACTGTTATCCGTCATCTCCCCATTAAAGGCATCATTGCCCCGACTCGAAGTGATATGCAGCAGATAAAAAGGTGCCATTGTAATAACAATGAACACATTGTGTGTGTTTGCTTTTTAATTGCATCATCAACGCACTAATTGGCTCTCAACCTTAAAATAGCACAAGACTGGTTGCCAAAAATGCCCCTTTAACATCCTGACTGACAGGATAATAATAGGTGGCATACCCTTCTCTAGGCACCGCCTTGTAATACCCCACGTTGATATCTTCACAGGCTAACCACGTTTCGCGGTCACTCTGTGAAATTTCATTCGCGGCAATTGCTGAATTAATGACCGTTTCTTTTGTGTGCTCACCGCGCATCATTAGCACCAAACTGTCTTCAGTTTCGAGTAAAACCACATTCCATTCATTCATCGTCAACGCCCTTTTAACCGATTAATTTATTGGGAATGGCATAATTATCCAGTAATTGCTCACCGTATGATCGGGTATCGATATCGTCATTGAAATCCAAGAGAGCCGACCATAACGGGGCAAAATCAAGGTATTTTCGCAAGTTTAAATTGTTAAATCTCGTCGTCCAGTTTACAAGCAATTCAATTAAATCATACTCTTCAATTCCATCATGATTAAACCGGTTGTACCACGATTTAAACTCACTGGGGGTAATAAAGGCTAACTCAATTTCAGCTTGAGCTAATCGATTTTGATACTGTTGCTGCGCTTTTATTTGGGCTTTTTGTCGGGCACGGCTCACAACTTGTACTTGAGACTGAATTTTTCGCCCCTGCCGTTCACGGTCGCGGTAATCCAGCTCAGGAAAAAAATCTCGCACATGATGATCGCACAACGGCAACGGACAAATATAACCACGGGACTGAATAAACGTATCAAGGGCGGCAAGATAGCGATTTTTGGACGGCATTTCGCGCTTGTCATCAAAAGATAACACCAACGTAGAGTGCAAATCCTTTGCGGTTATTGCCCCTTTATTCCCCGTAAAAATGCGAATTAACGCGCTCGCATAGGGAAATCGTTTTTGGTATTGCCCTTTTTGCATTTTATCTTCGACAAAGAGGATGGCTTTTGCAGCGGCATATTGACGGTCATTAAAGGGAACAAGGGCTAAATGGTTTGGAATGATTGTCATGAGTATTCACACTGCCCTTTCGGGCAGTGTCTCCAGTATGATTATTGCGCGTTATCGGTGTGGTGAGTGTCAGCGTTTGCATCCAGAAAACAGCTCGGCAACCAATGGGTATCTCTAAGGGTATTTTCAGCCAACTCAGCGGCATCCCCTTTTTTCATTTTGACCACTTCAAGGGCTTTACCTTTTACCCCTGCATCGTCCAGACAATCAACAATTTGGTCTTTACTGATACGCCCAAAGAAATTGGCTTTAGTCGGTTGCCACCATTGGCGAAAATCAAAGGCAATCGCCTGTTCAATTGGGCGCAGAGCTTTGGCTAACGTGTTATCGTGCGGAGCATGATGATTCACTTCACTTAACGTTTGCGCGGAACAAAATGCCAGTAGTGCAACTAAATCCGTTTGCTCCCATGACAACAACCATGAAAAATCAGCTTGCCATGCGTCGGGTAAACGCGCTGACCATGACTCAAATTGCGTTTCCAACATGATTAAGGCTTCACTGTCTTGGGCGGTCGGGGCATTTTTGAGTAATTCGTCCTGAGTACATGAAAACTTAATGTTAAACGCGGTTTTGGCATACCCTGAACCAAACACCTGAATGCACGCATCATGAACCAAAATCGCCAGTGCCACGTTCGGGTGCTGTGTTAATGCCGCTTGAACCGCTAAGGTGCGCTCTGAGGACAAACTTTTGCACAACGCTGCGCTGTAGGTAGAAACTGTCTCAACTTGAGTTGTTGATTGCTCACTCACACTTTCAGTTTCGCTTTCCGCTTCACTGCACTGTGGCACTTGCTGTGCTAAGTCAATGACGCCACGGATGACACACGGTTCTCCATCACGGTCAAGGTAGACCACTACGCCTTTTGTTGCTTTTCCATCGGCTGTCCACGCCTGATTTTTGGTACGATCTTTAATGTCTTCGATTTGCTTTTCGCAGTCTGCCACGGCTTGGCAAAGGTCAGCTTGTTCATTTTCATCATCCGTTTCCCATGATTGCTGACGTAAATCTGTTTCACGAGCACGCAATTCAGCCAGTAAATCCGCAAATTCAGGGGGAATGACCGCCTCAGGCGCATGACTGAGAGACAAGGTTTCCCCATCATTACCGTAAAAGCTTGGACGCTCTAAACGGGCAATACCGAACTGCCAACCCTCAATATCGGCTAACAGCTCCGCACACACAGTGAGCTTGTCGAGTGCCAATTTTTCTAATAGTGGCGCATTTTCAATAAATCCGGCTTCGGTAAAGAGGTCAATTTCAAGGGTTCCCCCTGCTTGCTCGTAGGCATTCAATCCAACAAAATTCACCAAGCGATTATTTTCGACGGGGGTTTTGGTTTCTTCGACGGCTTCACGTAAATGGCGTGGTTCTTTTTTCCAACCCATTGCATTGTTCCATACCATCACTTGACGGTCATGGTCAGGGGTTCCGGCTAACGCTTGCAGTTGGTCAAGGGTAATATTATCTGCATCCAACTCTGCTAATAGCTCGGGCGCCATATTTGCTAAACGCAAACATTTTTTAACGTGGTGAGTGCTAAACCCTAATAAGTCACCGATTTCAGACGCATTTTTGCCTGTTTTTTGTAGCTCGATAAACGCATGAAGTTGGTCGGCGGGATGCATGGCTTCACGTTGGCTGTTTTCCGTCAGGGAAATAATCAGCGCATCGGACTCTGAAACCACTTTGACAGGCACAGGGAAACTCGACGCTAAATGTCCTTTTGTCACCAATTGTTGTAATGCCAGTAAACGACGTTGACCCGCTGCAACCCCGTAGACGTCATTGTCCATCGGGTAAACCACCAAGTTTTGTAACACCCCGACCGCTTGAATACTGTCTGCCAGTTCTGACAAGGCTTTTTCATCGATTGGGCGTTTACGGACATTGAGTTCACTCTGTACTAATGCCGATAACGGCAATACATGTGCTTCCATGCTGTCCAACGCCTGATAAATCGCATCGGCCTGTGCGGATTTTGTGCCTTTTTTCGCTTTACGTTGTTTTGGGTTAATGATAGTTTCTAATGTAGACATATTATTCAACCTTATTAGTTTATTGTGTCTAAGCTAAGGGAGGCTCAACAACTCCCTTAGCACCTAAGATGCCTGAATCAGTTCAGGACGCAGATAGAACATGTTGTTTAAATTGTCACTAAAGCCAATCGGATAGCCGTCTTTCATAAAAATACTGTTGGAATCGAACGCATCACTGTGCAGCGTGATTTCTTCGTCGTATAACTCCGGTGAAATATCCCCCTCGAATAAATCCAATAACCGTGTTAATGGCGCAATGTAATGCAATAAATCCGCTTTCTGACTATCCGTCAGTGGGGTTTTAACCCTTCTTTCGTTAGATTCTGGAGCTGCAAGGTTTTGATGTGATGACATTTTTGAATCCTCCTTTGTATTAATGATTTCTTTCGTCGAGTTCCTCCGCTGCAAAGGCCGTACATAGCCAAGACGAGGAAGGAAGCAAGGGCGGAGACAAAATTGTTGGAAAGCGCAGCGGCAAGAATTTTGGTGGAGTTCACTTAACCCTTGCTGTATGAGGAGACGAGGCTATGTTTTAGGCCAAGCGGAGGGACTCGATGACAGATTAATCACACAGGCGATGAAAATGGCAGCACCCGACTTGCAGCGAGAGAAGCGAACGGCAAGTCGCCATTAACGCTTAGCGCAGCTAAGCAGTGAACCAGGGGCGGTCCCGCAGGGAGCTGCACCCCTGCCCTTTGCGCCACGTTGAAAACGTTAAAAGGCGCAGTGGTTGTCCTTTCAAGCCGGTTGTCCCCATTTTCCACATTTGGCGAGCCAGTGAGCGCGCCCCAAACAGGCGCGAGAACGGGAGTGTACGGGGAACCTGCGCCAACTGTGTGTAAATGGGGTCAATCCGGCGTTCGGCTTAATACTGGCTCAACGCCAGAATAAAGCCGTTGCCCCAAAACTCAAAATGGGCGTATCCACAAAATCAGTGGATAACTTGAAATAGCCCTGTTAATAACAAGGATAATGGTTTGATTAATGAATGAATATCAACACTGCTCAAAAAATCATCACCCACTGATTAGCATTTTACGATGGGAATATCCGACAATTGCGTTGTCCAGCGGGGTGATAGAAATTGCTGCTTCATTTTCCATAAATCGGATTGCGATTGTATTCCCTGGCCTGCAAACCAGATAGCCCCTTTTCCTCGATTAATCCGGTCAATTGTCCGCATTAACTCACCACTTTTACTAAAACGATGACCACTCTCAAATAAATTCAGTTGCACTTGTCCTGAAGGGGAAAACTCACTGAGCAAGATACCGCTTTTACTGTATTTCACATTGGGGAGCCAAAGTCGCTCGAACAAAGACACTGCCGCCTGGATAATCTCGCGCGTATCTTGTGTGGGATAAATGAGGGCTTGGGTTTCTTGCCGGTAATAGTACGGGTCATGATGGGAAAAGTGGCTACTCTGTACCCACAATGTGACTAACCGACAATACTGTTTTTCTTCACGTAGTTTTTCTGCTGCACGTTCGGCAAATGCGCACACTGATTGGCGAACTAACTCGTAGTCCATGACTTTATGGCCAAACGAACGAGAGCAAATAATTTGTTGCTTGGCGGGTGCGATTTCTTCCAGCTGAAGACAGGACTCCCCGTTCAACTCTCGTACCGTTCGCTCTAAAACGACGGAATACAGTCTACGCGCCTGGGACGTTGGCAGCCGACTTAAATCCAAGGCAGTTTCAATCCCACTTTGATTTAAGCGTTTTGCCAGTTTACGGCCAATTCCCCAAACATCCCCTACTGGCACGAGTGCCATGAGTTTTTTCTGGCGACTGGGTGAACTTAAATCGACGACGCCGCCTGTTTTTTTCCATGTTTTGGCGGCGTGATTTGCGAGTTTAGCTAGCGTTTTGGTACTGGAAATTCCCACTCCGACAGGCAAGTGAGCACACCGGAAGACATCCTCTTTTAATTTATGGCCAAGCTCATGCCAGGAATATAATGCATCCATGCCTGTCAGGTTACAAAAACATTCATCAATACTGTAAACCTCAATTTGAGGCACAATTTGAGCGACTACCGCCATAAATCGGTTACTAAAATCGGCATAAAGCGGATAATTTGAAGAAAATACAATCACTTGCTTTTGTTTGATTATCGACTTAATTTCAAAATAAGGGGCTCCCATGCGAATATAGGGTTTCGCTTCAGCTGAACGCGCGATGACGCACCCATCGTTATTCGAAAGGCAAATAATTGGCTTTCCTTTTAAATCAGGCCTAAAGACAGATTCACAGGCGGTGTACATGGAATTAACATCGATGAGCGCAAACATATCTTTCACCGACAGGTATGCACGGCATAACGAACGACACCGAAGATTTGCACTTCCGTATCGTCATTGATGGGGATAGAGGGAAATTGGCTGTTAGCGGGAATAAGCGCTTTAGTCGGTGTGATTTGCAGGTACTTACAGGTGAATTCGCCATTGTATTCGGCGACTACAATTTCCCCATGACGGGCAGTAAGGTGACTTTCGACTACCAATAAGTCACCGTCAAAAATCCCCGCATCCTTCATCGAATCCCCTGAAGCACGAAGAAAATAGGTGCTTTCAGGATAGCGAATAAGTTCAGCATCGAGCGATAAGCGACCTTCGATGTGATCTTGAGCGGGACTGGGAAAACCGCAAGCAATTTGACTTTTAAAAATCGGGATTTGCATATGCTATCAAATACTGTATAAATACACAGTATCAATATACTGCATATTTTCACACTACACAAATATCTCGAATACTTTTTTTACACTAGTTTTGATAACTTATTTTTCACTTTCGCTAAAGGTTGATTCGCTTTTATCTCAGTGATACAGCTCTCTTCTTTCAACGTTGAACTAATACCAAGCGCTTTGATGACAACCTCAATTTCAGCCTGTGATGGTTTCCAACCCGTTGTTTGGGAAATTAACATCACAAGCTGTTCTGCCGTCAATGTCTCATTAAAGAGTGTGGCCAACAAAGCAGGCAATCGTGTATCGAGATGTTGTAATGCCACACCACAGATAAATGCATGACGGAAAAATTCCCCCCTAGCTGAACGAGGTATAGACTCAATCACCTCTAAAGCCTGTTTGTCCGCTGGATTTTCGGGGTGAAGATATAATGTAAATTTTTTCCGGTCATGACTCATCGAGTTAATCCTCTTTAAAATAGGCAATGGCTTCAACTAAAGCCGTTTGGGGCGAGTCTAACAGTGTAATTTTATCATCAATCAGGTGCCATGCTTTTCTGATCGCTGGTTCAATCAAAGATGCGCCGCCACCAACCAGATAAATGCGATTCACATTTTTAAACTGGCTAAGTTCATCGACAACACGCTCTCCTAATTGTGTTATTGCAGACTCAATAGTGTCCAATACTAACGGAATTTTCGACTCATCATTCACAATTTGGTGTACAAACTGGTCATTATGGCGTTGTTTTATTAACTCATCAGCAACCAGCGCACTCGTATCACTGGAGGCCATTTTTAATGCACTCAGCGCAGCTTGAGTTACCATTGATACACCAATTTCAGAGTTACCATAAATGGCACTCACACCATCAAACTGCCCTACAATCACGCCCACATCCAGTGTTGTTCCGCCTAAATCAATCACCAGTGACTTTTCAAACTCCCCCACATTATCATTAACTAACTGGGTTAACACGGCAGGTAAAGATTCAGGCATCACCTCGACGCCTTTAATAGTAAAGGTTATTCCTTTATTCAGTTTTACGGGGCGGAGGACATTTTCAATCTTGCGCTGAATATTTAATTCATTCTTTTGACAATCAGCTGTATAAAATTCACTGATTGGCAACGTAACAACCAATTCGATATCTTGAGGTTCAAGTCCACTACTTAAAAGAGCATGATGGATAGCTAAAACATTCGCATCCGTATATTGATACTCAATATGAGTCGTTCTAATTGCTTGTTCACTGACCTCGTCATAAGTGAACTTTTGACCATCCAATTCATAGTTAAAAGTCCCTTTACCACCTAACCCTTCTATTTTCCAACCTTTTTTAAATGAGTTCGTTGATAGCTTAGTTTGAAGTGCCTGCTTGTCAAACCATGCTAGCTTCACATTTGTTGAACCATCGTCGCAATATAATTTCATACACCCTCACATATTACTCAAATTGAGAATTTTGATACATTATTAGATACTCAAATAGAGTATCCAAGAATATTCATCACCCTAAAGACTCAGTTTGAGTAATATATCATAAGTATGAAAAATGAAAACATAAATCACATTTATTTTTTCATACTTCACACTTATGAATTCATGGTTATTAAATCATACGTTTTGATTTGTCGTATACTTCCGATAAGTAATAAGATGATTTCAGATAAAAGGATTGTGAGTCCCTTTTGGGATAATGAGTAAAATAACATCAACTAGATTTTGACTTAAAAATGACATAGTTTATAATAATTCATACTTCACAAATCATAATTATGAGAAAATATATGATAACTGTCATAGGTGGAAACAAAGGTGGGTCAGGTAAAACAACAACAGCAATAAATATTGCTGTTGCTTTGGCTAAAAAAGGCAAAGACGTTTGTTTACTGAACGCTGATATACAACGCACGTCAGCAAAATGGCACGCAGAACGAGAAACCGCAGGTATTGTGCCAAGCATAACTTTGATAGAAAAATTCGATAACTTAACCCAGACGTTAAAAGCCTTAAATGAAAAATATGAACATATAATTGTTGATGTGGCTGGTAGAAACTCACGAGAATTTATTACTAGTGGTGTAATCGCAGATCAAATAATAGCACCATTACAATGTTCTCAGCCTGACTTAGATACTTTGGAAGAATTACAACAACAAGTAGAAGCAATGAGGGATCTTAACCCTGAATTAAAAGTATTTTGCCTGCAGAGTATGGCTACCACTAACCCAGTACTAAAAGGCAATGAACGAAAAGAATTTTTAGAGTACTTATCGGAGTTTCCAACTATAAAAACAATGAACACAATAATCTGCTTTAGAAAGGTCTACAGAGATACGATGAGCATAGGGTTGGGTGTCTTAGAAACTGAAAATCAAACGGCAAAAAATGAAATTGAACAATTAATAAATGAGGTCTTTTAGTAATGGTTAAGAAACCGAGTCAACAAGCAGCCAAAAATCGCAATGAAATAACAGCGGAGCAAGCAGACCTATTAGCTAAACGTTTAGCAGATAAACCTTATGGTTCTACTGAAAATCATTTGCAAGAACCAGAAAAACAAAGCAGAACAACTATATCACTAAACGAGTCAATGCTTGTAAAACTTGAAGACATGGCATTAAAAAACAAAAGGGAAGGAAGAGAGCCTAAAAGTGTAAGCGCAATTGTTAGGGAAGCATTGGAACTATACTTATCCAAATAAAAGCTAATTATACATAGCTACTTTATACAAAGGTTTTTGGTATGAATCGCAATTTAGAATTTGTGATTTATGAATTGTGATTTATGAATTGTGAATTGTGAGTTGTGAGTTGTGAGTTGTGAGTTGTGAGTTGTGAGTTGTGAGTTGTGAGTTGTGAGTTGTGAGTTGTGAGTTGTGAGTTGTGAGTTGTGAGTTGTG
>NZ_JBMWDT010000022.1:16525-57196 GCF_049545585.1 Providencia sp. NPDC089933
TGTGATAGTTAGTATATTACATAATAAAAATTCAGTTCAACCATATGAATAACAAGTATTAGAAAATTAATGTAGGGCACTCCAATTCAGAGTATCTAGTTTTACATGCAATATATCATTTAAGTATAACTATATGATAAGTATATTTTAGTTATCGATTTTCATATCATTTGAATTATATTTAACCCTTAAACGATACATTATTATTTAAGTCATAATGGAAGACTCTTGAATGGGATAGTGAATAAAGTTTGACGTCATTTGATATTATTAAACAAACTTATCTCGCAGAAAAAAATCAATTCTGACAGTCGGCTTTTCGCTGTGTGTTGCATCCACCGATTGAACTCACAGCGAAAAGCAGACATTAACGCCGCGCTCTCTGGAATTCGGAGAGCGAAGCGAGTTAAATTTCCGAAAGCGTTATTTTATGTTACGTGCAATTAGTTAGTGGTATTTTATTTTTCTGTTGTTGAAAGCAGGCATTGTGCCCTCAAGCACATCGACTACCTTTCTATTTATTACACTACATTCGATAGCTCCAGATGTATAAGTAATTTTTTGTGCATTTTTCCTGTCAATTTCACAGTGGACGATTTGCTCCGCATCACAGACTACAGCTAAATTTGGATTATGAGTGACCATTATAATTTGTCGGTTTTGCTTCGCATCGTTTAGTACAGGCACCAACAAACTAACGATAGTTTCGTTATCTAGGTTTTCTTCCGGTTGATCCAAGATAATAGGATTATTACCTTTGTCTACCAGAAGATAGAAAATTAAAAGTAAAGAGCCTCTTTGTCCCGGGGAAAGCTGCTCTATATGAGCATCTTGAAACATCAGAGTGTATCTAGGTTTCAGATACTCCAAGTCGTATAAAAAGTCATAAACTTCAGTTGCCGAACGTTCTTTACGTAATATCGGCTCGATACCTACGGAGCCACCCGAGGATTCTTCTAGCTTATCATGTAATTCAGATAGAAAATTGAGCAAAGACTCTTTGTTGTTCAGGTCATGCTTGTCTTTTAAATTTTTTATGGTCGCTAAACTTCCAGATTCACCTCTAAATTCACTAGACGTTTGTTTGACAATCGAAAATAATTTTTCTGTAATTAATTCGGCTGTGGTACTTAGTTCGGCTTTAAACTGTAACTTGTAATCATCCCTGATCAGCTTATTGCTATGAATAAGTTTCTGAACAGGATGAAATAATTCTTCTCTACTAGATCTTTGCTCATCTAGCAGCTCAAATATTTGAGCTGATTTAGCCAGCCTTTCATTTTGCAAGCTCTTCCTTTGATCAGGCAACTTGTCTAACTGCTCTTTTCGGGTTTGCAGTCCATTCAGGCTGTCTGGTAAGTCTCTATTACCTAGCAGGCCAATTCTCTTTTCTTCCCATTCTTTTAGTTTTTCTAGGTAATTTTGATAAGCTTGTTGTGGAGCGTTTAATTTCAAATTCAGAGGTTCGCGAGCCGATAAGAGTGCCTGCTCACGTTCTTCAATAGCTTGATTTTCAGCTCTGACTTCGGCTTCTCGAGCGATCACAATATTATCGACATTTGCTATCCTTTGCTCATGTATTCTCAGAGTAATTATTTCCTTTATATCTAATCCTAATAATTCAGCATCGTCATTAAATGTCGTGATGAATTGTTGTATTGACTGATTAACTACATCTATACCTTCACGGATATTTCTACCAGCTTTTTTCTTGGCTGCTAACTTTTTTAATTCATTATAATTTTCTTCTTTTTTTGCTTTTATGCAGTTTAGATCGTTCCCTATCTTAACAAGACTATCAGAAGCAGATTTTTGCTCCTCTGACAATTCACTTCTTGGCTGGGATACCTCTTCAGGCCTTGTCTTGTAGTGCTCTTCCAGAATCCTGTTTTTCTGTAAAAGTAGCTCTTCTATTGAGCGCTTTATTTCGGGCTGCATTTGCTTTTCAATAGAATATATTTGCTGATTAATACGATGTAATTCGCTTCTTAATGCCTCAATACGACTTCTTAGCGAGTGCTCTTGCTTCTCTATTAACTGATCAAAATCAAGTGCCCCCAAACGAACAGTATCATCAGCGTGAGAAAATATTACAGCACGAAGCTCTTTTTCAAACGCGTCCGATTTCCCTGATACATGAGCATTACAAAGCTCTTCAAAATGTCCCTGGGGGATATATTTAACTAGCTCTACACTTTCGATTGCTGGGTTATCATTTAGGTTTTTTTCCATCTTCTGACCATCAATCCATGTAGACTTAGCCATGAAATGTTTAGCTGGCTCGCCTGTTTTTCCTCTAAAACGATTCTCTTTCAAGAATGAGAAATGGTGGTTTTGCTTTGAGTTTCCTAGCAAGGCGGCGATGTCTGCCAACGCGCTTTTACCACTTCCTTTATTTCCAATAATTGCTACTAAATCAGGATTTAAACTCAGATCAGTTTTATTGAGCCACTCATCATTAAGAGTAGATCCTACAACTTTGTTTACTTCTATTTTATCAATAAACAGACTTCTATTAGAATTGAGAAGTTTAATTTTAGGAGGCTGCTCCCCAATGTACGAACGCTTGGCAGGCTCTTTAATTGCTTGCAGTAGCCCCTCGAAAGTTGGATTGGCTTTAATCCAAGTGACTTTTCCAGATGGATAATCTCCATAACCTCGTTTATCATTATTGCCAAGCTCCCCTACAAAACAGTGAGCATCACTTCCTGATACCGCCAGTCTCGGGATATTGTTAAGTGCGGATTGAAATTCATCAATCCAACGGGAGTTTTCATTTGTCCTTATTCCAGAAAATGCTTCCCATAGACTAATATTTCGCGTTTCGAAAATAGGGGATGATTTAAATAGACCTAATACGTATGCGTAGTGATCATTTCTCTTGATATCAGTGAGTCCATCACTGGTATCAAAAGGCATAAAACCAATTGCCCGATTATATTTGACTTTAGAAATAGCTTGCTTATAGCTATCACAATTTAGTTCAGCCATTATTGAACCTGCCATCAAAGCATAAGTATTATCTTCTATGATTTTATTTTTATCCAAGGAGTGATGCTTTAATTTTTCGGCTGAAACATAGCGAGCATATTCTATCAATGCGTTATCTGAAAGTTTTCTAGCAGATTGACCGGGAAACTCTATTAGAAGGTCTGATTTGAAGTCTATTAATTCTTGGTCATCAATTTTGTCAGAAAACAAAACATGAGCATTCAGCCGTCCTTTCATTGGAGCCATTAACCGTAACTCAATACCCGGGAAAACTGTCTTTTCCAACTTAGGAGCATCTGTTTGGGCGAGTCTACGCTTAAGTGCAAACCAACCATCAAATGTCCAATAATCCATAATCGCAAATACAGCTGGTTCAGCAGCATTTAAGGTGCGAATCATTTCATCGACAAGAGCTATATTCTCAGGACAGTCGGGTTCAGAATTAAATCGTTGTCCATCCCAATGAAACGATGCAGGGGTGTGTATATGAAGATCCCATTTCCGCCACTCGGAACCACGATTATGTTTTAGATCCGTCATATAAAACCTTCCTTATCATTCAACTAATGCTAGAAATAGATGTGCACGCTTTGAGTATGCGTAAATTTAATGTATGAAACACTACATCGCTTTTTCATAACTTACAACATGTTATAGGTAAAGTTGGTCATGTATTCAGCATGTAAATCACAGATCTTAGAGCCCCCTAACATTTTATAGAAAACTTCTGTTCAGCGCATGAAATTAATCTTTCTTGTTAGTTATCTAAACTTGCTAAAAAAAGACATTAATCAATATATTGGATACTTAACCGTAAAGTTAATATTTGCGTTTTCAATTAATTTGGATGTATCCGTGTAACAGGCACCGGCAGCATTCTGGACAGGGTTGAATATTTTCAAGGCATAAGATTTGGTGAATGATACGAATGTCTGCATTTGGCACAAACCTGACTGCTAACTATTTTTTACATCCTCTACAATCGATATCAAACGATAATAATTCATTGGTGCAATTTAGGTATACCTTATCTGCACTGTATTTAACCCTATATTTCCAGACTCTTTTTTTTACTTATTTCATTATGAGTTCGACGCCGCAGGTACTCTCACGGAGAACGATAACCCAGTGCACTGTTAGGATGCCATTCATTGTAATGCTCGAAGACTGCCGCAAGATTCTTGACTGCCGTTAATCCATTAGGTTTTGGTATTAAACTTATGTAGTCTCGCTACATGATTTTTACAAAGCTTTCTGCAATACCGTTACTTTGTGAACTACGTACTGCAGTACGGGCACTATCAAATTTATTTCTCGTCCATACTCGGTTGCTTCTTTAAGAGGTTCATTTTCGATTGTTTTTTTTCCGAGCAACTGTTGTAGTTCTTTAATTTGCTTTATTGCTGAGGCTAGCTCAGAGGCAGGAACAACTTGTTCACCTGCTGTTACCGCGGTTAGGCTTCCTTCTTGATACTGTTTACGCCAATGGAAAAGCTGGCTTGCCGCGATACCATGTTGTCTAGCAACCATGGAAACACTCATACCTGACTCAAAGCTTTGTTGAACAATGGCCATTTTTTCTTATGGGGAACGTCGTTTTCTGCGTTAAGGGCCTAATATCTCGAATCATGTTATCTCCAAGAACTAGTCTAAAAACTAGTATTAAGATTATCACTAATTTAAGTGATACCAACTGTCTGGATATCTAAGGGACCAGTCTATGCACTAAGCAATATCGTACGGACTCCTTATAAAAAGCGACTTAAAGAGAACCAGTTCCACACGGTACGTTTAAAGAAACTAAGCTAGTTAATGAGAAGGGATTTATAAAAAATGAGTTAACTGAAGTTTTCGAGTTTACAGGTCAATCTCATCAAAATAAAAGTGCTTTAACGGCTCCATTTGTTGATGAAGAATTCGGATAACAAAAATATCATCGGTTCTATATCGGTAAAAAATTGCATGCTTAGAGTGGTTATGACACCTAACCCCAACTGCAATTTCTGTACACTCGATTCCTATCAATGGATTGCTGCTAATCACTTCTAATACATCGTGTAAATTTTTGGTGTATTCATCCGCTTTCCTAACACCAAAATTCACGGGGGTATACTCGAATATCCCTTCAAAGTCTTTAGCCGCTAAATTGGAAAGTTTATACATTATAAGCGTTCTTCACTTTCTTAGCGCTGAGTGAAAAATGCGCAAATTTATTATTTGCAACAAGCCCATATTTCTTACTCCTCGCTTTATGACAAATTTGTAATCATTTTTTAATCAATAACCCATAGTTATAATGGTAGTATTAATATAAATAAACTGATAGAGAGTAAATGTGTTATGAAAAAATTAATATTGGTAATCTTAACTAGTGCGTTATGTATGACAGCTGCAGCTTCTTATGCAGACAGTATGGCTAAAGACAGTATGGCTAAAGACAGCATGGCTAAAGACAGCATGGCTAAAGACAGCATGGCTAAAGACAGCATGGCTAAAGACAGCATGGCTAAAGACAGCATGGCTAAAGACAGCATGGCTAATGACAGCATGGCTAATGACAGCATGGCTAATGACAGCATGGCTAATGACAGCATGGCTAATGACAGCATGGCTAATGACAGCATGGCTAATGACAGCATGGCTAAAGATGATAAAATGTAATGCTGTATTAATAAATAATAGCTAAATATTAATATAAGTACCTTTTTTAGGTTATCTTTCTGATAAAACTAAAGAGGGTACTTTAATCTTCAGCATGAAAATAATGCTATTAAAATATTTGTCAACTTACTTTTCAAACTCGTCAAAATAAAAAATGTTTTAGTGGCTCCATTTGTTGATGAAGAATTCGGATAACAAAAATATCATCCGTTCTATATCGGTAAAAAATTACATGCTTAGAGTGGTTATGACGCCTAACCCCAACTGCAATTTCTGTACACTCGATTCCTATCAATGGATTGGAGCTAATCAATTCTAATACATCGTGTAAATTTTTGGTGTATTCACCCGCTTTCCTAACACCAAAATTCACGAGGGTATACTCGAATATCCCTTCAAAGTCTTTAGCCGCTAAATTGGAAAGTTTATACATTATGAGCGTTCTTCACTTTCTTAGCGATATCTTGGAGTGTTAACGACGACTCACCACTTTGTTCACCGGCATCAATTAACATTTTCAATGCTGCCGTTTGCTTTTCTTGAACCTCAAGTAAGCGTAGGGCAGAGCGAACGACTTCACTTGTTGAACCGTATCTTCCAGACGAAATGAGTTGATTAACAAACTCATCTAGTTGAGCTCCGATTGTTACACTTGTTGTACGAGCCATAGAATTACCTCTGTGTTAATTATTAACACAAAAATTTTAGTTGACCTATATTGTAAATTCAAGTCAATTCAATCTATAGCTTTAGGGTATACTCCAATGAGATATACTAAAAACCATCAATTCACTATCAATGCTATAACCTATATGCGATACTTTTAATGAGATAATTTAAATGCGATAGATTGGTGAAAAAATGTTCATACGAGCTTACCTCAGAGCCTCTTCTGAAGATCAATATGCAGATAGAGCAAAAAATATGCTAAATGATTTTGTTGAAGCACGAGGAGGACGAATTGCAAATTATTATCGCGAGCATATTAGTGGCACAAAATTAGAGCGACCTGAACTTTCACGTTTACTCAGTGATAGTCAACACGGTGATATTTTATTAGTTGAACAAATTGATAGGCTCACTCGATTAAACAATACCGATTGGCTAAAATTAAAAAAACAAATAGAGCAACATGAGTTACGGATTGTCAGCCTCGATATTCCAACATCTTGGCAAGCCTTAAATAACCAAGATCCCACACAGAGCGACCCTATCACACAAGCTGTACTTTCTGCTATTAATACCATGTTGATTGATTTGATGGCGGCTATGTCACACAAAGATTGGATCAGTCGCCGAGAACGACAAAAACAAGGTATCGAACGTGCCCAAACTTTAGGTAAATACAAAGGAAAGCAGGCGGATAAAGAGCGTCATGAGAAAGTGATTTATTACCGAAAATACAAAGGGCTGAGTATTCGAGAAACCGCTGAGGCTACTGGCTATAGTCGTTCACAAGTCTGTCGAATTCAACTACGTTATCAACAAAAATAATCAGCATTCTATAAAAGGGCTTGTTCGGATGTGCTGACTCGTTCATAGATGCGAGCAATTTTCATTTGTTATAGCCAAAATAAGTATAGTTAATTTGACTATCGTAAAAAAGGTGGCTAAAAATAGGGGCTTGTTGCAAATAAAGTGATGAGATTGAGTTTTTCAACTCGGAATGGGCTACACACCAAAGACTCGATTCACAATACGCATTTCACCTAGTGGGGCAGTGACTGAGTAGCTGCGATAACTGCCAACCATTCGAAAAAACGTACGCTAATTAGCGTACGTTTTCTTTCCATTGTGCTTCAGACACCTTCACTGTCTTGATCTTTGCTACTAATATTAGGTACTTTATAATACGTGTTTTCATCCGGATAAAGGTTGTCAAACGCATTTGCAGAAACACGGATCGTCAAATTATCCGATAATCCTTGGATCATATCCAAAATCTCAGACGGACAGCTTTTGTCAAAGGTCAACACAAAGTCATAAATCAAACCGTCATCACTGCTGTTTTCCTTAGTGTCCCATTCCAGCGATTCAAGATCTTCGTCTGTTATGCCAAGCTCCGCTGCCAGTCTGCTCTGAGTAGGTTTGCAATACTTTGGCTCCGAGTCAATCCAGACATTTCCACCACATAGCCCTTCATCGGCAAGCATGTCTGATAGAAGTTTGGCGATGTCGATTGACTGGGGAAGGTCATTTGGCAAACCGTTGAGTTTCGAGCGTCTGTCATTCATCAACGGTATATTAGGAGTGAAGATATATGCCTTTTCGAGCAGAACCTGTGAGTAGGTCTTCTCGGCCATAAGTGCCGCATGGCTCTTGTAACCAAAATATGCTGCAACCAGCTCTCTTGCATGTGAAGCTTTTAGTTTTTCAGTGGATTGGGAAGCATGATTTTGACGCAGGAAATCTGCACACAGTTTTGAGAGATTGATATTCATAGTAGTGATCCTGTTTTAACAATGCCGGACTTTAAAGGTAGTGGTAAGTGTTTAAGTCACTACGCTTGCCAGCAGGTTAATAAAGATCAACTGTAATTGGCAGGTAGTTCTATTGCTGTCTTTTAGGTCACTTACAGCCTTGGCAACCAGCTCCGATAACTAAGGTACCAAGAATGGTCAATTTCAGCAAGGCAAATAAATGGGTCGTGTATTCAACATAGAGATAATCACAGTTGTAAGGGTCTAAAAATCTTGTACACCCAGTTAGGCTGTTTTAAGTTTTCTTTGCTCATACTGTTCTGGGGATAAGTTACCCAGTTTAGTATGTCACCGTTTTTGATTATAGAACGGTTCGATGTAATCGATAATATCAGCTATTGCCTGATGACGTGTTTGATATCTCCTGTAATTAACTCGCGCTGACTTCAAGCTTCTAAAAAAGCGTTCTGTCATCGCATTATCCAAACAATATCCTCTACGACTCATGCTAGAAACGACATTGTGTTCGTTCATGCAACGCCGGAATGCATCACTGGTGTACACGCGGTCACTTTACTGTCAGAAAGGCGGGATAAAATAGCTAAAAAGCGATGGCTACAAACCGCAGTCTAGGATCAGTGTGCCTATTATTTTAGTTTTTGGTTAAAAATAGTGCGATTACGCGTTAGCATGGTTAAATTTAAATACGATAGAGACCTTTTAACTGACTCTGCTACCAAACATATCCTTATAGACTCATTAAATCGTTCATCCAATTTCCTAACCATCAAGCCCGAATTTCTATTGGTTACAGGAGCGAGCTGCCTTTATAAATCAATTATTCAATGTAAAGACGGTTTTAGTATGAAATACTCTATAGATATTGGGCAAAAAAACATGATAATTAATTATTGGCAACAAGCCCCTGATAAATAAGAGTAACTAACATAAAAGGTTGAATATGGAATGTAATATTACTTCGAAGTCTAATCCGTTTGGTGATACAACAGCAGAGAATGATAAAAAAATGTTAATTCATGCTTTTGTTGAAACTGCTGATTTTAGGACGCTAATAGAAACAGATGATAGGACTGTTGTTGTCGGCAGGCGTGGAACTGGTAAAAGTGCCTTATTCATTCAATTGAATGAACACTGGAGGAAAGATAAGAAAATATTAATCCTAAGCTTTTCACCAGACGACACTCAAATCATTGGTTTTAGATCGATGTTAAAACCATTCACAGGCTCATTCAATTTAGCAAGAGCAGCAACAAGGTTATTATGGCGATACGCCATGTTAATGGAAATAGCATCTTACATCTCATCCCATTATAAATTATCATCTCAAATTACAGCGGAAACACTATTGAATCAACATTTGAATAAATGGCGTTCTGTTCAAGGTGATATTTTAAGAAAGTGTAGGCTTGTAGCAAAAGAATTTTTGGATGAAAAAAATCCTGAAGAGTCAATTGGTGATCTTCAGTTTAATTTAAATATTTCAGAAATAGAAAATAAGATAGTTTCTCTTCTTGAACGATCAGATAGAAAGGTCGTTATATTAATGGATAAGCTTGATGAGGCATATGAACCTGACAATATAGGGATCGGAATTATTGCGGGTCTTGCATACGCCTCAATTGAATTGAATCAAAAAGCAAAATGTATTAGGCCAATAATTTTCCTAAGAGACAATATATTTAGATCGTTGTCAAAAGAAGATCCAGATTATTCTAGAAACATAGAGGGGCAGGTCATAAGACTGCACTGGGATTGGGCACAACTTTTAATGCTATCGGCTAAAAGAATGAAAGTCGCATTTAATCTTGATATTGAGAAAGATCAACGTGTTTGGGATAGGTGTACTGCTGATGACCTTAAAGGGCGAAATGGTTTTAAGCGCTGTTTGCAATTTACTCTTTATCGTCCCAGAGATTTATTATCATTATTAAATGAAGCTTTTTTCTCAGCATTTAGAGAGAATAGAGAAACAATCATCAGTACTGATCTTGAATACGCTGCTAGGTCTATTTCTATGGCTCGGCTTGAAGATCTTTGGAAAGAATATCAGAAAATATTTCCTTCGATACAAGTTATAACTAGCGCATTTCGTAGCATCGAACCAGAACTAACGGTATATACATGTTTAAAAAAAATAGAAGCATCTTTCGAATCAATAGAAGAAAATGAAGATCCCCAAATAATATCTGAAATACAGTTGCTAAAAGCAAGTGGAATTCTGCAAAGTTTATATAGCGTAGGTTTTGTTGGTATTCGTGATAAAAACACCTCATCCTATTCATTCTGTCATGATGGAAGAACTCCAGATAAAGGATTTGAAAATAGTGAAAAACTATTAATTCATCCGTGTTACTGGCTTGGGTTAAACCTAAAACGTAATGCATTAGCTCCAGAGGAAGCAGAGGAAATAAATGACGAATATGATATCAACATTATTTCCGATAACTCAGCAATTAGAAATAAAACAATAGGACAAATAACAACTCATTTAGATCAGATTCCAACAGGAAAAGAAGGAGCTAATGAATTTGAACACTGGTGCTTAGATGCTTTAAAAATAGTATTTGCATCTCATCTTACAGATATAAAACCTCATCCAAACGGTAATGCTGTTCAGAGAAGAGATATCATAGGTACCAATGGCGGAAAGTCAGATTTTTGGAAAAGAGTTTTGGAAGATTATAAAACAAGACAAGTTATTTTTGATGCTAAGAACTTTGAAGAATTAGGCCCATCTGAGTATAGGCAATTGCAATCATATTTAACTGGTCCATATGGTAAGTTAGGATTTATAATTAACCGAGAGGAAAGTGAAAATTTGAAATCAGGAAAAGACTTAGATTGGACAAAAGAAATGTATCAATCTCATAATTCATTAATTATAAAATTGCCAGCGAAATATATATCTAAACTTTTGCAAAAATTAAGAAGCCCCGAAAAACATGACGCTATAGATAGGCAGATGGGGAAGCTTTTAACTTTATATGAAACATCATACATGGCTATTAAAAGCACTCAAAAGAAAAGAAAAAAATAACATCAGACTCCTCAAAATAAATATAGAGGATTCGTAAAGGATCCTTTCTTTTAAGGTGTTCTGCGCAACTAAATCAGGACACTTAATGAGTCATTCAAATTTTGCAACAGTGCCTAATTTTTTTCTCCAACGCAAATCGGAGAATTGATTGTCTTTGTCATGCAGTTCGTAATTGTTGTTTAGCGAGTCTTTGTATGCGTTTTAACGTATCGGCCACATCCGATTCCGTGACAGCCCCGTTAGGTTGGCCGTCTTTATCATAGCGTACTGCACCAGGCATAATCGTCGTGCGGTATTTGACACTGTGACTAATGGCCGCCAGGCTGCGTTTCAATTTTTTATATGAAATAGGCAGTTCACGGACTTTTTTGTCCGCAAATAAGGCCTCTCGTGTCCCCACTGCCATGGGTCGAAGTTGTCCATCGGGAAAAAGGTGTGGCCAATAGGCTGAAATATTGGCAATCGCCTCCTCTAACGGCAGATGTTGTTTTGGTGGCGTTGGCGGAATGACTTTCTTTTCTAACGGGATGACAACCGCTTTCTGTTTTTTCGCAGGGGTTACTTTTTTAGTCGATTGAGTTGGCGCTGTTTTGGCGGGTTTATGGGGTTTACGCTGTGTATTAACCACCACCTGTTTACGGCGACGTTGAATAACCGGTTCAGTACTTTCCGAGTCTTTTTCTGTCGCCGGACGTTTTAACGTCAGTGTTTTGCGTTCCATTCCAACCTCACACCAAAATCGTGTTTATCATCAATGCATTAATCGCAGATTATCATGAAATATAACCGAAATCACCCGCCCGTAGGGCTGTAGACGGCAAAAATAGTCACAAAGAACGAATAGGGGTTAGGGCCGTCGAGACCCGCGTGAGCGGTTACGTGCTGTTTAATACCCCAATCTCCCCCCTGTCCTGGTTGAGCCGATTGAAACTAACACCGTCATTTTGCTTATTTGACCCTTTGAAAAACGCAGTGAGACGGGCAAGAGGCGTAGCCTCGATGAACGGCTGTAGCTGCGCGTTAAGGTGGCCGAAGGCCAGCTTTACGGGGGCAACGGCACGATATTGACACCGTAATCTGAGCGACAGCCATTTATGGCTTGTAAGCGAAGGCTTTATTGGGTTTATCTCTTTAGAGTGTGCGGCTTGAAAAAGCAGAGCCGCAACTCCTTTTATTAAAAAGGACGTTTAGTTCAGAACCTAAAAACGAATTTAACTATAAAACACGAATATTATTCGAAGTTAATTGCAGAGAATAAGCCCATTCGAAGTTAATGGGGTAAATATTCAGCTAAAATGTTTCCACAATCATCATCGAGATGAATGGAGAGATTGAGATAACGATTTTACTGTTCAAAAAACACGCTATCCAGATTTAGGGCGAACGAAACCACCGCCAGTCAAGGCGGTAAATTTAGGGTGGATGAATTAGGAGTCGGGTAAGTGTTCCAGGTAATGCAGGTAAATAGCCTGCCCTTGAACACTCGGATACAAGGCTTTCATTTTCCGCTCAAAGGCCATGACGGCCGCAATAGGCTGCGTCACCTTCCAAGCTTCAAAGCGACGCCAGGCAGCATGTTCAGGACTCTCTGGCGCTTCAAGGCTTTTGGCTAACGCTTTCTTTTCTTTCAGGGCCTTGGCTAAATGTTTCTTCTCTTGTTTGAGCGCTTCATCTTTCCCAACCACGAGGGTTTTGAGCTTGTTGAGTAGGTTGCGAAGTTTGTGCTTAGTATCCAGTGATGCCACATTCGCGCGCGCAAGTCGCAAGACATGTTGGGCGTAGCGTTTTTGGTAGCTCTCTTTTAATCCCTTTTTTTCCATCCAACGGCTAAAACTGGCGACCACTTCCCGCAGTTCTAACGCGGAAAATCCGAGTCCATGGAAAAATTCAGGCCGTATCCAAATACGCATGGCTTTGTATTGTTTGGCCTCGATGTCAAAATCGCGGTCAATCACAATGAGGTTGGCTTGTTCCCAGTCGCGCAAAGCATGGAGGATGGGGTCATAACTTTTACGACCACTGTCATAGCGATACAACTGTCCACATAACTCCGCCAACTTTTCCACGGAGCACATTACTTCGAACAACGCATCACTTTCGGGGTTGTAATCCGCATAGGCGATCATGGCCATCGCTAACGCATCAAAGGTTTCCCGACGCTCTGAACGCACGGATATCCGCTGCTTTCGGCTGTAGCGCAGTTGGTAAATATGGGGGTTGCGGTTCCAATCGTGACGCTTTAACGCCGCCGCAAAGCGACGCACAGGCACTAATTTCGGTAATTGCCCTAAAAATTTTGGCGCATAATGCCGATGAATTTTGCCGACGGAACAAGGGATTGCAGGATTTGATATCGCATTATTCATGCTTCTCCGCACTTATGTTGTACGGAAGGAGTTGAATTTTTTTGCACATAATTCTATACTCCCCGCTAGGAAGTCAACAATGTCCTAACGGATTTGCTGGTTGAGCCCCCGATAATCTTTCGCATCCGCCAAGATAGAGAAGATTTCGGGGGTTTTCCATTTCTGGGTTCGAGTAAAAAGCCTCTACTCCCAGTTCTTTTGCCACCTTTCGGCGTGGCGACCACAAAATTCACATCAATTGTCGGCTAATTTAGCACTCTATGCGCATTCAAGCAACGTCTTCACGATAAAGACGCGATTTATTCACAAAATTTGTGATAAAACTTGAGGTTTGACGCGAGAGAAAACTAAATAGAACTGGCGGAAATCGCCAACAATCAATGCGGTTAACTGCTGTTATTTACGGTGTTTAGCAAGCCCAGCAAGATACCAAGCCAGTGCTTCACCATTATAAGAAATCACCTTCAGTGTCACCAAGTTCGCAATATGCGCCTCGACTGTGTGTGCTCGAGCAGCGCCTACGATATTGATTAAACAACGACGCAACCCTGTAAGTTGCTTCGGAAAACCGTTATTACGTTGAAAAAAAGGTGTTTTGAGTACTTTTTTGGTCTCATCAAGCGAAAGTGTGAGTTTTTGCTTGGTTTGGATGACCCCTTGCAGCGTACAAGATCGCCCGCGTTGTTTTATCGTATTCACTAATGGCATCAGCCCTTTATCGTTGGTAAATACAGTAAAGTGACACGTTTTATCCGCTTGCTCATGTGCCTGCCCTAAGTACCAGGCAAGGTGAAAGTCCACATTATTTTGGCTGACTTGACTCACTTTAATGATGTTGAGGATATAGCGCGTGGTTGTTTGTACGGGTAATTTGAGGCTAACTTGCTTGGGGCCGACAAAAACAAAAACCTGTTGGTACTGCTCAAACGCTATCGGATCTAAATGCGGGACATTTTCTAAATCGACAAACGCCCATTGGGTTTTGGCTGATGTAACTGGCTTTTCCATCGATAATTCACATCCTTAATCACCAAATTCACGGTCACGGGATTTTTCCATCACCATTTCACGCTCTTGCTGGCGCAAGGCTTCCCGCTGTTGTTGCTGCTGATGTTGCCGCTCAAGTTGAACAGCCTTTTCAATGACACTGGCTTTGGCCTCCATTAAGTCATGTTCACCTTTCAGTAAATTGTCACGCTCTTGCGCCATCACTTGCCGCAGTTCGTCCTCGTTCAGTTCGGGTGCCTTAGTGTCGTTGTTCACTTGTTGACGCAGGGCAGCTTCAGCCTCTTTTAAGGCTTTATCCATCGCCTGCTCCTCTGGCGTTTGCAGGTTTTTCGGGTCACTGGCCGCTTTATCGGTTTGCGCGGCATTCGGGTTCGCATAGGCGTTATCCACTTCCCCTTGCGTGATTTTCTCAATCATGGCCGTGTGTAAACGTTCATCAGGATTGAGTTGCACCACCACACCCTGTTCGGGTTGCTGTGCCATCGTCTCAAAGGCGGACTCAAGACTGTTCACAATCACGGTGTGCCCGTTTTGACTCGGTTTGACGACAATAAATTGCGCCTGTTCACTTCCCAGTAAGCGCCCTTCAACACGAAGCCCCTGCAATTTATCCCCGTCGAGTTCAATGGCTTGTAATACCGTACCTTGGGCTTTACCGTGTTCATTAAAAGCGGGCCACGCCACATGCGGTTCGGGGTGCTTGGCGGACGGGTAAACAAACTTCCCTTCATGGGACTCGCCCAACCCCATTTGCCGACTTAAAGCGCGACCAATCGCCGTATCATTAAGGGGTTTCGCATGGTCAAACAATTGATTACCCACTTTGGCGGCATAGTCTTGTTCAGCTAACAACACATCGTGGGCGGTTTTTCGGTTCCCGGGGTTCTCAATGGCTTTTGTCCATTTATCCAAGTCATCACTGTAAGTTTGGACATGGGCTTTAGTTCGGGATAAAGCGACATATGCATCCCGTAAGGTGGCCAGCATACGTCGTCCTGACTCGACACCCCCAAGGACAATCACATATAGGCTACTTGCTCCTTGGGCTTTGTGTGCCGTGCCCGCATAGCCGTAATCCAGATGTTGGTCTGTCAATTCGCCATTCGGGTCAAGCACGCGCGATTCATCGCCCTTGGTAATGGTAATGTGCCCGTGCTCATTCACTTCGCTAACCGTCCAGTCACTGTTCATCACGCGTCCGCGCTCTTTGTCTGTGCGCGTAAAGTTGATTTTTTCCCCTGCGGCGATATGACGGGTTTCTTGGCGGTAAATACCAATATCTCGCAAGCTACTTTCAAAGGCCGAAAGTAAATGCCCTTTGCCTTGTTCATCAACCAGGGTCACAACGCCATCACTGACGCCCTCTCGGGTCACTTCAATCCGATAGTACTGTTCTTGAATGAGGGCAATTTTACCCGCATGTGCCGCCATTCCCGCTGTTGATAGCAAGGATTCAGTTCGCGTACTCTCACGCACCAATATCGGGACGTCTTTTCCCCCTTGTAATTGCCCTTGTTCGACTAAAATTTGATGAATACCGCGATTAAGTTCATCTTTATCACGGTTGGTTTGCACCACAATCAGTGTCTCTTTTTGGGCTTCAGCCGTTCGCCCGCGATAGTCATCGAGAATATGTGTGATGACCTTGTCGCCTGAATTTATCACCGACTGTTCGGGGTGTTCCGCCCCCGCGCGACGGGGAACCACATCCGGCGTCACGCGATTCATCGTATCCATCGCAGTTTGAATATTACCGGCTATGATGGCTTCAATCGCAGGACGAAGCTCGGGTCTTTGCCGCACAATTTCGTTCACAACCGCAGTCGTCAGCGTTGAACGATCTTGCGCGAGGGAAAACGGTGTACCACTGTCCACCGACAATAACTGCGCCCTATCCCCTGAAATTGGCGCTCGCCCGGCACCTCGGCCAATCACGTCTAATACCTCAGTCATAATTTTATTACCGACCATCGAACCTTCGTCGACTAAAAACAGGGTGTTTTTAAAATCCAGCACTTCCCCTTGCTGTTGGCGTTGATTCGCATCCATCAAAAAGGCATGCAAGGTTTGTGATTTCACCCCCACAGCGGCCATTTCCCCCACCGCTCGGTGTGTGGGGGCAAGACCTATCACTTCCGGTCGCTGCGTCTCAGGGAGTGTTTCCAAGGCCTTGAGAACAGCCTTCAGCTGAGTTGTTTTCCCCACCCCGGCATAGCCTTGTATGCCGACAAATTGGTCACGCGTGGTTAAAATCAATGTGGTCGCTGCCTTTTGCCCCTCCGTTAGCCCTTCCAGTACGGCATCAGGGACAGACTCCATCAGCGGGGTTTGTGTTCCTTTGCCGGCTAAAATGGTGGTCAGGATTTGCTTTTCCATCTCCCACGTACTGGCCGTCACGTAATGTTGCTGGGCGGCACCTTTACCACTGGTTACAGGGATGATGGCTTTTTGGGCGACTAAGCGGTCAAAGGCTTTCCCCAGCGATTGACTGTCGAGCGAGGCGTGTAACGGCAACGCTTTGGCAATCGCATCGATACGCGAGAAAAAAACCTGACTCTCTTGCGCTAATTCCATGCCTTGTTGCAGGGCTTTTTCGGGCTTAGACAATAACGCTTCCGTGGCTTTATCGGCCGCTTGTTCAATGGCTTTGCTGTCTACCCCTTCAACCCCCGCTAACTGCCGCGCTTGCTGATAGACTGGCGAACGCGATAAGCGACGCTCGGTTTCCACCTTATCGAGTGGCGTATACACCGTAATATGTTCCCCACTGCGTGCCGCTGTATTGAGTAAGGTGGGCTGTGTATCACGCGCAGAGGCGGCCAATAACACCGTGCCCGTATCGTTAGCCTGTTGCCCTGGCGCGGTAACATAACCATAATCGGCTTTGACGCCGTCCCGTACATCAATGCGATGCGTTTTCCCGTTGAAATTAACCATTATCGCATTAGGCATAAAGCCCGATACCGTGACCCTGTCACGTGCAGAGAGCTTATTTTGCTTCGCCAATATCGTTAACTGCTCGCCTTGCTTGATGTCCATCGTTTGGTGCTGATACGCACTCCACTGGCCATCAAATTGATGCGGTTTCATCACCTGTTTTTGCCCTTGACTGTCAAGCAACGTGACCGACCGAGTTTCAGGCGTCACACGGTCAATGGTGTAACGTTCAACCTCTTTTTTATCCGCATTCCAACGCTCCATCACCATGCCTTCACGATAACTGTCGATTTGCTTGCGTGAATGGCTGTCGAGCCACACGGGTTTGAGTTGTGTCACCGTCACCGTTTTTTCACTGAGCATCCCGCGCTCGGTGAGCGTTTGGCGAATGGTATCGGTCACGATTTTTTGCTCCCGAACGCCACTGACCTGCGCAACCACGGGTTTCATGTCGCTGTGCAGCTGTGCATAATCCGCCGCCAGTGCCGCATAACGATGATTTTTATCGGGAATATGTGCTGTTTTCACCGTCAAGACAGCGGAAGATTCGCCCTGAAAGCGCGGAACCCCCGCATCTTGCAAGGTGGCTAACACGTTCCCCGTACCTTTGCGCCCGCCACTGTCCATCATGAGTACTTGCACATTGGCAGATTGAGCATTTTCCAGTAGAGATAAGGCCGATTTCAATGACAGTTTTTCCGCATTAGCCACCACTAAGGTACTGTTGGGCTTGAGTGGTTGACCATCACCCAGCGTCATTTTTGGCACAGTGGCAAAGCGATTATCATTGGCAAACGCTTTACCGCTGGTCGCATCAAGGGTCATTACCGCCACGTCACGCCCTTGTGATTGGGCCATCGTGACACCGTCTAATACCCCGTCTCGCTGCGCTTTACCAAGCCCTTGACTGGCCACAATCGCAATATTGGGTAAGGTGTCCGCCACTTTTTCCATGACTGGCGAGAGGGTTTCTGTCCGCGCCTGAAAACTGACGGTACGGTTATGTTGCTTCATGTCGGTGGCGATTTGTTGCAGCTTCAGCTCGTCCATTAAATGAATGGACGAGGTAAACAACCCTTTTTTCTCATCCAGGGGGATAAGTTGACGCTGTTCAATCGCCACATCAATCGCTTCACGTACATGCGCTATCATGCCCGCACGGGCTTCCAATCCCCCAAGCGTTTTAGCCAACACTTGGCTGTAGGTCATGCTGAGTTGCTTATCACTGAGTAACGCAATCGCATCGGTAACAGCGCGGGTAATATCGGGCTGTATATCCCGAGAGGCATCACCCATCTGGCCTTTGGCAAGGCGCTGCTCGGCTTCAGCGTAAAACGCTTTACGTTCTTCAGGGCCAAAGCCATTTTTATCCAAGCGGTCAAACCAGTCAGTTAGCAACTCACTTTTTTCAGGGGTTGTTTTGGCTTGACGCGTATCGAGGGCGGCCACATCCCGGGATTTGAGTGAAGCTTCATGCCCCACCGCATCCATGATTTGGTAATGTCGCTGCGAAAAAGGCACAACAGGCACACCCACGATTTCCCATAACCCATTTTTTCCCGTTTCATGAGTTTGCATACCAAAGCTTTCGACTCGCTCTCGTAAAGCATGGCGGTAAATTTGCCCTAATGACACTTGCAATGCATAAACCGCCTCACTGAAGCCGCTTTTTTGCTGTGTATCACTGGATAACGTGCGCCACTCGCCATTGTGTTCGGTCATGTTCATCACAAGGGCATGCGTATGGACTAAAGGGTCGTGCTCGCGGGATGTATCATGGTTAAATGCCGCGATAACCAAGTTTTTGGTCATTTCCAGCGAAGTTTTTCCGTCAACCATCACTCGCGTTGACGCGAGGCTCTCCACTTCTTTCAGGGCGACCTCGACGGCATGATTATGTGCGTCAATCATACGCTTATCGCCAAGAACAAGTCCTAATACCGAGACACTTTTGGGTGCTGAAAACGTTAAGTCATGCCCTTCACGGTGCGCATTTTTACCGTTTTCCATGCGTTCAAGACTTTGCCCATTGGGTAAACGCCCTTCCAAGATTTCACCTAATTGGTCTTTCGTGACCTCGCCTTCCAACCCAAGCGATTTAGCTCCTTCACCCATCCAGCGGGCTTCAAGGTTGCCGAGAAAATAATAATTGTCTTCATGGGTATAATAATTTGCCGCATTATTGGCAATCGGTGCAACAGTCAGCATCACCACATCTCCGGTTCATCATGAGTATCATTACGGTTAGTCTGTTTTGAATGTGAAACATTGGGATGGCCTAAAATTTCCTTTTCTTCTTGCCGCATGCGTGTATAGCTGTCATACAGGTCTTGTGGGTTTTCTTCGTGCTCCGTGGTCGCCCCCAACACTTCCCCCGTATCGGTGTTGACGCGCAAATTATCAACAACCACTTCTCGCCCCCCTTGGCTTTCCGTTAGGTTTTCGGATGATGCGGTTCCCGTTGCTATCTGACTGTTTTTGGGCGTCGTTGAATTCGGTGTTGGTTGAACGATAGACTGAGGTTGTTCAACGCCTGTAGCGGTATTATTGGGTGTGGTCTCAACAGGCAATTCAATCGGCTGACCACTTATCAAGCTATCAATGACCTGGTTGACACCGTCAGGGATAGCGCCCATTTTTAATCGCTCGTTAATTTCAGCTTCAATCTCTTGGTCTAAGCTGTCATTAATCGCACGAGCCGTGAATTCGGCCGCAACGGGTTTGATTTTTTCATAGCGCATTGCATGTTTAACAACAGGATATTGGCCGGGTAATGTGATATAACACGTCAAATCCGGTAGCGATTGCACATCGGAGTAGTTAACTAAGTCGCTGTCTTCTTGCTGTTTATTAAACGAAACCCCATCACGTACCGTCTCTTTACCGTAACTGTATTGCTCACTGAACCGTTTGATCCGTTCTTGCCCGAGCTGGTCACGTACCCACTTCGCCACATTTTCATCCGGTGAACGAAAGAAAAAACGGGTATTGAGTAAATCCATCATCGCATCGGCATAGTCTCGGCCGTAGGTATAGTCCAGCTGCGGTTTATTCTGAAAGCCAAGCGTGAAACATCCTCCAAACTTACGGGCTTCAGACAATACTTGCGGTAATTCAGGGAGTTTATGCAGTGAGGCTAATTCATCGTAGATAAACCAAACACGACGCTCCGGATTTTCCCCCATTTCCAGTAAACAGTTGGCGGCCTGTGCTAACCACATGGAAATTAAAGGTTTTAAGGATTCATGTTGACGGGCATTACTGGTGATCCACAACCAGCCGTGACGCGCCTTTTTCTCATTGACGGTTTTCATCCATTCACGGATCGCAAATGGCGCTTTACCGTTGCGCTCAATCCCCTGCAGGTAGCGTAATGCTTTGACGTAGTTAGTCAGAACACCACGGATTGAAATCGCGGTTTTTTCTACTTTCTCTTCCATCAAGTTACTGGCTTCCGTCCCCGCCACATACGCGCGTAACGTTTTGAGATCAATGGCCAATAACGTCCGCAATAACTTGTTATAACTGCGCTTATCATCAGATCCGAGTTTAGCGGATACCGCTGTAAAGATAGTGCGCGCCGAGCCTGTCCAAAACGGGTCTTCTGACGTACTTTGGGGAATAAGCGTATTCGCCATGCTGTCAAAATCGGGTGTTGTGAGACACTCTCGCCACAAATCCCAATTTTCACAACGTTCATCTAATGGATTGAGTAATTTATCGATGTTTTCGTTATAGTGCTTTTTGACCAAAGAACAGCCCTTATCGAACACAATCACCATATCGCCCCGCTGCCTTAATTGAATAAGCAGCTTATTCATCGCATTGGATTTTCCTGACCCTGGTGTACCGTGCATCAACATGTTTTGCACTTCACTGTTGAGTTTCAACGGGAGCCCATCAAAGGTAATCGGGGAGGCTTCACGGCGAGCATGGAGCATATTGCGGACGAGCTTAATATCTTCAGTTAATGTCCGTCCTCCAATCACATCGTCTTTGGCTTGACGCTGACCTAAACGATGCAAAAAACGGTAAATAACAAAGGCGAGAATGCCGACAAATACGGAGGCCCATACAAAAGAGAGCCAGAGTTCTTGCAGAAAGATGTCGCCTGCGTACATCATGTAGGGATCTTTTAAAATATTGGCCGACGTAAATCGAAAGAGTTGGCCATCAAAATGCACATCATAAAGCGGCGGAACTCGATATAAGGCTTTCTCGCCCGCCGACGTGAAATACAGCCACCAATACAGACCGCCATTTTTAATTTCTTGTAGAGGGACTTTTAAATAAAAAATTAAGGGTAATAGAATTAAATAAAAATTAACGAGCCAAAACGAAATCCGTTTATTTACCTGCATGAACATGCCGAGCATATAGCTAAAGACTTGTCCACCCTGCGTAATATGCTTGGTTGAACTCATAATAAGATCACTCTGTCAAATAAAGAGAATATAGAGAGACGTGCTCCCTACATATAAGATAAAAAACGAAAGGGGTTATTTTTTAATGCTGAGTGATTTTTCTAACGCTTTGATTTTATCATGCGTCACAACCGCACAAAATGTAATCGCATATTCACGATCTCTACCATTCAGAAAAGCGGGTAAATTCAATTTCGGTAAAAACCGTTTTAATTTCATCAGTTCTTCCGTTATTTGACGACCAGTCGACTCCGAGACTTGGTGGTAGCTTAAATAAATCGGTAGATTTTTTTCGGTTGCATTATTGGGGTGTTTTTCACCGACAATATAATCACTGCACTCTAAAATAAAATCAGTGTATTTGGGGATATATGTATCATCATCTTTTAATGTTGATGAGAAAGAAGTATGGGAAAATAAAAATAATAACAATGCTATCCCCACTTTATTCAGTGTTGATTTATTCATGATAACCTCAAATTAGAATTCGATATTAAACGTAGGTAGGGTTAATTTAAAAACGTAATTATCTTAGGCGAGAACACTCTTGGCGCTCTATACAACTAACACAATGTTGCACACCGGTTAAGGCTATTCTGCGTGCAAGCGGAATACTCTCACCGCACTCGACACAAACTTTTGCACTTTTACCTTGATACTGTGCACGTTGACTCAATCTTAAAGACAGCAAAAACTCACTCTCAGCTTGAGAAATATCAATTTCATCCGCCATTGGAAACCTCTTGAAATGAGAGGGTCTATTCCCCTGAAAAATTTATTATTTAGGGGAGTAGACCGTTAACAAACGAAGTGCGTTAGAATTATCCTTACTCGCAAATAGCCCAACCTTGAGCCAATTCCCAGATTATTTTATTGTCCATATCATTAATAGTTAATTTACTATTGCCGTGACCTAAATATCTGATTAAAACTTTATTCCCCTCAATTTTTTCAACAAACCCGTAATAGAAAATCCATTTATTAGGATTAGATATATAATGTCGACTTTCTTCACTGTCAATCTTACAAACTTTATCACCAATTTTCACTTTGGATATCAAATGAGAATCACCCTTTAGCCTTTCATTAAAATAGGTATTTTCACTATCCTTTTTTTCATTATCCAATTCATATATTTTGGTTATTTCATTTTTAGTCTTATAGTTTCTTTTTTTAAGATATAGGGTCCATTCTTGTAAGGATGCTTTATGTTTTTCCATTATAATTAAATCATTAGCTCCCCATATGGGGGTTGAGTTAACTACACACCAGTAATATTCTACATTTTTTTCAATCTCTCCTCCCATCTGCTCACACATCCTAGAGTGATATCCATCTAATGCACAACTGGTCTTAGGATAGAATTCCAAAATTCCACTTTTTGTCTCACTATAATCCCCATTTTTTATTATTCCTAATGACTTATAACATTGATACTCTGCCATTTTTATGCTGGAACCATAAGATAAAGTATTATTATATCGGCTATCCTTATTTGCCGTAAAAGCAGAGCACCCTGATAATATAAAAGCAATAAATAAAACACCAAAACTAACATACTTGTTCATTGAATAATCCTCTTATTTCTTGTGATGTGAACCGTAAGCATTTCCGCCAATGTCAATGCCACTGTTTATCATTGGTAAGCCGGATGAAGGATTGTTTAATGGTGTTTTTAGCTCATTACTACTATCGGACTTTCGATAATAAAAATCACTAGACAATTTATTAAAAGTCATATCAGATTTTATCTCTTTAGCTATCCTCTTTATTTTTATAAGTTTTAGTTTCTTATATAGATACTCATGAAAAATGAAATACAATAAAAATGCAACATCACTTAATGTAAACAATATGATAAGCATTCCTATGTCGTTGCTCTTCTCTTTATAATATATACTAACAAATATAGCACCTACTATTAAAAACAATGAAGATACACCAATATACTTTTTCAAAAATATGAAAAAAAAGCTATTTTTATACAAATAACAAAAAGAAAAAGAAAAAAACAAAATAAAATTTATGATAAGGCAGCTTATCAAAAAATAGTCCCCATCATTATGATATTTTAATAAAAACAAAATATTTATAGTAAACACTATAAATATTTTTATTAAAAGATATTTTTTCATGTTTTCACCACTCTTAATCGCTATTCTTTTTATAATAATCTTTTTGACTCATAAAACCATTAGAATCAGGTGTCTTTTCAACTCTCCGAGTATCCGTAATCAGCCCTGTGTCCATGTGTTTTTCCTTTTCTTTCTCCATTTTCACTTCATGTTCTTGTATTTTTTCTTGGTGGTTTAATTTGAGTTCATCATGACGTTGTTGAATTCCCACCGAACCTTGGTTTATTTTTTCTTTTACTGTACCAATTTTATCTTGATATTCCTTTTCTTTTTCGGTGACTTTATGAGCAGTGTCATGTTTTATTCCGGCATTTTGACTGAGCGAATTAACATCCTGCACATGCCCATCATATTCAGCTTTTAGACTACCTCCTGATGGGATATTTCCCGCTGATGCCGTTTTATTCATGGTAACGACACTCGCCCGATTTTGTGCGTAATCATTTTTAACATTTGGAAGCAGTCGGTCATTAATAAAATCTTTTGCCAACGCTTCACGTTCTCTTGCTATTGCTAAATCACTCGTATTACTTAATATCGCATCAGCGCGACTTGGCACGGCTTGTCGTACATAATTAGCAAACTCTTGGTCTAAGTTACTGTCAATCTGCGCACTATTATTCGTCACATAGCTGGCCATATCACTGTACTCTTGGCTTTCGGTCGTACTGCGAGAATACTGCTCATATTGATTTTTAGCTGTATTCAGCGTTGCACTGAGCTGACTGATTTCCGAGCTAGCCTCATTATCGTGACGATTTGTACCGTCTGATATTTTACTGCTATTGAGTAACTCTAGCCCTTCATTAAATTCCCGTGTCCGTTGAGCGCTTTCCTCACTGCCTGCATCTTGATTACGCGCGTCACGCTCCTGTGTACTACTATTTTTGCTATCTGTATCTCTAGCGTTACCATCAATGTATGCATTAGTTCCACCGAATGGACCAAAACTAAATCCAGCCTCACCTTTAGCTCCAATAGTTTTCGATTTATCAAAACTATTACTGATTAATTTAGTGAGTGCATCTTCTGTGCTACTGTTGTCCGCTTTTCGTTGTGAGTCCACCGCATTTTGAATTTTTCTATATCCTTCACTTTCGTTACTACTTGATCCCTTATCAGTAATAGATGATACGGTCGCGCTGTTACCAAAGTTTTTACTAAATTGAGCTAATTGATTGGTTGCCACATTGACCGAACTTTGGAAAGCACTCATTGCTTGCGCAGCCGTTGCCTGTGCATGTTTAGCACTTTGCTGTAACGAACTCACCATCGCCTCACTGCCTTTAATGGAAACGGGTAAGCGTGACATTGCACCGCTGGTATCTATGATTTCTTGACCGCCACTGGTCACCGTGTTCGTTGCACCGCTAGCGAGCTGGCGAGACATTTGGCCATCACGGAAACTCGAGTTGGTATCCCACTTATTGCCTGCCACATTGTCGGTCTGCATATTATTAAACGCCCACGTTCCATCTGCGGCTTGCGATGAACTTGCTGAAGCCGAACTGTTAATGGCCGTACCGAGATAATTTCCTGCCTGCGCGACGGCAGGACCTAACCCTTTCACAATCGCCATGGCAATAAACGGAATAGACAACGTTAACCAACCCGCAATTAACCCGATATCACTGTGGATTTGCTGAATATGGGCCTGATTTGCTAGGTTGAAATCCAATCCATTGGTTTGCCCGCGCAAATAAAAACTCGTTGCATGGTTGAGTATGGCGAACATCGGTGCCCAGGATTGCAGATAAATAATCGACATGATGTAGTTAAATAACATGCGCGTCGTCAGTGCATGAACCGTCATCAGCAAGATAAAAATGGGGAACAATGCCACAATTAACGAAAACAAAATGGTATACAACAACGGCGTAAAATTGGTCGCCACCGTTGTCGATGTGGCCCATGAAAGCCGCATTTTATTATACGATGATGTAGAGGCTAAATTCACTAAACTAGCCGTATCGCCACTCTGTGCGCTGTACCCTGCAATCCCTTGTTTAAGTGCATTCCTCACAACAGAGCTACGCATTAATTGACTGGCTGTTTCACTGCCTGAATAATAATAATTGTAACTATCTCCAAGCATCGAAGCAAAAAGCACATCCGAATTTGGGCGTCCACCAAAGATGCGTCTAACAGTATATTGCCATGTTTGCCCTGTTGAACTAGTATCTGTGTTAATCGCGTTCATCAGTACATTTTTAGCTAAATCTTGGCACGTCCAAAAACCCGCAGGTGAAGCTTCGTTATTACCCTCTGGCACCATTACACCACGAAGCGGGCTTGGATTTCGAAAAATTACAGTGTAAGGGTCTCGGCTGTTCATCAATTCTTGGAATGAGTATTTATGGTTAATTAAGATGTCGCCGATGACACAGTTTTTGGTGTATAAACTCATCAATTCAGCTATATCACCATTCACTGACATGACATCACTGACATTTCCGACTAAATTTGCCCCAAATAACATGCCCGTTTTACTGTAACTTAATGAGTCAGGCATATGGAAAATTGACTCATACAATTCCGTTAGACTCGTACCAATGGTACTTATCATATGCGCAGGGGCAGCTAACCCGAGCGGAACATTATCGACAAGATAAACCCCTGTGGGGTCGGTTCGGTCGATTATCTGCACAGAACGCTTAGGCCCAAGGAGTACACTGGAAACCAAAATAATGTAAGCGGCAAACTTGATGACCTCCTTCGGATCATGCCCTCGCAGATACACCACAAAGAAGGAGGCAGCGGAAATTAACAACGCAATGCGGAACATGGATTCCCACGATGAAGAACCCACAATCGCCGCTACACCATTGAAGACCTGCATCATGTATTCACCACCGCCTAAAACATACACCGTATCGATAGACGCCATCTTCATCACCCTCCCTGATTTGATTTTTGTTCTGGAGTAAACATATTGAAATGATAATTACGCTGGTAACGTTCTTGGAGTTGACTAGATGTCTGCTGACGCAAGTAGCTCATCTGCCGCTCCATTTCCATTAACACATTGGCTTTCACATCAACTTGACGTTGTAAGTCTTCTAATTGTCGGCTCGCCTCTGAAACGTTTTCTCGTAACAATTTCATCGGTTCTTCAGGGAAGTTTCGATTAGCCATTGCTATTTTGGCTTGGTCAATCAGCTCTAAAAGATACTGAAGTAAAATGTCATACGCGATGTAATCTGACAGCGCAGGTAATATTGACACATTTAGATTGAGTTGCATCGGGTCGACCAAATATCGCAAAATTGGAATTGACGTACTTTGAATAAACCCTTTTTCCGCAGGCGTTAACGCTGTGTCGTCTTTTAACTTGCCTTGTATTTGACTAATGGTTTTCGATACCAAAGAATTTAAGCCATTTGCTTTTGTGACTGTTACCGTTTTCTTTTTAAGCTCTAAACAACCATTGACCGAGACACATCCTTCAATATTAATCGTTCCTCCATACATTAACGCCTTAATCAGCTCTTGCCGATTAACCTTGGGTATTGTTGTCGTAACCTGATTATCTTTTCCAAAAATTAAGGTGCCAGTAAGATTCATAATCAGCTCTTTGAGCTCATTATCCCCATCCAACATCTTGTTACTGTTAAGCACTTCCCACATCAAATTTTTATTTTGGATAACCTGATCTTTCATATTATCTGGAGCACGATTAAAGGCGTTATTCATTTGCCCGCCAACAGTACACCCCTGACGCGATGCCGCCCAGTCCGAAAACATATTGGTTTGTCCTGCAATATCTTGGCAAATTTTTTGTGATTGAACAGTATTAGTTGGCCATAAGCCGCCTACAATACCTTGTGCAGCTTGGCAGGAAGAAATATTCATACTATTCACATCAGAAGCTAATTGTTGTAAAAAATCTTTAGCCGACTTTAATTCCGGAACAGTAGTTTGCAACGCCAAGTCAAAGAAATAACCCGTGGAGTTTTGCATTAATTGTTTCACAAACTGCTGAAGCTGCTCACCGTTAATATGAGAGAATGAACCTAAATAGGCATCAATTCCTCCGCATCCTGCATTAAGTGATGGCGGGGTAAATGACGCAATTTGCAGCTGTTTGACTTGATTTCGGATAAACAAATTCCCGCCTGTGGCATAACCTGCGGCTTGCCCCTGCCACGCCCGAGCATCGGTCGCATTCCCTTCAAATCCCAATTTATTAAAGAAATTGTTCATATCACTGTTCACATTGGCAACCGCCACCGTGTGACTGAATAACGCCGAGCACATGACAGCAATGAGTCCTTTACGCATTGTGACCTCCGCATTGAATATCAACATGCCAACACATCACATAGGCAGGGTTTATCGCCTTATTCCAATATAGAATAGGGGTAATTAAATCATTCATTGTGGGTAAACCTTATTGAGTGCCATTCCCCGCAACGTTGCTGCGTGTCGGCATTGAATTTTAAAGTGGGATAAAACGGGGTAGAACAAAATAAAAAAGGATTATTGCGTCGCTAACATTAAGTTACTGTTAACCCGATTCATCACATCTTGCATATCGGTCAGCCCTTGCAAAAGGGGATAAGTGCGTAGCGTATTCACGTCCACCAAAAAAACCGTGGGCGTGATGACTTGTAACCCCGCACCAAAAAAAGACTGCACGACCTCAGGTGGCGCGGGAATGGCATTCGGAAAAGCCATATCCCCTTTCCCATCGAGCGTATACGGAAAGACACTTAATCCCGTTTGTGCAGATAACAACGCAAGTTGTGGGTCAAATTGATGACAATACGGACAACTCGACTGCATAAAAAGGACCAACGTATAATCATTCAAATTCACCACGTTGCCATTGGGTAACGAATACGGTTTCACTGGCGGTTTGGCGGGAATAACAGTTTCAAGCTTGGATGCTTCAGTGCTAATGTGAGATTGAGAGTTGGCCTCCATTTTATGGGACTCTAGCGAGGCAATTTCATCCATCACACTGGCCTGAGCCACACTGAAACTAAACAGCAAAAAGGAAAAAAGTAACGCTCTCATGGGTGTTTCTCCTTATTTCCTCCCCCCTGAAAAGCTTGCCAGGCACGAACAGCCGCATACAAAAATCCGGCCACACCCACTGCGACACCGACGGCAAAGATAAAGACCGTCCCCATATCTTGTACCCATTGAAGGGTTAACAGTAAATCGTCAGTGATACTGGCTTTACGCACCTTCAGTAACACTTCAATCAAGCCCCAAAACACCACGGCCGCTATCATGAGCGCAATGCCGACATACAATAACGCATTCTCAATTAATCGAGCTTTTAAGGTTCTTTCCATCATTTTATTCTCAATAGTTCGGGGTAAAATCGGTCGCAATATCTAAAAAGCGACGTTCTAGCGCATCTTGCGTCATAAAACCGTAGGCCAACGGCTGGTAAGATTCGTTTTTCGGGTCAACCAAGAACAGGGCAGGAAAATGGGTGATTTGCATTTTTGCCACTTGCCCGTTGTCTGGCTTGGTGTTCGGCAATTGCTGGCTGCGCTGACCATCCACCGATATCGGGATAAGCACAACCCCGTGTTGTTCAGCAAACTGCGCCACCACACTGGCTAACTGGTTATCCAACGGCTCACCACCACGATAGAAGAAAAACAATCCGTACTGCGACGCTAACTGCGAAATAGCCTGTTTTTCTTTATTGCGTAATGTAGAAAGCTGCTGAGGCACCGTGCTGTTATAAAAGGAATGCTCTAAGTTGTAATCAAGTGCAGGATGTAGCAGCAGGGCTTTTTGCACAGAGCGTTCAAACTTTCCAGATTGATTGAGCCAATACCCCTGAAGTGCCACGAATTTCGCAGCATTCTCAGGGGTTGGTTGCATAATCGCAGTGTCTAACGCTTCTGCGGTTAGCTTTTGCATGACCTTTTTTTGTAAGGTCGGTGATAACGTCGAAAGCGGGATTTGCTCTGGCTCTGGCGGCTCTTTCTCTTCTTCGGGTTGCGGTTCGTTATACCAGTGCCAACCGACGATAGGTTCATCCACATAGGTTCGCGTTTCTGCTTGTTCGCTATGGTTGGCTAACACGCTTCCCGATATCACCAGACTGACGAACAATATCAAAATCCGTCTTGTCATCCTTGCCCCCCTTGCCCTTGCAGGCCATTGGCGATTTGATTTTTTACGCGGTCAATCAGTTCTTGGTCAGCCGGTATATCGGTGCCCGATTCCAAATCGGAATAGAAATCCGCAAAGTTCAGTCGGTCAAAGTTAATGGCCTGCAATTCATCAACGGTGATACCGCGACAGTCACTGTTTTTGGCGCTACCAAAACCAATGCGTAACTGCCCGCCACGTCCTTGCTCTTGCACGATTTTAGCCAATTTACTGTCAAACACGCAGTAGGCTTCTTTCTTCTGAAGACACACCCCGAGGACTTTATTTGAGCAATAGGAGCCGACATAAATGGTGAGATTGCGGCTTTTGGCTTTACCGAGGGCTTTTTCTTCACTGTCACAGTGCGCCAGCCCCACATCACTCCCCCAACCGCCACTTTTACAGCAGTTATTAAACCCCGCAGCCGCTTTACGACAGGTATAACGCTGGCCTGTAAAAGCCCTAACATTCACGTCATTGAGCTCTGCCACATCTTCCCCAGCAGCAGCCACAGCGGCTAACGCCGATACCGCTTTTTGGAAACTGTTCGCCTTGTCATTCTTGATTTGGTCACACTCGCCGCTGGCACAAATCAGTTCAACACCGCACATTTTCCCACCTCCCGTCAGCCCTTTTTCACAGGAAAACACCGCTTGCTCACGCAAACAGGTACTACCAACAGATTCAATACAGGTGGTTTTCACAATGGTGCAGGCGGGATTTTTCATGTAGTCACCACAGCTGCCATTGTCTGCTGACTGCTTGGCGTAATAATCTGTGTACTGCCAACACTCGCTATAAACATCGTATTTTTTACCGCCCACCGTGACCGTTTTAGTGCTCCCTTTTTCCGTACATTGGGTTTCCACTTTCACTTCTTCGGACTTATCAAACGGACAATGTTCAACCCATTCAATTTTTGGTGATGGCGTTTTAACTTTGACCGTCACCATCATATTTAAGGTTAAGGTCGCGGTTTTTGTCGACGCAAAAGCTTGATAGACCAATTCTTGAATACCCACTCGGCACAATTCGCCATTGTTACCGACACAAATCCGATTGGAGGCAATAATTTCCCCCTCTTTCAATGCCATATTTCGTGCATTTAATGTATAGCGACTTGCATTTAACATTTGAAACGTCGTATTCATAAAAATGACATGCTGATTAAATAAAAACCCTGAGTTCAGTGTTAAAGTTGCACTTTGAATGGTGCCTGTGACGGGGGATTTAAAAGAAAACGACCATCGGTCACCATGCCAGTGGTAAGCAAAATCAGAGGGCGGCACAACAATCGTTTGGTTTTCCCACCCTTCAACCTCCTCCCAGGTGATTTTCGCCGTCCGAGTACAGGCTAAACTGGCCGCTGGGGTTCGCTCACATTGGTGTGACGTGATTTCGGTTTTATCGAGCGTCACATCCTGACAAGGCACCGTAATTTGCCCGCTTTCTGACTCCGCTTTTTCCCGCATATCAATGCCCGCTTTTAAGAATGGGGCGTCCAAATCCAACTTATCTGGCGGGCGATTTTTCATGACCTCCATCGTAGCTTGCCCTGCATCCGTATCATTCATCGCCTTGACACCTGCATTTTCCAGCCCCGAGGCCGCGCCTGACGTCACACCGCCGTAATAGCCACTTTCGGATGGATTAGCGGTATAGTTCGGAATGATATTGGCGGGGTTGGTGTTCTTTATGGTGTCTGTGCCTTTGTTTTTTAGGCCGCTGGCAAATTCCGACCCCGCTTTATACTCATTGGCCGCAAACCCCAATGACAAAACCCCCACACCACATAATGCAATCAATAACCGTTTCATTGCCGCGCCCTCGATACCAACCAATCTTGAGCAACCTGACGACAATCGCCACTGCTGGCAACTCGCTCAATAGCTGATATCAAACGAATATTGCCGTACATCACATCAAAGCCTTGCTCACAGCGCACCACCAGTGCGGGGACTTGGGTAATGCCGTATTGTGCAAAGGTTTTCGGGTCGATTTGCACGCCCCCTTCACCACTGTCTTTCGTCAGTTCAAACACGGCACTGGCCGTTTTACGAAAGTCATTGTCAATCAAGCCATTAATCAAGGTGGGAATACCGAGTTGTGTCGCCTCCGGCACCATCTGTTTGAGTCCGGCTTCAGGAATAGAAAACGACACAAAATAGATAAATGGGGTTTCCCTAGCCGTTTGAGCTTTAGCCGCATCGGCAACTTGTTGCTGCGCTTGCTGCTGTTTGGCTAATAAGCTATCAATCCAGGCTTTATCCTTGGCCGAGATTTCCGGTGGCTTAAAGCCATCCGGCGGCAAGGACTGTTCGAGCATGGCCGCGCTTTGGTCGCGCAGCTGTTCTAAAAACTGTTGGTCATCCGTTAAGGCATAACCAACAGGCGCAAGCAGCACGCTTGCGAATAAAAAGAAAACGGATTTCATGAAAAGGACCTCGTATTAGAGGAAAACGCAGTTACGTTTACGCCAGATGAGATAACCGAAGTTTTTACGACTGTTGGGTGAAGCATGACCGGTTTGCCAGCGCATCACGGAACGACCAAAAGGGTGACATTGCGCGGTATCCGGGTACATATTCACCATTTGATAGCGATAACGGTCTTTCGGGATAATCGGCGACGGATAGGTGTAGCACACCTCCTGATTTTTCCCGACGCTGTTCATCACCAACCCTTGCCGATGTAACTTAAACGCCATGCGCTCAGACAGCAGAACCGAGGAAGCCTGCGGACTAAATTCATTCCCCGTATACCCCGTAAACGGATACATACTGCCTTGTGAACCGGCACACCAAAAGAGCGCATTTAAGGGCTTGCTGCCAATACTGGCAATCGCATCGGCAGCACACGCCCCTTGCGCGATAGGATTGGCAAACACAAACGCTTCAGGGGCAATAATTGACGACAACGAACTGTCATTCCACAGGGGGTCTAGCTCCGACAAATAGGCGATATCCATATCCCCGCGCTCTAAACAGCCTGCCGAGGTAATGATATTGAGCCAATAGGTCAGTGGGTATTTGTACCAATGCACATGGTAGAATGCCCCTTGAGTGGCAGGGTCATTTTGCGTACCTTTACCCCCGCCCATTTTACCGACATTGATGTTAAAGCCGCCCAAATTCACCATGCAATACGGTGAGCGGGTCACATCGGTCAGGGCAAATGGCTCCCAATAGCCAATCGCTAAACCAATGCGGTATAAAATCCCCATCGGGCAAATTTGTATCGGCATCGAGGGGTTTTCTGTATCCGGTGCCACACCTGGAAATACAGGCACATTGCCAATGGTCATCGGGAACAAACAATCCCAGCAAATATCGGTGATCGGGTTAACGAAATTTCCCTCACATAACGCATCGGCTTTAGCTGGTGTTGTCACTGTTACATAACCCAGTACACACACACTCAATAGCCAACGGGTAAATTTATTCATCGCCCCTCCTGCATCGCGGCTGAAACGATTTTGAGTTTGTCGTCCTCTTGCGTCACCACCGCCGGAATGTACTGAAGCCCGAGCTGACGACTTAAACTGCCCCCTTGGTCAAAGTACACGCGGGTATTGAGTGCCTGCGTCGCCTCTTTGATATTGCCGTTGGTTAAAATAACTTTATAACGCAAGGTCGCGGGCTGCTGTGCATTCATCCACGCGATTTGGCGCGGATCATCTGCATCTAAAAAGTACAGGGTTTGCCCGAGTGCCACGTGACTCAGCGGGTTTATTTTGTCGCCTTGACGGGCAAACATCACACCATTGTGGTCAGCATAATCACCTTGAACCGTAAACGTCGGGTCGTACCACAGCGTATGTGCTTCCGTATCGGTACTGAGCCAATCCACAGGCGGTGGACGCAGGGTATTTTCAATCACACGATCTTTAAAATCTTGCTGCATCTGCGCAATTTCCCCTGTACCCTCCATTTGTTTTAACCGCCCCTGGATAAAGTCCAACATGCTTTGCTCTTGAACGGGATAGACATCCCCCCATACACCGAGATCTTTGGCAGTAACAAGGCAGGGTAAACAGAACAATACCGCTAACGTAAGCTGTCGAATTCGCTTCATCTGCCCTCCCTTATTGCGCCATTTTGTCGGCGATCGCGGCTTGAATATCGACCGTGATATCTTCTGCGCCCATCACCACCGCAGGCGTGACTAAAATCAGGGTCTGATGCGTCTGTTGGTACTCCGATAAACTGTCACTGAGCGCCATTTGAAAACGGTGAGTGGCATCGGCGATTTGTTGCTCACTCAGCGGATTTTCGGCGTTAAACTGCATGGCCATTTGTTGCTGATATTGGTTAACCGTGCCCGCCATGTCGAAAGTGACGGTAACGGGGGCAAGCCAGCGCACCACGAACACCGAAATACTGAAACTCAGTACCACCGCAATCACCATAAAAAAACTCATCGCCTTCAAGCAGGCTTTACGCCGACGGCTCGTGCCCCGTGCGGGCGTTTTTTGCGTGTTATCGACTAATGTCGTGTTTGACTCTGCCATTGGGATAAGGCCTCCATTTCTCTTGGGAATTTTTGTTGGGCTAACGCCAATAACGTGGCTTGCTGGGAAAGTCCCTGTGCCGCGGCATTTTCACGGAACTGGTAGTCTTTCCCATCGGTGGAAAACAAGGTGCGACTGATGGGGTCAATCAACAAGCGGTGATAAGACACTTGTCCTGCCACCCTTAACATAAAGGCACTAAAGTGCGCCTCTTTTGCCGAGGGGAAGCCTTCCACCACGGTACGTTCAAGCACGTTGAACTGGTCAGGATTTTTCTGGTTATATTTACGGAACGACTCCAAGTTCTGACGCAAGATAATTTTGTACGACGAGTTACTCCATGCGGCTTTCGCGGCCACACTCGCATCCTCACCATCGAAATCCTCAATCCCTTGAGAAATGGTAATGTAAGCACCACGATGTTTACGGGCGGTACGATAGCCCCCTTCAATAAAGTTACCGACAAAGCTATTTTCACTGTCGAGTAGTTTCCAACCTTCATCGATAATGGCGGCTTTTTTAATGTCCCGTGGGGATAAGTACATGCGCTGTTCAATAAAGATCATCATGGAAAACATGACGGCGGCTAACAAGTCAGGTTTATTTTGCAGACCGCCCATTTCCAGTACGGTAAACCGCACATTGTCATTAAGGGCAGGATTAGGGCTATTGAAATACTCTCCGTACAGCCCCTTAGTCGTGTATTTTTGTAATGAAACAACAATTTCGTGCATCTTATTGCGCACAGAGTCAGCGTCTTCAAAAACACCGTGCTCTAATTGCCACGTTAAGTACTCTGAAATATCATCGATAAGCACCGCATTACCCTGACGTTTACTCGGTGCCGCCCCCTCCCAAACATCTTGAACCGCGTTCAACAAGATAGATTTAGAGGTGTCATCCATGTCCCCTGACGGATTGGCCAGCACCAATAGCAAGTCGCGAATACTTTCTGCCGCTTCTTTGATATTGACGACCCCCGCAAACGGGTTGAATTTAAGGTCACGCGCATCAACGTAAACACCCCCAACACTTTCACACAATCCTTTGTAGGATGCGCCCATATCCAACACATACGCCCATCCACCGCTATCAAGGATTTGCCGAATAATGGCTTGCACTAAGAAGGACTTACCGCCCCCCGAGGTGCCACACACCCCCATGTTGTAGTTATCGTTCCCGAGACCCGAATCATCATCAAATATATCGAGATAAGACAACTGGTTACGATACGAGGGAATAGGTAACCCACTGCGACAAATGCGGTTATCGGCGACCACGGGCAGCAAGTTGGCTACGTTGAAAGACTCTGCTCGCAGTGTGCCACTTGAGCGTTTCATGTCTCCCCATAAGCCCTCTTGCATGACAAACGGGAACAAGGCCATGTAGTTGCGCAACTGCATAAAACTGGGGGGCGTGAGTGTCAATCCATTACTGTTAAAGGTATTCATGAGCGCCATTTCAGCGTTTAGCGCTTTATCGTCATCATCTTCACAAAATAACGTAATGCCATAACTGTAACGCGTGAGTGCTGATTGCCCTTTACTTAACCGTTCACGGATATCGGTCCACTCTTTTGCCTGTTGCTTCACACCTGGCACCCAACTGGAGAACTTGGATTCTGCACGTTTATTAAAGGTGGCTGATTTGGTCATCGATTCGTTTTGGGTTCGGACTAAATCTTCGACTTCCAACGTCAACGTAATGGCAAACGGGCATGACACGGAAGCGGCAGGGTCGAGTAAATTGCTGAGATTATCGCCCCCTTGCCAGAGTGCAAACCGCTGCGGATTTTTGGCTAGGCTGTAGTTAAGTATCCGCGTATGTGATTTTTTGCCCTTTTCATCTATTAAGCTCTGATGCATGGCTTCGGGTTTCAACTCCATAACGAACGAACGGTCAACACACTGCGCGTTGAGTTCTTCATACGGTTCGATTTCATCGGAGGGCTCGGCAATATTGTGATGGCGAAAATTCACCATTTCCCGCACCAACTTGATTAAGCCTTTATCATCCAATCGCTCCGAACCGATACTGGCGCCGAGGAGAGATTGCTGCACCACACTCAAGGTTTGATTCAAGTTTTGCAGCGTCAACGCATCCGCCCGTTTAACCGGTTCGGCATAGATGACAAACAGGCGATAGTTCCGCAATGTTAATGGCAAACCTTGCTTGTTGGCTAAACCATTCATCGCCCCGTTTTCATAGTAAGCGCGAGTAATGGCATTGAATTTTGATGCCAACTCCCCATCCCAGCTAAAGTCCCTAAGACCGTAATCCAACATGCCACTAATACATTTACTGCCGAGCAACAAAAAGGTGAGTGGCGTTTTACGTGGCAGTTTGTTGCGCAGGAAATAATCCAGTGCATCGACAATTTTATCGTTCGCACCAATCAAGGGGGCACATTCCAACACGAAGCCCGCTGTTTCTTTGTTAATAAAAAGCCCTGAATCAGCATCATAATAACGGTAGGGTAAGACGCTACTAAAGGAGGGATAGTCCATCTCTTCCAGTGCTTCATGGGCTTTGCGTGCCCCATCAGGTTGTTTCCAGTTAGAGAGGAGTCCTTTGAATAAACTCTCCATAAACGGGGATTCACCCGCATCTTTTGCATGGGGATTGCCGAGTTGCTTCAATTTTTGCAAGAAGCCACGTTTTTGGGTCATTGTAACTGCTCCTTCCACTGGCCCTCTTTCACGACAAAGGAAACGACGGCCGGTTGATAAAAGTTTTGCTCTTCATCAATCCACGGAGATATCCATAATCGCGCGGTACTCGCGGGAAGTCGAACTGGGGGCGCCATACCAATATCGGCCCAACCCGACCACGTTTGGGTTGGCTGTGAAATCGGAGGTAATGAATTAGCCGGAACAGATTTTTTTATGGGCGCGGATGTTGTTTCAAATGCCCCCAACGCGTTCACTGTCTGTGAGGAAGCGCGATTATCCTGCACCACAGTCCGAACTGTTTGAGCCGGAGACGCAGTTGTTACAACAGGTATGGTAGGTGTTGCCAACGGCGCTAACCGCGGCAGCTCAGCTCGCTTTTGGGATGTGCCCTCCCCATTAGCAGGATGGTTCCAAGACACATTTTGCTGTGCCGCTTTTTGGTTGGCTTCTTCCATCGTCATACAGCTGTCTTGCGCCGTGGCATTGCAATCAAAGGAATCTTTCATGCCCGCAGTACAACCAGCGAGCAGGGTTAATACGCCTAGAATGAGGAGCTTTTTCATAATTAAACCTTTTTGAATACGAAGTGGGTAAAAAGAAGAGAACAACAAGAAATATCGAATAAAAAACGTGAGTTAACTGAATCTAATGGCGAGTCCTACGGAAAAGAAAAACACATAAACACTAAGACATTTGATGATAAATAGGACCATTTTCTTGCGTGAAGGAAATCCGACTTTCCCTGAAATAAAGCTGGCTTTTCTATCGTCACCAATCATCAATACGACGATAATTGCACTGACGGAAACCAATATAGAAATATAGGGAATATCCCTGAATGACAAAGTAAAATAATCAACTAGGCATCCCATGAGGTTAATGACAACGATGCACAAATTAACTATCACAAAACAACGCATCACTTTAAATTGAAACAGTCGTTCCTCGAGGCTAGCCATAACACCCTCCAATGAAACAAAGTTAAGTAACGGGTAATAATGCAATTTGTGTGATAAATAAGGTTCTAACGATTGTGCAGAATTAAATTTAAGCTGGGGAGCATGTTATATTCCTGTCGTATACCACACGCGAATACCTTGAAACGATCGTCCCGTCCTCATGATAAAGCTGGATGACTTATCTTCTTTTGTTTCGATATTGATAATTTTAATATTCAAAGCCTTATTCTCTGCAAACCATAAATTCAGTGCTTCACACGCTAATTGCTCACTAAAATAACCATCGGGCTCCATCGAGAGTGTGAATGGATTAAAATCTTTAAATTTAATGAATTGTTCCACTGTATTGTCCTCTAAAGAGCGATATATCATGTTATTACTATCAAAGGTAAAACCTAGCTTCGTGTAAAAACTTAAAATCGATTCATCTTCAATTTTTCCTTTAAAACAAAGCACTTCACTGTCTATAAACTGGTTAATAAGGCGTTTTATTAATATGCTGCCAATACCTTCTCGCCTAAATAGAGGGTGAACAACAATATCGTGGAGATATAATTCATCTCCTTGTATTGAGACAACCGCTTTCCCTAACACAAAGTCCTCGTAAACAGCTCGGCATAGTCCGCTATCACCATCTTGAACATAAGAAGTACGATAATCTCGAAGCATTCGTTTTTTATTTAAACGCAACTTAAGATTAGGTATTATTTTCATGAATTTCTCCGATAAACATCATTTTCAAAAGTGCGCATCTCTTTTAATTGAAATACATATTCCTTTGGATTGGTCATAGCGTTATCTATTTAAATCAGGTTATTAACCCGATACCAGACTCGAACCCCAAAGAATGGGTTATTTTTATTCGCCAACAACCATTCTGGTGACGTATTGTCGACTGACTCAATATTGATGATGTGAATATCCACATCACTATTTTGATAGAGCCACCAATTTACCGTTTCAGACATCAATTGGACTTTCTGTTCATCGGAAAATGTGGTGATTGCCTTTTCAAGGGTAAAGGTTTTTGTTCTTACGACATCGTAAAACCGTTTGTTTAAAAAGGTTTTTGCATGCTCAACTTTATCGTAAGAAAGCCGCCGCTTTATTGCGCCACTGTTTTGAACATCAAACCCACACGCCCTAAAAAAGCTCACACTCAGGTTGTCAGTCGCACGCCCTGCAATGGCTGTGGTGAACGCCCCAGAAAACTCATTAACGATACGTTCTATCATTTTTCGTCCAATTCCTGCTTGCCGAAAAAAAGGGTGTATCGAAATACTGTGAATATGTGCGATATCCGTGTGGCTGGTAACCTTTGCAACACCAAGAACGGAATTTTTATATAACGCCTGACAAACACATTCGCCGAGTTCGTTTGAAAATGAAATATGATAGTTATTGAGGATATGCTGTCTTTTCATCATCAACGCAATGTCGGTCATTGTATTTTTAGTTGAAAAATGCGGTTGAGTAATTTGAGTTAAAAGTGTCATTAGGAGATTACTCCATTCGCTTAATTATCCAATGTTGGAATTTTTTCCAAGTGAGACTGAATTTGGTCAAATAATTCCTCTACGGATAGGTTTAATTTAATATAACTGCCGGTTATCAAATCTATAAACGCACCACCATTAAAGGTCGAAATCATATGAATACGTTCAATTTGAAATACTGTGACCTTGCCATCCCTATCGGTAACTTTCACTAAATGCCTTGGGTTATGGGCTGAGTTATTGACTACCGATTGATTTGTCTCGTGTTTATCAAACATTAAATATCTCCGTAATCTCACTGATTAAAGTCATCAAATTGAGCAAAGTGACAGGTACGTAATTAAATGAATGGGATAGAATGACTGAATACGAACCCGAAGGCTGAAATGAATTTAATCCTTCTCTTCGCATTGTTCGGGTATTTCCCTGATTTCAGGGGTATTCCAAATTGCATAGGCAACATCATTTTCAACGACTACAAGGCCTTGATGAGTACAGCCTGCACAGGTAATTTTATCTTTTTCAAATAGGAAATCTTCTGAGCCAAACTCGGTTTCGACAATACTGTTCTCACTGCCACATACCACGCAGCGCCCTAGCCAGTTAATCTTTAATTTGCGTTTCATATTAACTTTTAATTTAGCTTATTCATCTGTACATTGCTGTTCTGGTAGGCTTCAATGGCTTCTTTGTAATCACTCACAGTGACATTTTCAATCACATCACCACACTTGAGCTTATTGGTATTTGACTGAAATAATCCATTATCGTTATTGGTTTCAATGAGTTGGCATTTTGTTGAGTAATATTCCCCTTTATTCACAACCTCTGACTTATCTTCTTCATTTAATATTGCAGCCCCGAAAATCACTGCAGCGATAAGTAAAATCATCAACGCAAATACAGATGTCGCT
>NZ_JBMWDT010000023.1:0-45627 GCF_049545585.1 Providencia sp. NPDC089933
GTGCGACGTTATTTTAGCCAACCGTATGGTGCCTGAGCTGGAAGATGTCGCGAGTAAAGTCTATACCCGTGACTTGTTTGGTAACGACTAAGCTTATCAACCTGAAATAGATTGGTCATCGAATTGGCCAATCTATGCGTCAAGTCCCCGTATTGTCGCTAAAACCCTATCTATTTTGTGCTAAATGCCACAATTACTCATTTTATTCGCTGATTTTGCAAGAATCGCTAAGAAATGCCTTTTCCCCTTTGCTAGCATCAGCTGATCTACTTAAATAAACTGGCTTTTTGTCATGCAAAAAATAATAAAAAAACAAATGGATAGTTTTGTGACTTATCAAAAAGAGGGAACAATCGATTTTTGGCAGGTTATTAATGATTTTATTCAAGGGAAAATTGATGGCAAAAATTTAGGTAGTGGCAATATCGATAGAAGTGTTGCACGTATTAATATTGATGGTCGGAATTTTATTATTAAGTGTGAAAAAGAGCGTGATAAACGCCTTGAAAAGAGAATAATGCGCATTATCTCTGGGCCTTTTTATTCAACCTTATTAAAACGCTTAGTTGTCGCTCAAAATAAAGGCTGTACTGTTACAAATGATATTTACTTTGTGGCTGAAAAAATAAAATGCCGTGAATCAATCGAAACGTGGATTATTGCTGAGTATGTAGAAGGGACAGTACTCTCTGAGCTTGACGATATCACGCCTTACTATGAGGAGATGAAATCGGTCATTCATCAGTTACATCAATACGGGTTATCTTCTAATGATGTCCATACGGGGAATTTTGTTTTAACGGACAATGGATTGAAAGTCATTGATTTATCAGATTATGGTAATTTGTCTATTTGCAAAGCTAATGACTTAATTGCTTTACAACGTTTTTACGGTATCGAACCTGATCACAAAAACCTTATCTATCGATTTATTCGTTTCAGGGATAACTTTCGCCATTGGTCGAGAAAACTTAGAGGAAAGAAAACGCGGTTATAACTTAGCGACTTTATTTTCTTTATCAATAAGTGATTAATTTAGCTGGTAAATGGCATCTAAAAATTCAGGGATAAAACTGCCTGTACCGTGGCACCGTCGTGTCGCTGTTTCTCCTGCTTGTTTCATTAATGCGCATGCTGTTGCAACATGCTGTAAACGGTCGCCAGTTAAGGTACAAAATGCGCCAACAACAGCAGAAAGCGCACACCCAGTGCCAACCACTCGAGTCATTAATGGATGACCCCCTATGACGGCAATCGTTCGCGCCCCATCGGTGATGTAGTCAACTTCGCCGCTAATTGCCACGATTGTAGCCGTTTTTCGCGCTAATAACTGAGCTGCCGGTAGCGCATCACTCGTGGTATTCAGGGAATCAACCCCCCTCCCACCAAGGCTTTCACCGGCTAATGCCATGATTTCGGATGCATTGCCACGAATAGCGGCGGGTTTTAGTGTGAGTAGCTCTTGACAAAATTGTGTCCGAAAACTCAGCGCCCCCACGGCAACAGGGTCTAACACCCATGGCTTATTGGCAGCATTAGCACTCTGTACCGCTAAACGCATAGCATGCTGCCGCGGTGCAGTTAGCGTGCCTACATTGATTAATAACCCACTGGCTATGGCAGCAAATTGCTCCGCTTCTTCGGGCTCAATGACCATGGCGGGGGAACAACCCAAGGCAAGAAGTACATTGGCTGTAAAGGTTTGAACGACATCATTGGTCATGCAGTGGACAAGGGGAGAGGCAGACTTAAGTTGCTGTAATATATTTGATTTTGTTACGTTGTCGATACTTTCAAATTCAGCCATGTGCCCCTCTCGCATAATGGAAACTGTAGAATAACTCATGCAGTTTACAGGTTATAATCATTAATGAAATAGCTTAATAATCAGAAAGATAGTTTTGTATCACCATCCCCCCAGCCCCTTGAGCGACAATTTCATAAGAGTCATTTGCTGGGTAAATACGTGTTTTAATATGCGGGAAAATAGACAGTTTGTCTTCAATGGATTTTTTAGTCACCGCAAAAAAGTGGTTTTTAGGTGTTAATGTGCCCCCGCATACAACGACATCCGCTTGCGTGATCAAAACGGCATTAGCAATCGCAATACCATAATAATAGGCAGCTTCTTCAAGTGCCTCAAGACACAATGCATCATTCAAGGTTAACGCTTTGAAAATAATATGGTAATTAATCTCAGATTCATGATTAACTAATTCATTGATAACTGAGGGCTTTCCTAAGCGAAGTTGTTTTATTATTCGGGTTTTAATCGCAGATAGTGAGCTATACTGCTTTAAACAACCAAATGACCCACATTCACAGCGTTGGCCATTGATATCAATCGTGGTGTGACCAAATGCTTGGGCGGTACTGATAGGCGCAGGGGCGTAGTGATTATTAATTATGGTGCAGCTGCGGATGTCAGTATCACAAGTAGTGAATAAAAACCTTTGGCTATCAGAGGTATAGCGTAAGCGATATTCAGCAAAAGCCGCAAAGCTGATCCCACTCCCAAGTAATACAAAGCAAGGTACTTTGTCAGTAATATAACGATATAGCTCTTGTATCCGGGCGCTATATTGGTGATAAGGTAGTTTATCGCGCTCTAAAATATGGTCGATAGCAATCCCTATGCCAAGCAAGCTTTCAAGCTTGAGATGGTGTTCCTCAAGCAGGGTGTTAACCTTATTTAGCAGATGATCTAGCATGTTTTCTGCTGTTTCTAAGTGTTCATATTTCACTTTGACCATGCCTAAAATATCCAGCTTTAGGTTTTGTAAAACAATGGTCGAGTAGATATCACTCATTTCAATCCCAACTAAATAACCATCAGCAGGGTTGATGCTATACAGAATGGGTTTACGCCCACCAGTTGATTCTCCGAGTTCTGAGGTCGAAATTAATTGGCATTTACTCAGCTCATCAAGCAGCCTTGCACAGGTGGCAGGCTTCATACTGGCCAATGATGCCAAGGTTTCAGCTCTAATTGGACCATGGTTAAGAATCAACCGATAGAGGACTTTGAGTTTTTGTGTTTTTGAATTTTTTGAGGTGCGAAATTCATTTAATAGTGTATGTAACAAGCGCCCCGCTCCTTTCTATTGCCAACTCTTGCGCTAGAGATTAGCAAATCTACGCATAAAATACTGTTTCGTCCGACACATCATACCGAAATACTTTTTCTTAAAATGAGATTAAGATCGCTGTTCTGTTTTTAAATTGCTTTATGATCGATTTTAACAATTTTTAGTCGATGTCAATTTGGAGACCGCCATGCATCATACAAAAGATATTTTAGAAAGCTTGAGTTTTATTCAGTCTCGCACAGATATGAAACCTACTGTTGGCATTATTTTAGGGTCAGGATTAGGGCCATTCGCCGACACATTAGAAAATGCGGTACATATTCCTTATAGTGAAATTCCCCATTTTGCGAAATCAGAGGCGGTTGGTCATGCCAACGAGTTAGTCATAGGGACTATCGCAGGTAAAAATGTTGTTGCTATGAAAGGGCGTTTTCATTATTACGAAGGCTTTTCCCTTGATCAAGTCACTTTCCCTGTGCGTTTAATGAAAGCTCTGGGGGTCGAAAAACTGATTATTACTAATGCTTGCGGTGCAGTGAATACTGAGTTTAACCCAGGCGATCTGATGATTATCACAGACCATATTAATTTGACGGCGAACAACCCATTAATTGGGCCAAATAACCCTGAATTAGGTGTGCGCTTCTTGGATGTTAGCGAAGTCTATAACAAAGAGTTACGTCAAACGATTAAAGATGTTGCCACAGAGCAAGGGGTCAGTGTGCGTGAGGGCGTATATGCATGGTGGACAGGGCCAACTTATGAAACACCTGCCGAAATTCGCATGATCAGAACGTTAGGCGCTGACGCCGTTGGGATGTCTACTGTACCTGAAGCCTTGGTTGCTCACCATTCACAAATTAAAACAGTCGGGATTTCCTGCTTAACCAATATGGCGTGCGGTATTTTAGAACAACCTCTCAGCCATGACGAAGTGATTGAAACGGCAGAAAAAGTCAAAGCAACTTTCTTGAAGTTAGTGACAGGTGTGATTGAACGCTTCTAATTTTTTAAGCTTCTTTTTCTCAAAATAATATAAAGAATGTTGTAAGTATAGGCAGGATGAATATTGAAATGAAACTCAAAGGTTTAATTCTAGTTTCTTTAGGCGCTTGTAGTTATGGCATTCTTTCGACGTTAGTCATTCTAGCTTATCGTGCTGGGTATTCCCTTAATGATGTCATCGGTAGCCAAACGGTACTTGGTGCGATATTACTTTGGTTTTTTGTCGTCGTTGCCGCATGGGTAAAAAGAGTTCGTTTAGTCTGGCCAACGGGTCAGCAGGGGTTGTTGATGTTACTCACGGGGACAACAACAGGCTTAACGGGGCTACTGTATTATGCATCGCTACAGTATTTATCGCCTGCTCTTGGTGTTGTGTTATTTTTGCAATTTACCTGGATGGGGGTAGTAATTAATACGGTAGTGACGCGCCAAATACCGCCTTTCATGACGGTAATTTCTGTTGTCGTCATATTAATCGGAACAGTACTGGCGACAGGGTTACTGAATAGTGAAACGGTGGTGTTTCATTGGCTTGGTGTGTTATTAGGGCTATTAGCCGCATTATCAAATGCTATCCGCGTGTATGTCAGTGGGGCCTTAGCAATAAAAACTGACCCAATGATGCGTTCTGCAATTATGGTAACAGGCGGAGCTATTTTGACATCAATCGTTGTACCACCCACCTTTTTGCTAAGTGCTTCAACGTTTCAATCGTTATTTTTCTCTTATGGATTACCTCTCGCTTTTTTTGGTTCCTTTTTTGGTATGTGGATGTTTGCCAAGGGCACTCCACTTATTGGCACCAGCCTAGCGACCATTGTTAGCTCAATGCAACTTCCCGTTACTATTTTATTGTCTGTAACGGTATTGCATTTACCTCTTGAATTCATTCAGTTTGTTGGTGTTGTCGTCATTCTTATGGGTGTCGCCATTGCTGAGTTGAAAATAAAAACGAATAAATGTAACTCCAAACGGAGCTTCGTATGAATATTAAATCCCGCTTAAAAATCATGCTTTTTCTACAATATTTTGTCTGGGGAAGTTGGTTGATTACACTCGGCTCTTACATGATGAAAACATTGAGTTTCTCAGGTGCAGAAGTCGGTATGGTTTATAGTTCGAAAGGTGTAGCCGCTATTTTAATGCCCGGTATTATCGGGATAATTGCAGATAAATATATTCCAGCAAATCGGCTATATATGATTTGTCATTTGATTGGCGCTGCGGCTTTATTTTATGCAGCTACAGTAACCAACTCGACAGTGATGTTTTGGGTGATGCTGATTAATGCGATGGCTTTCATGCCAACCATTGCGCTTTCGAACAGTATTAGCTACTCATCATTAAGCCAATATCAGTTAGACTCGGTCAGTAATTTCCCGCCTATTCGTGTATTTGGTACCATTGGTTTTATTGTGGCGATGTGGAGTATTAGCTTATTGAAATTTGAGCTAAGTAGTATGCAACTTTATATTGCAGGTGGTTGTTCATTACTTTTAGCGCTTTATTCACTAACCTTGCCAAAAATTGATGTCAATAAAAAAGCCATTTCAAGTAGCTGGATCAGTAAGCTAGGTTTAGATGCGCTCGTTTTATTTAAAAAACCGATTATGGCGGTGTTTTTCTTATTCGCTATGTTACTTGGTGCTGTTTTACAAATCACCAATACGTTTGGTAACCCATTCTTGCATGATTTCGGCCTGAACCCGCTATACCAAGATAGCTTAGTTGTTCAGTACCCATCGATATTATTGTCGATTTCTCAGATGGCTGAAGTGGGTTTTATCTTAGCAATTCCCTTCTTCTTAAAACGCTATGGCATTAAAACAGTCATGTTATTGAGTATGTTTGCTTGGACATTAAGGTTTGGTTTCTTTGCGTTTGGTGACCCATCTGCGATTGGCTTAATGTTCTTAATCATGTCAATGATTGTTTATGGCTGTGCGTTTGATTTCTTCAATATTTCAGGGTCTATCTTTATCGAAAGAGAAGTCGACACAAGAATGCGGGCAAGTGCTCAAGGTTTATTTATGACGATGGTGAATGGCGTTGGTGCGTATTTTGGCGCTATTTTAAGTGGGTTAGTTGTCGATTATTATACGGTAGATGGGGTTAAAGATTGGCAAATGATTTGGTTGGTCTTTGCATCTTATACCGTAGTATTAGCGATAATATTCCAATTTACGTTCCATTATCATCACGATAAAAACACTGGCTTCAAAGAAGCCAAAGCCAATTAGTCAAAAGTGGCGTAAACCCCGTTCAATACGAGCGGGGATACCCGGATAAGCTGTTAAAAATTAAGCCAATCAATACAAGTACCAATTGGCTTAATTTTTTAGTTATTGAAGAGGGTTATTCAATATTCTGAATTTGTTCTCTCATTTGCTCAATCAATACTTTTAGCTCGACGGCAGAGTTAGTGACTTCGCTATTGATTGACTTCGACGCTAATGTATTTGATTCACGGTTAAATTCTTGCATCATAAAATCAAGGCGACGACCTGTTGCCTCTTTTTTCTTCAGAATATTACGTGTTTCTTTAACATGTGCTTCTAGGCGATCTAATTCTTCAGAAACATCAATACGCTGGGCTAACAAAATAAGCTCTTGCTCTAAACGGTTGTTATCCACTTGGATTTCCGCTTCTTCAAGCTTGCTGTGCAAGCGGTCACGTTGCCATTGTAAAATTTCAGGCATATGTTGGCGGACTTTAGCTACTTCAACCAGTACACCATCGAGGCGTTGTTCGATTAATGCATGCAGTGACGCGCCTTCAGCTTCACGGCTTTGAATGAAAGCATCAATGGTTTCATCTAAGCCTGCCATTAATTGTTCGCTAATGGCGTCTAAATCTTGCTCACCTGCTGACATCACCCCAGGCCAACGTAAAATTTCCAATGGGTTAATTTCACCTTCATGGCTATAATTTTTTACCCAATTAGCGGCACTAATTAATTGGCGAGCAAGCCCCTCATTAAGAATTAATTCACCACGATTTGCCCCATCTAGCTCAAAACGCAGGTTACATTCTACTTTTCCTCGAGTTAGGCGAGAACGTAAACGCTCACGTATAACCGGTTCAAGGCTTCTAAATTGCTCAGGTAAGCGAATATAGGTTTCTAAATAGCGTTGGTTTACGGAACGCAGCTCCCAGGCCGCACTCCCCCATTCACCCTTGATATCACGGCGGGCAAAAGCGGTCATACTTCGGATCATAATTCGTTCCTATCATCATCAAATTAGGGGGATTATAACGCTATGAGGGATGACAGGATAGGCATTATCGCTTTAAGGACGTATAATGCGTCCCAATTTGAGTTGATAATGGAGATAACACCATGCGCCCAGCAGATAGACAAGCAGACCAAATGCGCCCGATTAATATCACGCGCAACTATACCAAGCATGCAGAAGGCTCTGTTCTTATTGAGTTTGGCGACACTAAGGTGTTATGTAATGCAACTGTTGAAGAAGGCGTTCCACGCTTTTTAAAAGGGCAGGGGCAAGGCTGGGTAACCGCTGAATATGGCATGTTACCGCGAGCCACTAATTCACGTAATCAACGAGAAGCGGCGAGAGGAAAACAAACAGGCCGCACGATGGAAATTCAGCGGTTAATTGCCCGCTCTTTACGAGCTGCGGTTGACTTGAAAAAATTAGGCGAATACACCATAACGCTAGATTGTGATGTGATCCAAGCCGATGGGGGTACTCGTACCGCTGCGATTTCAGGCGCTTGCGTTGCTTTAGTTGATGCTCTGAACAAAATGGTAGAGCAAGGTAAGCTAGCTAAGAGCCCATTAAAATCGATGGTTGCAGCAGTTTCTGTTGGAATTGTTAATCAAGAAGCACTGTGTGATCTTGAATATGTTGAAGACTCTGCCGCAGAAACCGATATGAATGTTGTTATGATGGATGACGGCCGTATGATTGAAGTACAAGGCACCGCAGAAGGTGAACCGTTCAGCCATGAGGAGTTACTCGCATTATTAGCACTTGCTAAAACGGGCTTAGAAACGATTTTTGAAGCTCAGCGAGAAGCGCTGAAATAAGTTAATGATTCGTTAGGCGGCTAAATAGTCGCCTTTTTTATGCTTAGAGATCGACCCTTGTTTTTAAGTACGGTACTTATAACAAATAGTCTCTAATTCGTTTTGTCAGATATTAAACAGTAATCCATGAGGAGAATGACCAATGAAAGCCTATCAGCGCGATTTTATTGAACTTGCCATGAAAAAACAGGTGCTTAAATTTGGTGAGTTTACGCTGAAATCAGGTCGCAAAAGCCCTTATTTTTTTAATGCAGGGCTATTTAATACGGGACGTGATTTGGCACTTGTCGGTCGTTTTTATGCGCAAGCGCTACAAGATAGCGCAATAGAATGTGATGTCATTTTTGGGCCAGCGTATAAAGGTATCCCAATCGCAACGACAACCGCAGTCGCACTAGCAGAACACCATGATATTGATATGCCATATTGCTTTAATCGTAAAGAAGCAAAAGATCATGGCGAAGGGGGCATACTCGTGGGGAGCCCATTACAGGGAAAAGTCGTGGTCGTTGATGATGTGATTACCGCGGGGACCGCTATCCGTGAGTCTATGGAAATTATTAAACAGCATAAAGCGACGTTGAATGGTGTTTTATTGTCCCTTGACCGTCAAGAAAAAGGCAAAAGTGAAATTTCAGCGGTACAGGAAGTTGAACGCGATTATCACTGCAAGGTTTATTCAATCATTACGATGAGTGATTTAATTACCTATCTTTCTGAAAAAGAGGGAATGCAGGAACATTTAGTGGCAATGAAGGCTTACCGAGAACAATACGGAATTGAATAAAAAAATCCCCGCGCCCAATAACGGGCGGGGTGAGTAGTATAAATAATCGGTTATTGTAACTGAGCTAGAATTAAAGGCCAGCGTGCTTCGAACTCCACCGTTGGCCGATAACGAAATTCAGAGCGTACAAAACGTGAGAGCATACCTTCACAAAAGGCTAATAGTTGAGAGGCAAGTAATGACTCATCATGGATAAACCCATGACCATCACGTATTTTTTTCTCTTTCAACACCTGCCGTAATTGCGATTCAATACGTTCAAACAATTGGTTAATACGGTCTTGTAGCCTATCTTGCTCAAACATTAACGCATGACCAGTCATTATACGCGTTAGCCCTGGGTTTTTCTCTGAAAAGCCTAGAACTAGCGCTAATATTAACTTGATTCTGATAATAGTATCTTTTTCATCATTTAAAATCAGATTGATGCGCGAAACCAGTGAGTCTTCTATAAACCCAATGAGGCTATCGAACATTTTCATTTTACTTGGAAAATGACGATATAGCGCAGCTTCTGACACACCAACGGTGGCCGCAAGTTTTGCCGTTGTAATACGCTGGCTACCATCACTACTTTCTAACATTAACGCAAGAGCTTGTAAGATCTCATCACGCCTGTTACGTTTTTTTGTTGTCGCTTTTTCTGCCATGTCTAATAAGACCCCTGCTAAAACAGCAAAACAAACTATCCAAAATTTTGCTTTTAGTAAAGAGACTTACGCAGCAAAATAGGTTTTAAAAATGTAGAGTTTATAAGCAATTTTGAGCTTTTCCCTGTTGTTGATTATATGACTGATTGTTTTTATTGATAAATATAGAACCTAGTGTCGGTTCTATATAGCATATTAAACATCAGGGGGTTTTATTTATTGACGGCCAGAATGACCAAAGCCACCTGCACCGCGCTCAGTTGCATCAAAATCATCAACAATATTAAATTCAGCTTGAACAACGGGAACAAACACCATTTGTGCCATACGCTCACCAGGTTCAACTGTAAAAGATTTATCGCTACGGTTCCATACAGAGACCATAAGCTGCCCTTGGTAATCGGAGTCAATCAACCCAACTAGATTACCAAGTACCACCCCGTGTTTATGACCTAAGCCTGAACGAGGTAAAATCACAGCAGCAAGGTTTTCATCTGCTATATGAATAGCTAAACCTGTTGGAATCAATTCTGTTTGACCCGGTGCTAAGTCGATCGGTGCGTCAAGGCATGCACGTAAATCTAAACCGGCAGAGCCTGTAGTTGCATAGGTCGGCAGAGGAAATTCAGTACCGATACGGCTATCAAGAATTTTTAGGTCAATTTTTTTCATAACGTTGAAGTATCTCGTCAAGTAAGTAGTGGCTTAATTCAGTTTTACTGCAATGAGGCAAACGAGTATCACCATTGCTATCAAAAAGGTGTAATGCATTGTTATCGCTATTAAACCCGTTATCCGCAAGGGATACATCATTGGCACAAATTAAATCTAATTGTTTTTGTTGCCGTTTTTGGCGTGCATATTCTTCCACATTTTGGGTTTCTGCTGCAAACCCAACAACATAGGGCCTGTTTTGTTTCAGGTTGCCCACACTCGCTACGATATCTGGGTTTTTGACCAGTGTAATCATAACTTCATCGCCTTGTTTTTTTATTTTATTTTCGGCGATCGTTTTGGCGCGATAATCTGCAACGGCAGCACACCCAATAAAAATATTTTGTTCAGCAATGGTTTGATGCACTTTATCATACATATCTAAACCACTAATGACGTCGATTCGATTAACCCCTGTTGGAGTTTCAAGGTTTACAGGGCCTGCAATTAATGTCACTTCGGCACCACGTTGACTAGCTGCTTGTGCAATAGCAAACCCCATTTTCCCTGAACTGTGATTACTGATAAAACGAACAGGGTCCAATGCTTCACGTGTTGGGCCCGCGGTAATCATCAATTTAATGCCTTGTAAGTCAAGCTTAGGGTTGAAATGTTCAGCTGCGAGACGAACGATTGCTAATGGGTCAAGCATACGGCCTGGGCCAATATCACCACAAGCTTGGTTACCGTCATCCGGCCCCCAAATCATACATTGGCGTTGTTGCAATCTGATTAAATTGTCTTGTGTGGCGCTCGCCCGATACATTTGTTGATTCATGGCTGGCACAACGGCAATAGGAGCTGAAGAGGCGAGACAGACCGTCGTTAGTAAGTCATTTGCCATTCCAGCACTAAGTTTAGCAATTAAATCCGCAGTTGCTGGTGCTAAAATAATTATATCAGCCCATTTAGCCAATTCAATGTGACCCATTGCGGCCTCTGCTGCTGGGTCTAACAGGTCATCAGAAACAGGATGCCCTGAAACAGCTTGCAAAGTTAAAGGGGTAATAAAGGCCTTTGCGCCCTGAGTCATGACGACTCGCACTACTGCACCTTGATCACGCAAGCGACGTGTCAGCTCAGGGATTTTATAGGCAGCGATGCCCCCGCTGATCCCAATAACTACCTGCTTACCTAATAGTGATAGCTGATTCATTATTTTTATCCGATTCGCTCAATGTGGAAGGCATATTACCACATCATCAGTTTAGGTGGCGCGCTCGATTTGACATCAGATTGTTATTTTTGCGAAGCGTTACTCAAACACGGATAGGCAGGCTTGTTAACGTTTTCTAAGCTATATAAAAAGGTTCGAAAAGGGTTTTGGGGCGAAGGAATAAAGGGATGAGAGAACATCAGGAGTTACCACCGAGGGAAAAACTACTTGCATACGGGGCCGCCTCATTATCGGATGCGGAACTATTAGCGATTTTCTTGCGAACAGGAAGCCAAGGGGAACCCGTTTTACAGTTAGCCAAACGTATGATCAAAGAATTTGGTTCCTTATATTTACTCATCCAAGCTGATTACGAAAAGTTGATGCAGTGTAAAGGTATGGGGAACTGTAAATTTACACAGTTACAAGCCATAAGTGAATTGGCTCGTCGTTTTTTTTCTGAGCAATTTTTACATGAAGATGTAATGAGCGGGCCTGAATTATTGAAGTCAAAGTTGTTAGATTTGTTTGCGGGCCGGGAGCGTGAGGTTTTTATTGTTTTGTTTTTAAATAATCAAAATCAAATTATTTGCCATGAAGAAATGTTTAAAGGCACATTAAATAGAGTTGAGGTACATCCGAGGGAAATTATTCGCTTTGCTATTAAAATGAATGCTAGCGCAATTATACTGGCTCATAACCATCCTTCGGGTAATCCTGAACCGAGTATGGCTGATAAACAAGTTACTGAACAAATTCAACAAGCTTGCTCTCTTATGGGCGTGAAATTACTTGACCATTTTGTAGTCGGGCACAAACAATGCGTCTCATTTGTAGAGCGGGGATGGCTATAAAATTATTTTTTTGCCTAAAAAATGACAACTTTCGTTGTGTTGGGCTTGAGTGAAATCGATTGAAAGCGTATACTACGCCACCTTTAAGGATCTTGGGTTTGGCGAGAAGGGCCTATCTCAGTAAATTTTTTACTCAGGTATAAACGGTTTTTTCAGTCAATGAAAGTTTGCTGAGATGGGCTCCTAAGCCTGACGAGGCGGCCATACCCAGAACAAAAAAGCTCGAGCTGATTAGATTTTTGGAGAATAGACATGTCACGAGTCTGCCAAGTTACTGGCAAGCGTCCAATGAGCGGTAACAACCGTTCACACGCATTAAACGCGACCAAACGTCGTTTTTTGCCAAACCTGCACTCTCACCGTTTCTGGGTTGAGTCTGAGAAACGTTTCGTAACACTGCGTGTATCTGCTAAAGGTATGCGTGTGATCGATAAAAAGGGAATTGATGCGGTTCTTGCTGAACTGCGTGCCCGTGGTGAGAAGTACTAAGGAGCTAAAAAATGGCTAAAGGTATTCGCGAGAAAATCAAGCTGGTCTCTTCTGAAGGTACAGGTCATTTCTATACCACTACGAAGAACAAGCGCACAATGCCAGAAAAACTGGAAATGAAAAAATTCGATCCAGTTGTTCGTAAGCATGTGATCTACAAAGAAGCAAAAATCAAGTAATTTTGCTATCTGCGTTAAAAACTCAGCTTCGGCTGAGTTTTTTTTTGCTTAAAAATTGGTTAGTTACGGATATGCGCATTCGAGGCTATGACCATTATTCTGAAAGTAGTAACATAGCTAGTAATTATTGAATTAATAATGATATTCGTTGTCAAATATCTATCGTCTTTTACACATAATATAGACCTGATTAAGAGTGCCTGGTGAAAAAACAGTTTAAAAAAATTCTTGTGATCAAGATGAGGTTTCATGGGGACATGCTGCTGACTACACCTGTTATCAGCTCATTAAAACACCAATATCCTGATGCAGAAATTGATGTTTTGCTTTATCAGGAGACCATTCCCATCCTCTCTGAAAACTCTGAAATCAATGCCTTATATGGCATGGCGAGTAAAAAAAGTTCTGGATTGAGTAAAGCCTGTAATTTTATCAAGCTAATGCTAAAGCTACGTAAAAATAAATACGATTTAGTTGTTAATTTAGCTGATCAGTGGTTGGTTAGCTTATTGGTTAGGGCTATCCCTGCTGAAATGAAAATCTCTCATCAATTTACTCATCGAGATTCTCAATATTGGCGTAACAGTTTTACTCATTTGACCCCACCTGAAGGGGAACATGTTGTTGTAAATAATTTATCCGTACTTAAGCCGTTAGAAATAAAAGAATTAAAAACGCATCTAACGATGTCATACTCGGCGCAAGATTGGAAAAATATTGACGAAAAGTTATTAAGCTTAGGCGTCCATAGTAGCTATGTGGTTATCCAACCAACAGCCCGTCAACTTTTTAAGTGTTGGGATAATGAAAAGTTCTCAGCGGTCATTGATGCACTGCAGTCTCGTGGTTACCAAGTTGTTTTGACTTCAGGGCCGAGTAAAGAAGACCTTGAATGTATTAATCAGATTGCAGATGGCTGTAATACAAAACCTGTTACTGAGCTTGCGGGGAAAACAACGTTCCCTGAGTTAGGGGCTCTTATTGCTCATGCCGCTTTATTTATTGGTGTGGATTCTGCGCCAATGCATATTGCTGCAGCGGTAAACACACCTATCGTGTGCCTTTTTGGCGCGACAAATCATATTTTTTGGCGCCCTTGGAGTGATAATGTTGTTCAATTCTGGGCTGGTGACTATGAATCGATGCCACCCAGAGATGAGCTAGACCGCAATAAAAAGTATTTATCCATTATTCCAGCGTTAGATGTAATTAACGCAACAGAAAAAATGTTACCCATGAATATCCGCTCCATGATGAAAAGGTATTAATATGAATGTGGCATTCTGCTTATATAAATATTTCCCGTATGGTGGTCTACAGCGGGATTTTCTGCGTATTGCTACTGAATGCCAGTCACGTGGTCACCATGTTCGAGTGTATACCCAATCATGGGACGGTGATCAGCCTGATGGCTTTGAAATTATCATTGTACCGGTGACATCAAACACGAATCATGGCCGTAATACTCAATATTGCCATTGGGTTTTAGACCATTTGCAGCATCACCCAGTAGACCGTATTGTCGGTTTTAATAAAATGCCCGGCTTAGATATCTATTACGCTGCTGATGTGTGCTATGCCCAAAAAGTTGCGGAAGAAAAAGGTTTCTTTTATAAGCTAACCCCGCGTTATAAGCATTACGCAGCATTTGAAAAAGCTGTTTTTGCAGTGGGTAAGCCCACCCAATTATTGATGTTAACGCCACATCAAATTAGCCATTTTAAAACGCATTATGGGACAGAGAACCAACGTTTCCATATGCTTCCTCCAGGTATTGCTAAAAGTATAAAATACGACCAGCAAATACCGAATGCGAAACAGGTCTATCGCCAAAAAAATCAAATACCAGAATCTGCATTTTTATTGTTGCAAGTGGGTTCTGATTTTAGGCGTAAAGGTGTTGATAGAACATTAAAAGCGGTTGCTGCGCTCCCTGAAGATATTAAAAAAAATACGCTGCTGATGGTGGTTGGGCAAGATAAACCAGCAAAATACCAACGTTTAGCTGAAACACTTGGGATTGGGCAGCAAGTTTCTTTCTTTAGTGGTCGTAATGATATTGCCGAATTAATGGCAGCTGCCGATATATTAATGCATCCAGCTTATCAAGAAGCAGCAGGTATTGTGTTATTAGAAGCTATTACTGCAGGATTACCTATTATAGTGACGGAAGTATGTGGCTACGCTTCATTTATTGAGCAAGCCCAATGCGGTATGGTTATCAAAGAACCATTTGAGCAATCAGCTTTAAACTTAGCATTAGAAAATAGCCTAAAAAATTCTGTTCAGCTTGTACAATGGGCTCGAAATGCACAGTATTTTGCAGATACAGAAGATTTGTATAGCCTACCAGAAAAGGCTGCGGATATTATTTTAGGGTGCTCAAATGATTGAATTGAAAACGCCTTTCAGTGAATTATGGAAAAATAAAGATCCATTTGTTGAAAGCGATAAATTACATGGTGAAGTCTTCCGTGCATTAGAGTCGCGTAAAACATTACGTTTTGAAATTGAAGGGCGAAGCTATTTTATAAAGATCCACTATGGCACAACACTAAAAGAAGTTTTAAAAAATCTATTTTCTTTCCGTTTACCTGTTTTAGGGGCTGATAGAGAATGGAATGCTATCCATCAACTTACTAAAGTGGGCGTTGATACTATGAATGGGCGGGCATTCGGGCAAAAAGGGCTTAACCCTCTTCGCCGACATTCATTTATTATCACTGAAGATTTGACCCCGACGGTGAGTTTAGAGGATTATTGTGCAAATTGGCTAGATGAGCCTCCGGCATTTCGTACCAAGCAAATGATTATTCGTCGGGTTGCGGACATGGTACGTAAGATGCACGCGACAGGTATTAACCACCGAGATTGCTATATTTGCCATTTTTTACTTCATTTACCTTTTACGGGCAATGAAGACGATTTAAAAATATCCGTTATTGACTTACATCGTGCACAACTTAGAAATTCGGTTCCCATTCGTTGGCGCAATAAAGATTTAATTGGGTTATATTATTCTTCATTGAACATTGGGCTAACTCAGCGTGATATTTTTCGGTTTATGAAGGTATACTTTGAGTTGCCGCTAAGAACAATTTTGCAGCGGGAAAGGCACTTAATAGCCAAAGCTGAAAGTAAAGCAGAGCAAATTAAAGAACGTACAATAAGAAAGTCATTGTAAATGAAATTGAGATAAGAGAGATAAACTAAATGTTTTTCAATAAGGACAATGCGATAACAAAGCAAATTGATTTATCCTCAACTGGCGCGGTCGTTAGTGATGATAGCTTGCATATTTCATATGGGATTGACCGTAATTTTCTATATGGCTGTGGAATTTCAATTGCATCTTTATTAAAAACAAATAGAGATATTTCTTTTTCATTTCATATTTTTACTGATTATTTTGACGATGAGCAAAGCCGCCTTTTTCAACAACTAGCTGAACAATATAAAACCAGTATTCAGGTTTATTTAGTTGATTGCGAACAACTAAAAACACTGCCAAGTACCAAAAATTGGTCATATGCTACGTATTTTAGATTTATTATTGCTGATTATTTTGCAAATCAGCTAGAAAGAATAATCTATATGGATGCGGATATTATGTGCCAGGGTTCATTGCAACCATTATTGAGTATTCAATTTACTGGTGATGAGATCGCAGCGGTGGTACCTGAAAGGGATATGGCTTGGTGGGAAAAAAGGGCAACAGCCTTAGGGGTACCTAGCATTACATCTGGGTATTTTAATGCTGGCTTTTTAGTCATTAATTTAGTTAATTGGGCTAAGTACAATATATCAGAGAAAGCAATGGAGTTACTTTCTCAAGAAGAAGTCAAAGCGAAAATATCGTATCTTGATCAAGATATTTTAAATATGCTACTGACGTGTAAAGTTATTTATTTAGATGGAAAATATAATACCCAATATAGTATAAACTACGAGCTTCAAAAGGGTAAAAAAGAGAACCCAATCACTTCAGAAACGGTATTAATTCATTATATTGGCCCAACTAAGCCTTGGCATGAATGGGCGAATTACTCAACAGCTCAGCCCTTTATTAATGCAAAAAACGCGTCACCATGGAAAGACATTCCGTTACTGAAGGCTAAAAGCAGTAATCATTTGCGTTACTGTGCGAAGCATATGTTTAACCAGGGGAAAATTCTCCTTGGTATAAAAAATAATCTTCAGTATTTTTGGGTTAAATTAAGTAAATAATAATTGGGTAAGTTATGTCGTTTTTAGAAAGAAATCAAAATATTCTCTCAAAGTATAATAAGGCTTTGGTGCTAATCTTTGTTGTCCTTTTTTTTGTGGAGAATGTAACCAGATATAAGCACATACTATTTTATTTGATGATAGCTACATCTTTGGTTTATCTATCTTTAGATACAAAAAAAGTGCTAAAAAGATTAAGCAACAAACTTTTATATTTAGTTGTCGCTTTTTCTTTTTTTCTTTATGTATCAATATCTTACTCGAATATATTAAGTGTGTCCATTAAAACTATTAACAATAATTTATTGAATTATGGAATACTAAGTTTATCACTTTTATTGCCGATTATTTTATATAGAGAAAGCCTAAAAGATATTTCAAAATTACTATTAACGAGTTTTACTTCATCGTTAGGCTTTGTTTTACTTGTTGAGTTATACCGCTACTACATAGCTTATCAGCAGGGTATTTTACCGTTTACTACCTACGATTTTAGGAATGTTTCAGATGCGTTAGTTTTCTTCTTTCCAATACTTCCTATTCTTTGGTATTTATTGCCTAAATCTAAACTTATTTATTTCTATATTTTAAGTATTGTATTTCTGTTTGTTTTACTTGGAACGCTAGCTCGAGGGGCATGGATTGCAGTTGCAGTCGCTGGGTTATTATTCTTGTGTTTTAAACGTCCTTGGAAGCTAATTGGGGTTGTATTATGCCTTTCGGTAATTTCGCTTGTTTCAATTAAATTACTTTATCCCGATACAAGTAAAAAACTATTTTATAAGTTGGAGCAGACAGATAGTTCTTACCGATATACTAATGGAACCCAAGGAACCGCTTTTGAGCTTATACTGGAAAATCCTATTATTGGATATGGTTTTGGTGATAAAATCTACCATGAAAAGTACAATAGTGTTGTAAAAACTCATCCGGAATGGAAATTTAAGCGGTCTATTGGACCCCATAATATTTGGCTTTATATTTGGTTTGGTGCGGGTATTTCTGGGCTAGCGATATTTAGTGCGGTATTTTTATCAATGTGCTATTCCTCAATGAAAGGGATAAAAAATAGTTCTGATGAACCAGAAGTTTACTTTGCCTTCATTGCATTGCTGTTAAGTCTTATTAGTTTTTATCTCGTTCGTGGGATGTTTGAACAAGTGGACCTTAAACCTTTAGGCGTTCTTTTAGGTTTTTTAATCGCCATGATGGGACATAGTTCAACTAAGCAGAAGAGAGTGTGCCATGAATAACCTGATAACAAATAAATATCTGCTAAATGATGGAGCTAATACTAGTAATGCTTCATTACCATGTCTTGATGTTATTTATGGTTCGGATGAAAACTATCAGTTTGGTGCGGGTGTTTCAGCGGTCTCTTTACTTATTAATAACCCAAATACGTTCTTCAGATTTCATTATTTTTTAGATAAAGTCAGTGCTAGCTTTTTAGAGAAGTTGAAGGTTATTTCTCATCAGTTTCCAGCTGAATTTTATATTTATGAATTGGATAATCAATTACTCAAAACATTGCCAGCTTCTGATATTTGGTCTTCAGCAATGTATTTTCGATTAGTTGCTTTAGATTATCTCTCAAAAGATTATGATTTTGCTTTATATTTGGATGCAGATGTTATCTGTAATGGCCAATTGAATTTGTCGGCTGATTTAATTAAAAATAAAGTTTGTGGTGTTATTGCCGACGACATCGGTGTAAGAACAAAAAGTGAAACACGGCTTCACACTCCAAAGTTAGCTGAGACCTATTTTAACTCGGGTGTTATGTTTGTGAACTTAAAAGAATGGCACGATAAACGAGTCACTCAGCAATCTTTCGAATTGTTATCTGCAGAAAATGCGAAACAACGATTTAAATACCCAGATCAAGATGTATTAAACCTTATTTTAAGGAATGACCTGATACTACTTGAACAGAAGTATAATACGGTTTATACACTAAAAAATGAACTGTATGACCGAACCCATCAAAAATATCAGACTATTATTTCACCTAAAACAGTTTTAATTCATTACACTGGTGTGAGCAAGCCTTGGCATACATGGGCGGACTATCCTTCTTCTCAGCCTTTTTATAAAGCATTAGCGCGATCACCTTGGACAAAGGATGATTTAAAGTGTGCCACTAAATTTGCTGAAAGGAAAAAAGAGTACAAGCACTTATTAAAGCAAGGCTCTTATTTATCAGGTATTTTGTCAGGCATATATTACTTGTTTGAAAAACACACAAAAAAAAGAAAATAATATGATGGTTAATAAGATTGTCTTAACAGTTTCACCTATATTTTCTATACCCCCTAAAAGTGCGGCTGCAATTGAATCGTGGATGTACAATGTCGCTAAACGATTAGACATTGAAAACCGAATCGTTTGTATACGAAATGATGGTTATACCGCTCATTCTGTTGTTAATGAGTATTGTGAAATTGAGCGTATTAGGTTTGGAAAAGTGTATACAAGACTATTTAAGAAATGGACAAGGTTAGACCCATATTCTTATGCCGATAGGATAGTCAAAATTAAACATCAATTTTCGCCAAATCCAAATGAAAGTGTTATTTTTGTTCACAATCATATTAAATCCTTCAAAAAAATAATTAAGAAAGAAGGACATAATAATGTTGTGTTACACATGCATAATTTGTACGAGCCTAAAGATGTCCCTGAAGATATAAAAATCATTGTGCCAAGCCATTTTATGAAAAATTGGTACAGAGAACGTTTACCAAATGCGCTTATTGAAGTTGTTCGTAATGGGTTTGATGGTGAAATTTATGCTCAGCCACCTGAGGTCAAGCGTGAGGATTTTGGGCTAACAGCAGAAGATAAAATAGTTTTATTCGCTGGCCGGATCGCTAGAGATAAAGGGTTACTTGAATTAATGCAGGCGTGCGAGACTTTCTTTAAAGAAGACCCTCGTCATAAGCTCGTCATTGTAGGTGACCCAAATGCTGCATTAAAAGGTGAACTAGCGCAATATCAAGACGAAGTAAAAGATTATGCAAAAAATTTGGGTGAGCAGTGCATTTTCTTAGGTGGTGTTCATCCTGAAAAAATTCGGCACTATTATTCTCTTGCAGATTTGATTGCTGTACCCTCCATCGCTCCAGAGCCATTTTGTATGGTTGCATTAGAGGCGATGGCTTCGGGTCGCCCTGTGATAGCGAGCCAGCGAGGAGCAATGGTAGAGTTTATTTCCCATAATGAAACTGGGTTTATTTTCAGGGAGCCGCTTTCGCCTTTGAGTATGGCGGAGGATATTATTAGCGCGTTAAATCACCCAAATAGCCAAGAAATAGCCTATCATGCTAAAAAATATGCTTATGATAATTTCACTTGGGAAATTGTTAGAGATGAGTTCATGAGGGTAATTGCGAAATGGTATCCCTAATCGAGAAATGCGAGTTTATATATGCCAGAACTACCAGAAGTCGAAACAAGCCGTCGTGGTATCGAACCCCATTTGGTTGGTAATACAATATCTTATGCCATTGTACGTAACGGTCGTTTACGTTGGCCAGTTAGTGAACAAATTAAAAGTTTATCAGATGAAGCGGTTTTGAGTGTTCAACGCCGTGCAAAATATTTGCTGATTGAATTGCAAACAGGGTGGATTATTGTACATCTTGGTATGTCTGGTAGTGTCCGAATTTTAACGGAAGAATTACCTGAAGAAAAACATGACCATGTAGACCTCATTATGCGTGATGGCAAAGTACTTCGCTATACCGACCCTCGGCGTTTCGGCGCTTGGCTTTGGTGTGATGACTTAGAAACCAGCTCTGTACTTGCGCATTTAGGCCCTGAACCGCTATCTGATGCTTTTAATCCTCACTATCTTTATGAATTAGCTCAAAAAAAGAAAGTTGCTATCAAGCCTTGGTTAATGGATAACAAAGTTGTAGTTGGTGTTGGTAATATTTATGCTAATGAAGCCTTATTTGCGGCAAAAATTTCACCCGAAAAAATTACCAATACACTAACTTTGGAAGAGGTTGCTGAATTAGTTCAACAAATTAAAAAAGTTTTACAGCGCTCTATCGAACAAGGTGGCACAACGTTGAAAGATTTTTTGCAATCGGATGGTAAGCCGGGCTACTTTGCTCAAGAGCTGTTCGTGTATGGCAAAAAAGGCGAACCCTGTTCAATGTGTGGAACACCAATTGAAAGTATTAAACAGGGCCAACGTAGCACCTTTTTTTGCCCGCAATGCCAAAAGTAGTAGGTACTTACTATTTTTTATTGAGCTTCTTTAACATTGCCTCAGCAACGACTGGGGGCAAGAAAGAAGAAATATCACCATCATGAAGTGCAACATCCTTTATTAAAGATGAAGAAACAAAGGATAAACTTTGTGATGGTAATAAAAATACGGTTTCTAAATCCGGCACAAAGTGGCGGTTCATATTTGCCAGTTGCCACTCATACTCAAAATCGGCGACCGAGCGAACACCTCGAATAAGAATATTGGCCCCATTCTTTTGTGCAAAATTTGCCATTAGTTCAGAAAAACCAACGACTTCTACATTATTAAGATGAGAAGTGACTTCTTTAGCAAGAGCAACACGTTCATCAAGTGAGAACATTGGGTTCTTTCGTTGGCTATTAGCAATAGCGAGTAGGACATGGTCAAACATTGCTGCTGCACGAGTAACAATATCAACATGTCCAGATGTAACCGGGTCAAACGTACCAGGGTAAATAGCCTTGTGTTTCATGGCGATAGTATCTCTTTGTTTGCTATTACTTATTCTAAAAAACAGCATGAATAAGCGTTGATAGTAATTAACATTATCGGCTATCTGGCATGGTTGCAACTGTAGATAGTGGTCTGTTATCATTTTTAGGTGCATATTCTGCACACTTTTATTTGAGCTTTATGCTAAGATAGCGCCAATTTTGGTAAGTGAATCAGAACGAATGTTATTGCTGCGTTTATATCAGGTACTTCTTTATCTTATCCAGCCATTTATATGGGTTCGCCTATTGCTGCGCAGCCGTAAAGCGCCTGCGTATCGTAAACGGTGGGGCGAGCGCTATGGTTTTTGCGCGGGGAAAGTAAGGCCTCAAGGTATTTTGCTCCATTCAGTCTCTGTTGGGGAGACTCTCGCGGCGGTTCCTCTCGTTCGCGCACTTCGCCATCACTATCCCTCATTACCAATTACTGTGACGACGATGACGCCAACTGGCTCTGAGCGTGTACTTTCTGCTTTTGGTGATGATGTTGACCACGTTTACTTGCCTTATGACCTTCCCGGTTCAATGCGCCGTTTTCTTAAACAAGTAGACCCTAAACTTGTGATTATCATGGAAACTGAGTTATGGCCAAACATGATAAATCAGCTCCATAAACGTAAAATTCCTTTGGTTATTGCCAATGCACGGTTATCTGAGCGTTCCGCTCGGGGGTATCAAAAGCTCGGCAATTTTGTAAAACGGATGCTGCGTAATGTCACGATAGTTGCTGCCCAGCACCAGGAGGATGGCGAGCGCTTTGTTCAACTTGGGTTAAGGCGAATGCAACTGAATGTGACGGGGAGCTTAAAGTTCGATATTTCTGTGACACCTGAATTGGCTGTTAGGGCAATAACATTGCGTAGGCAATGGGCTGCTCACCGCCCTGTTTGGATTGCTACGAGTACACACGAAGGTGAAGAAGCAATTGTATTAGAAACACATCAAAAATTGTTAGCCCGCTTTCCTGACTTACTATTAATTCTGGTTCCTCGTCATCCTGAACGTTTTGCCAAAGCAGAGGAACTCACTCAAAAAGCAGGTTTAACATTTATTCGCCGTAGTGCCAATACTGTCCCAACATCTGATATACAAGTGGTTATTGGCGATACGATGGGGGAGTTAATGCTGCTATACGGTATTGCGGATATTGCATTTGTCGGGGGAAGTTTAGTTGAAACAGGGGGGCATAACCCTCTTGAAGCCGCTGCTCATGCTTTACCTGTTTTAATGGGGCCTCATACGTTCAATTTCAAAGATATCTGTGGGAAATTAAAACAAGCAGATGGTTTAATTACGGTAACAGATAGTGAATCGATGGTTCAAGCAGTGACCAGTTTGCTTTCTGATGAAGATTACCGGTTATATTATGGTCGACATGCTGCAGAAGTGCTGCATGAAAATCAAGGGGCCTTACAGCGCCTCTTGAAATTACTGCAACCTTATTTGCCTCCGAAAGAACAATAGTCGTCAATAAAGTCTTTTCTCGAGTAGAAACTTGAACATTACAGCAATAAACTGTGAATATTTCATGGCATACCTTAGTATTATTCCTAAACTATAGTAGACTGCACCGTTTATTATTGAGCCGTTCTAGTTTGGTTTATTGCACTTGAAGTCGCACCCAAATGGAATGTTGAAATTTTTTCTTATCTTTTAAGACTATATGCCTGCTATCAATCAATCAATATCAAATAAATATGTCTATCTATGGGTTATAGGCTACGCTATCGCTTGGATCTTAGCGAGTTTCTATTTTGACCCAACGGTACCTTATGACACTGTAGAAGCAGTGAATTGGGGAATGAATGGCGAATGGGGCTCCCCTAAAAACCCATGGTTTGTTGGGGTATTGATGTGGCCTGCAATTTATTTAGGGATATCATATAGCTTCTATTGGTATTTTATCCATTTTGCGGGTATTGCATTTGGTTTGCTTGGTGTGTGGAAACTCGCTTTTCATTTAACAGGGCGTCGTGACCTAGCTTGGTTTGCGATGCTGATGTTAAATTTATCAGGTGTAATTAATTTCGATATCATTCCATATAATGATAACTATATTTTAGTGACTTTATGGCCATGGACTATTTACTTCTTTCTACGCGCTGTAGATGACAACCCTGCATGGTGGCTACCTTTTGCCTTGTTTGCAGGGTTGGCCACGATGGGGAAATACTCAACTTTAGCTTTAGTTGGCTCTGTTTTCTTGTTAACACTATTTGTAAAGCAGGTTCGCCAAAGTTATCGCCACCCCGTTTTTTATCTCGCAATTGCCCTTTGGTTTGGGCTGGTATTACCGAATTTCTTTTGGTTAATGGCGAGTGATTTTTCTGCGTTTAAATGGGTTGATTCGCAAATTGACCCTGGTTTCAATTTGCATACAACTCAAGCTGCGCTTAGTGTTTTTTACCCACTAATCATTGCTGCTGTGATCGTTTATCGTGGTGGCGGTAAGTTAGGCTGGCCGAAACCTATTGCCAATAGAATGGCTAATTTTATTATCTTATTTCCACTTATTGTGATTTATGGCTGGTTTTCATTCCATGATGGCGGTCGGATCACCGAATGGTTACAACCATTTATGGCCGTTTGCGCACCGTTATTTGTTGGTTCGATCACGGTGCTGCCGAAAAAACCCTTTAAAAAATCATTAGTGGGCTTTGCCGTTTTTGGTGCTTTAGTGTTAGTCGGGTATATCACGGTGCAAGCGGCAAACATCCGTGGAGCAGGGCAAAAATTTATTGGTGTCAAAGACCTGATTGCAGAAGGTGAGCAACGTTGGTATCAGCGATATGGTACGCCAGTTAAATATGTTGGTGGGGAAGATAACCAGTATCAATGGTTTATCATTTACGCAAAAGATAGGCCGCATGTGATCCAACCTTGGTCGATGGAAAAACATATGCCACCAAATGTATATAATCGTGATATTACCGAAGCGGAAATTCGCCAGCATGGTGCATTGCTACTCGGCAAAAAATATGATGATTGTGCCCATGAGAATTTTGCTAAAGTACGTAAGTTTTGGCCGCAATTTACGATAGAAAAAGAAGATGTGATTTACCGTTCTGAACCGGATGCCGCACCTGAAACCATGTGCTTTGGGTTTATTGCGCCGGAGAAATAGATGAAACCCGCCTTGTAGAGACAAGGTGGTTTTTTGAATTAAATAATATATTATTTAATTCTTCTTAGTAAGATCTCTAGGCGTGTTAAGTAATTAACTTTTGAGCCTTTATTAAATAATCTAAATACTTTAAACCACTCCATATGACCGAGATAGTTTAATTTAAATAAACTAGGTTTTTGACTAGCACAAATTAAAAACACGCCTTGGTCATCATCAATAACACCAGATTGTATTAATTTTTTCTGTATTTGAAAAACAAGCTGGTAAAATTCAATCCACTTTTCTTTGGTGGCAACAATCACACCACCAATAATATAGGTTTCATTGTTGATGACTTTGTCCATTACAGCTTGTTCATTTTGCAAATCCAAATCTTTTTTTATAGAAAAAAGATGAACTTTACTACGATCAAATGGATGAGCCCACTTAACTAATCCATATCGTGTTTTTTCTCTACGGATGTAACCAAAATCGACCCATGCAATGAGTTCCTGGCCCGAGAGTCCGGACTTAATGGCTTTATGAATAAAATAAGGTTTCAAATTGTTAATTAATACATATTCGGCAGACCAATATTCAGGATTTTGTAATTGTTCTATCTTTATAAGACTTTTAAATGAATAACTGTGCTGAATAGAAGATATTTTTTCTATTATATATTTAAATTTTTGATGTAGATTAATAGTAATTATATGAGTAGGTTTACCCTCTCTAAGTTTAAGGACTTTATCTTTTAAATCTGGGGAGGTAAAAACAATGATTTTATTATCAAGTTTAGCCAATCGTTGAAAGTGTTCAAAGTAAGTATCTGCGGTTCTTTCTAATCTATCGGAGCGACCACTCTTGGCATTCCAATTTCCTCTACCGATGTCAAAAAATGCCGTTATGATTGTAATTGAATTATTCATTATAATTAATGTCTGGTATTGAGTAGACGAAAAAAGATTGCCTACGTAAATGATGCGGTAAAAAGATTAAAAGGCTTGAGTAGCTAAGATACCTTTCTATAGAAAATGTTTCAACTGTTCATAAGTGTAGATAGCATTTATATCCTCAATATGGTTATTCGGAGATTTAATCGTATGCTGCCCTTGCCCATATCCCCCAATCAACCCTGGGTCAGTGGGCCCAAACAGGGTGAAATTGGGTTTATCAAGCGCAGCAGTCAAATGGCTAAGCCCAGTATCGACAGAAACCACTGCTTTAGCATTAGCAATTTGTTGTGCAACCTCAGCTAAAGTCAGTTTTGGCAATACCTCGACAAAATCAAAGCCTTTCGCTAACCGCTCTGCACGTTGTTGCTCATGAGGCGCACCCCACGGCAGTTTAATTTGAATACCACTATTCGCCATTAAGCTAATGAGTTCTCGCCAGTTTTCTTCTGGCCAGTGTTTATCATCGCGGGTTGTTGAATGCAAAAAGACGACGTAAGGGCTTTGCCCATCTTCAGATGATTGTAAAAAATGGCGTGCAATGGCGTAATCCCCTTGCTGTGTTGGGCAATCATAATTAAGGCTTTTGGCAAACAGTTGGCGGATGCGTTCGACAGCATGTTGTTGTTTACTAATTGCATAACGGTGGTCATAGAACCAACTGGCTAACGGCTCGCGAATACTATGGCGGTCGTACCCATGTTTGTCACCCTTTGCTAAACGGGTGACAAGAAAAGCGCTCTTTAATAACCCTTGAGCATCAATGATGGCGTCATACTGTGTTGCTTGTAATTTCTTGCGAAATTCTGCGCGTTCGGCCCTGATCGGTGCAGAAAACCAATTTTTTCGCCAGCGGCGAATGGCCACAGGGATCACTTGGTTAACGGCACTGTGCCATGTCGGAATTTGCGCGAAGCCTTCCTCAACGACCCAATCAAATTGGATACCGGGTATGGCTTGTTGTGCATCGGTCAGTGCTGGTAATGAGTGTAAAACATCTCCCATTGAAGATGTCTTGACTAATAATACTCTCATTATTCAATACCTATATTTAACCGAGCTAACGCATCGATAACTAATTGAGGTTGGATATCAATCAAACTTTGGTGATAACCACTTTCACCGTCACCTTTACGCACTTTGTGATACCCCGTAATTAGGCGGATCACTTCTGCTTTATCTGATAATGGCGGGGTGAAATCAGGGCTACTTGGGCCATATAAGGCGACAAGAGGTTTACCTAGCGCTGCTGCGACATGCATCAAACCAGAGTCATTACTGACAACGGCAGTACAGGCATCGATCAGATTCACAGCTTGTTCTAAAGATGTTTTTCCTGAAAAATTATGGCAATGTAATTTCGCATCATCAGTCAGCTCTAAACGAATGGCTTCACCGGCTTCGTGGTCTTTTTGTGAACCAAATAGCAGCACCTGATAGCCTTTTTCGCTAATTAATGTTTGAGCGAGAGAAGCGTAGTGATAGTGTGGCCAACGTTTGGCTGGCCCGAACTCTGCACCAGGGCAAAAACCAATAATAGGGCGAGAACCATCAACCCCAAAAGTTTGCAGGGTTTCAGTGACTTCTTGCGGCACAGTCACCAGTTTAGGCGGTAAAATTGGTGCCGGAATATCGGAAGCTGATTGAATAGTTTGCTTATCATAAGCTAGAGCAACATATCGCTGCACCATTAAAGGAAAAGCGTCTTTATTTAGTGGGCGAATATCATTGAGTAGGCCATAGCGCATTTCTCCCCGCCACCCGGTTCTTTTGGGGATTCTTGCAAAGAAAGGCACAAATGCAGACTTCAAAGAATTGGGTAACACAATAGCTTGATCATAGCCATTTGCTTGCAAACTTTTGCCTAATCGACGACGTTCACCAATTTCAAGTGCCCCATGGCCTAGCGGCATAGGAATTGCGTTACTGACTTCGGGCATTTTGGCAAGTAAAGGGCGACACCATTGTGGCGCCATCACATCAATCTGCGCATGGGGCTGTAACGCCTTTATTGTGCGATAAAGGCTCTGTGACATCATCATATCCCCTACCCAAGAAGGGCCGATCACCAATATTTTCATAAATAATAATTACGCGTCTTTATTTAGCCATTGCATATATTCAGCAACACCTTCTGCAACCGTCTTAAATGGTGCAGTATAGCCGGCGGCACGTAGCTTAGTGAGGTCAGCTTGTGTGAAGCTTTGGTAGCGGCCTTTTAATTTTTCAGGGAATTCAATATATTCGATAGCGACATTTTTATCTTTGTGGAATTCAGTGACTGCATCAGCAACGGCTTGGAAAGATTCCGCTCGCCCTGTACCGCAGTTAAAAATACCTGAAACATTATTTTCCCAGAACCACAAGTTAACCGCGGCTACATCACCGACATAAATAAAGTCACGACGGAAACCATCGCTACCTTCGAACAGTTTTGGACTTTGCCCTTCATTAATTTGCTTATTTAGGTGATAAGCAACGCTTGCCATGCTGCCTTTATGGTTTTCATTTGGCCCATAGACGTTGAAATAACGGAAGCCACAGACTTGCGAACCCGCTTCAGGCAAAATTTCGCGAACGTATTGGTCAAACTGGAATTTTGAATAGCCATATACATTCAACGGTTTTTCAAATTGGCGCTCTTCGATAAAATTATCGCTACGGCCGCCATATGTCGCCGCTGATGAGGCGTATAAGAAGGGAATTTCCCGCTCTAAACAGTAGTGTAGTAACTCTTTAGAATATTGATAGTTATTATCCATCATATATTTGCCATCCCACTCAGTGGTTGATGAGCAAGCACCTTCATGGAATACCGCGTCCACATCGCCGAAATCATCACCGGCAATGATACTAACAATAAAATCTTCTTTGTCTGCGTAATCGGCAATATCAAGGTCAACAAGGTTGGCAAATTTAGTGCCATCTTTCAGATTATCGACTACTAGGATATCTGTGCGGCCAATTGCGTTTAGAGCTCTAATAATATTGCTGCCAATAAAGCCAGCTCCACCAGTGACTATGATCATTGGATATACCTCAAATGGGTTAAAAAAATAGAATAACAATGGGTGACTATAATAACACCTCTTTCCATCGACAGCAGTATTGTTAATAGAGATTTGAACTAATGTGTTAATCAGAACAAGGCCATTATCGTGATCTTGCCTACAAACTTCACTTATTTGTGCTGTGAATGTCGCTACCAACAGAGACTATTATTAAACTCTATTAATAGTCATTATACAGGAACAAATCATGTCAGATAAATTTTACCAGCAGATCCAAGACCAATTGGTGCAAATTGAAGCGGATGGGTTATTTAAAAATGAACGCATCATTACCACTTCACAAGATGCTGACATTGAAATTATCGGCGGCCAGCGAGTGATTAACTTTTGCGCAAATAACTACCTTGGGCTGGCGAACCATCCTGCATTGATTGAGGCGGCAAAGCAAGGAATGGATAGCCATGGTTTTGGAATGGCTTCTGTACGGTTTATTTGTGGTACCCAAGACAGCCATAAGGTTCTCGAACACAAGCTCGCTGACTTTCTTGGTATGGAAGATGCTATTTTGTATTCTTCTTGTTTTGACGCAAACGGTGGGTTATTTGAAACATTACTAGGGCCTGAAGATGCAATTATTTCAGATGCATTAAATCATGCTTCAATTATTGATGGTGTCAGGCTAAGTAAAGCAAAACGTTACCGTTATAGTAATAACAACATGGCCGAGTTAAAAACACGTCTTGAAGAAGCGAAAAGCGCGGGGGCTCGGCATATTCTAATTGCCACAGATGGCGTATTTTCGATGGACGGTGTCATCGCTGACCTTCAGTCAATTTGCGACCTTGCTGATGAATATCAAGCTTTAGTCATGGTTGATGATTCTCACGCAGTCGGCTTTGTGGGGGAAAATGGCCGTGGTAGCCATGAGTACTGCAATGTCATGGGGCGCGTCGATATTATTACAGGAACATTAGGAAAAGCACTGGGGGGAGCCTCTGGTGGGTATACCGCTGCGAGAAAAGAGGTCGTTGAATGGTTACGTCAGCGTTCTCGCCCGTATTTATTTTCCAATTCCCTTGCGCCAGCCATTGTTGCTGCATCCATTAAAGTCATCGATATGATGAGTGAAGGGCAACATTTACGTGAGAAGTTATGGAATAACGCCATGTTATTTAGGGAGAAAATGACATTGGCTGGTTTTACGCTCGCGGGGGCTGATCACGCAATTATCCCCGTTATGTTAGGGGATGCGAAGTTAGCCCAAGTATTCGCCAAAGAGCTTCTTAATGAAGGTATTTATGTTACCGGCTTTTTCTATCCTGTTGTGCCGCAAGGCCAAGCTAGGATACGTACCCAAATGTCTGCAGCACATAGTAAGGAGGATATTTTACACGCCGTTGAAGCATTCACCCGCATAGGTAAAAAACTAAACATAATCAAATAATAAGGCCGTCTATGAAAGCACTGTCCAAATTAAAAGCAGAGCCAGGTATATGGATGACAGATGTTCCTAAACCGGAACTCGGGCACAATGATGTGATGATAAAAATTCGTAAAACCGCTATTTGTGGTACGGATGTCCATATCTATAACTGGGATGAATGGTCGCAAAAAACGATCCCTGTCCCTATGGTGGTCGGTCATGAATATATAGGGGAAATTGTTGCCATTGGGCAGGAAGTGAAAGGTTTTAATATTGGTGACCGGGTCTCTGGTGAGGGGCATATTACCTGTGGTCATTGCCGAAACTGTCGTGGTGGCCGTACCCATCTTTGCCGTAATACTATAGGCGTGGGGGTCAACCGTACTGGCTGCTTTGCTGAATATCTAGTCATCCCCGCATTCAATGCCTTTAAAATTCCCGATAATATCCCTGATGAAATTGCCGCTATTTTTGACCCTTTTGGCAATGCAGTTCATACCGCACTATCCTTTGATTTGGTTGGGGAAGATGTTCTGGTTTCAGGCGCAGGCCCTATCGGTATTATGGCTGCCGCAGTTTGCCGACACGTTGGTGCCCGCCATGTTGTGATCACAGATGTTAATGACTATCGTCTTGAATTAGCGAAAAAAATGGGGGTGTCACGAGCGGTCAATGTCAGTCGTGAAAATTTAAAAGATGTAATGAACGAACTTGGTATGAAAGAAGGCTTTGATGTCGCATTAGAGGTTTCAGGCGCCCCAGCCGCTTTTCAAACCATGTTAGATACCATGAACCACGGTGGGCGAATTGCATTATTAGGGATCCCCCCAGCTTCGATGGCGACGGATTGGAGCCAAGTCATATTCAAGGGGCTGTTTATTAAAGGGATCTATGGCCGGGAAATGTTCGAAACATGGTACAAAATGGTGACCCTAGTACAATCAGGGTTAGACTTATCACCGATTATTACTCACCAATTTCCGATTGATGAGTTCCAAAAAGGCTTTGATATCATGTGCTCAGGGCAGTCTGGTAAAGTTATATTAAATTGGGATTAACTTTTATAACGTAATGCCCCTTTTCCCCTTCTGCATTATTTCCACGCCAGAAGGGGACTACCACCTGTTGAATAGCTTATGACTTGGGTTGTTTAGTCTTTTAATAAAAGAGGTTGTAAGGCCTTATCGTGATAAATCCCTTCAACTACAAACATAATAAAATCAATTCCTTGTAGTTTATTCTTTGGTGTTTCAAACTCGCAAAGACCTAATTCTGCGGGGGGAGCTTCAACCGTTGTCACCTCTTGTTCGGGCTCGGGTTGTACTTGTACTTCTTCTTCCGGTGTTGCGGATGGCGGAGTGGAAGATTCACTATTTTGTGGTTGCTTCGCTTCTTCCGATAGCATTCTGAGTGATTTTGCAGGTTGTTTATCGGCTGGTTGTGGGCTAAGCAGCGAACTAACCGCAACAAGTTCAATATCCGCAGGGAGCTGTGGAAGGTACTTTTGCAAAGCACGTACTGTGGATGGGTGAGGGTGGCCAATCGCAACGGCACTGCCATGTTTACGTGCATAGGCAACGGCTTTGTTAAGTTGACTGCGGGTTTCTTCTTCCGATTGGTGGTTATCGATAAAAATATGGCGGCGTAAGGTTGGCACACCGTATTCTTTCGCCGCATGTTTCACTTGTGTATTACCAATGGTGACACTATCTAAGAAAAATAAATTCGATTGTGACAGGCTGTGCATGACATTACGCATCCCCGGTAAGCTCGATGTCATCTCGCTACCCATATGATTATTCATACCTTTTGCATAGGGTACCCGTTTAATCGCATTCTTAATGAGTTGGTCAATATCCTCTGCACTCATTGAGGGGGATAATGTATCTTTTTCTAAGGGCTGGTTACTCAATGGCTTCATTGGCATGTGGATTAAAATATCCCGCCCTTGCTGATGGGCCTTTTCTGCCACTTCACGACCGTGTGGAGAGCTTGGTAAGATAGCAATAGTGACCGCGGCTGGTAACGCTAAAATTTGGTTATCTTCTTTGACTCGGTAACCAAAGTCATCAATAACGATAGCCAGTTTTGCAGCACTCACCTGTAGACACACCATTAACAAAGAACATCCAATGAGTAATCTAAAGGGTAAGTACTTCAACATAATTTTATCCTAATCTTTTAAATTTAACGTTTTGCTATCGGCCCAACCAAGGTCGAGGGTTTACGGTTTTACCTTGTCTACGGATTTCAAAGTACAAAGCAGGGCGTTCTTGGCCACCACTACTACCGACTAAGGCAATAGGCTGACCCGCTCGAACTTCTTGGCCAACATTCACTAATGCGCTTTGGTTATATCCATAAAGGCTCATATCACCTTTACCATGTTCAACGACCACAACCAGCCCATAACCTTGTAGCCAGTCGGCCAGTAACACTCTGCCATCTGCAATGGCTTTTACTTGCGTGCCTTCATTTGCAGCAATAACCATACCTTTCCAGCGTAATTCACTAGAGATAACATCACCATAGTTATGCAGTAATGAACCGCGAACTGGCCAAATTGCTTGCCCAGCAGGGCGCCCTAATCCACCTGTTCGAGACATAAGTGAGCGTTCACTTTCTGACGGTTTATAAGTTGAACCTTTTTGTTTTGCTTGGCGTTCTTTTTCTGCTACTTGTGCACGGATACGAGCAGCTTCACGGGCTTCTCGCTCAGCTCTTGCTTTTGCTTCCCGCTCAGCACGTGCAATTTTGTCTCGTAGCCTTGCTTCGTTTTGTTTTAGGACCGCAAGGTTCTTTTGGTCCTCTTTTAATGTGCTTTCGAGCGCATTTAATGTTTTTTGGCGCGAAGCTCGGGCATTATCGAGTTTGCGCTTTTCTTGCTGTTGACGCGCAAGAGTTGTTTTTTGTTCCGCTTGTTTTTTCTGTTCCAGTTGCTTTTGTTCTTGTAGCGTTTGAGTTGTTTCTTCCAGTGCGGCAATGTTTTTTTCACGAGCCTGATTTAAATAACTGTAATAGGCTAAAATGCGCTCTTCACGCTGACCTTCTTCACCTTTAAACATTAAGGTAAGCCCTTGATGCTTCCCTAAGCGAAAGGCTGCATCAAGTTGGTCCGCCAGCAGTTTTTCTTGCTGTTGTTTCTTTATTTGGAGTTGTTTTATATTATTATTTAATGAAACTATTTCTTTATCTAATTGTTTTAATTGGTTTTGTGTTTCATGCAAACTACGGCCAGCAGCCGAAATACTTTGTTCTTGCTGCTTGAGTTGATTAAGCAGTGCCGAGCGCTTAGCTTGCTGTTCTTTAACACTTTTTTCTTTTTCGGCAATATTTTTCAGTAAATCGTGTAATTGCCCTTTATTTTCGGTGATCTGATTGGCAAATACGGTGTGGGTAGGGATGAGAGTAAACAGCCCTAAACCCAATAGAGCAGTAATAGCCTGACGAAGAAATGATGCTTTCATTCGATGATGTATATTGGCCATTGTGATAGTTCACCTCAATTAAGTACGATAACTGATTATTTCATCTGCAAGTTATGGTTTCCAGCACTCTCTAACAAATAGTATTGAAAACATTTACAAATTCGGATTTTTGCCCTGAGATAAAGGTTAATTAAGTTAAATTATATAGTTTTATTATCACTGATTTATTTTGTATAGCTAGTATTCAATCATTTTTTTATTATTGAACCCCTATTTAATCCATCACTTAGACCCGTTTAGCCATGTTTATGTTAAAATGTCAGCGTACAGTTTCGCGATACAAATGTTATTTTCCAGTGGTTCGGTATTAATTTTGCGTGCTTTACCGCAAAAAAAACACCGTAGTTTGTATGAATTGGCTGTAATTAGCTCAACACAAAGGTATACTCTGAACCCTTTGATATTCGTTTTTAACTAACGGGAGTGATTGCCCCTCATGATCCAAGAAATCATGCAATTTGTAAGCCGGAACATGTTATTGAGTCTGGTTTGGATAGCGTTATTAGTTGCTGTGGTCGTAATGACCTTTAAAGGTCTTTTCTCTAAAACGAAAGTGATTGCTCGTTCACAGGCGATTACACTGATTAATAAAGAAGAGGCAGTTGTTGTGGATTTGCGTACTCGTGACGATTTCCGCAAAGGGCATATAATTGATTCTATTAACTTAACACCGTCTGAAATTAAAGATAACAATTTAGGCGAATTAGAAAAACATAAACAGAAACCCGTCATTATTGTTTCTGCGAGTGGTATGGAATCAGCTAAACCTGCTGAGCAACTTGCGCAATACGGTTTTGAAAAAGTTTTTGTCCTAAAAGAAGGGATTGCTGGCTGGGCAGGTGAAAACCTTCCATTAGCTCGTGGTAAGAAGTAGTTACCATATATAATAGTTAATCTTGAGTTGCATGTATTAATATGTAACTTGGGTAGTGCAATGCAGAGAGTCTTCTGTAACTCAAAATGCAATTATTTGGGTTACAGTTAGGCGCAAGTGAAGGTATCCAAGGAGCCTACATCAGTATGTGACTTGGGTAGCGCGATGCAGCGAACACCTTCTGTGGCTTAAGAAACAAGGCTTTCCTTGGGTTATTTTGGGCTACAGGCAGGCAGCAAATGAAGGTATCCAAGCAGCCTACATCAGTATGTGACTTGGGTAGCGCAATGCAGCGAACACCCCTGTAACTCGAAGAATAACAGGGAAAACTCATATGGAAGTTAAAAGGTACTAAACTATGTCAGAACAAAACAACTCAGAAATGGTATTTCAAATTCAACGTATTTATGCAAAAGACGTTTCATTTGAAGCACCTAACGCGCCTCATATTTTTCAACAAGAGTGGCAGCCAGAAATTAAATTGGATTTAGATACATCTTCAAATCAGCTGTCAGAAGGCGTTTATGAAGTTGTTTTACGTGTCACGACCACGGCAACGTTAGGTGAAGAAACCGCATTCCTGTGTGAAGTTCAACAAGCAGGCGTTTTCTCTATCGAAGGTATTGATGGGACTCAAATGGCGCATTGCTTAGGTGCATACTGCCCGAATATCCTGTTCCCATATGCACGTGAAGCGATTACTAGCTTAGTGGGTCGTGGTACATTCCCACAATTGAACTTAGCGCCAGTTAACTTTGATGCACTGTTCATGAACTACTTACAGCAGCAACAAGGTGAACAAGCGCAGAACTCAGAAGCTCAACAGGACGCTTAATGGATACTGCTTCAATGACAGTGATCGGTGCCGGCTCGTACGGCACCGCTTTAGCCATTACGTTGGCGCGTAATGCACATCAGGTCGTGTTATGGGGTCATGACCCAAAACACATTCGTCAATTAGAACAAGATCGTAGCAATCAGGCTTTTTTGCCTGGCGTTTCTTTCCCTGATAGTTTATCTCTCGAAACGGACTTAAAACGTGCCGTTGAGGCGAGCTCGAATATCTTGATAGTCGTCCCTAGCCATGTTTTTGGTGATGTACTAAAACAAATCCAACCTTATTTACGAGCAGATTCGCGTATTATTTGGGCGACGAAAGGCTTAGAAAGGGATACCGGTCGTTTGTTACAAGATGTGGCACGTGAGGTATTAGGCAATGAAATTCCTCTAGCAGTTTTGTCTGGGCCTACCTTTGCAAAAGAGCTAGCAGCAGGCTTGCCAACAGCAATATCGGTGGCGGCAAGTGATAGCCAATTTGGTGATGACCTACAACAACTTTTCCATTGTGGTAAAAGCTTTCGGGTTTATAAAAACCCAGATATGGTTGGGGTGCAACTTGGTGGCGCAGTCAAAAATGTGATTGCTATCGGGGCGGGTATTTCAGATGGCATGGGCTTTGGTGCCAATGCACGGACTGCTTTGATCACCCGTGGCCTTGCTGAAATGAGCCGCTTAGGTGCAGCACTCGGTGCTGACCCTTCAACCTTTATGGGGATGGCAGGGCTTGGCGATTTAGTGTTAACTTGTACTGATAACCAGTCTCGTAACCGCCGTTTTGGTATGATGTTAGGCGATGGCATAACGGTTGAACAGGCAGAAAAAGAGATTGGCCAAGTGGTTGAAGGTTATCGGAATACTAAAGAAGTCCGTGCTCTTGCTGAACGTGCAGGGGTGGAAATGCCAATTACAGAGCAAATCTATCAAATCCTCTATTGCCATAAAAATGTACTAGAGGCGGCGCAAGCATTACTGGGGCGAGCGACCAAAGATGAAATTGCTGATATGCCAAAACTGCATGATTAATAAAAATTAACCGCATTAAGAAGTTACATAATAGGGTAATTATAAAAATAGATAGGTGAGTGATTATGTCGCGTGAAGAATTGGATAGAATTTGGGGCTTCATTAAAGAAGAAGCGAAGTCGCTTGCTGACTGCGAACCACTCTTAGCCAGTTTTTTTAACGCGACATTATTAAAGCATGATAACTTGGGTAGCGCACTTAGCTATATGTTAGCGAATAAACTCAGTTCACCTATCATGCCTGCTCTTGAAGTCCGCGAAATCGTTGAAGAAGCATATCGCAATGACGAAGGCATGATTTTCTCCGCAGCAATGGACTTAGCTGCGGTTCGCCTACGTGACCCTGCCGTTGATAAATATTCCACTCCATTATTGTACCTGAAAGGCTTCCACGCCTTGCAAGCCTATCGCATCGGGAATTGGTTGTGGAAAGAAGGCCGCCAAGCGCTGGCGGTTTACCTGCAAAATCAAATTTCTGTTTCATTTGGTGTCGATATTCATCCCGCAGCTCGTATTGGTTGCGGTATTATGCTTGACCACGCAACAGGCATTGTAATTGGTGAAACGGCTATTGTGGAAAACGATGTATCTATCTTGCAATCGGTTACCCTCGGCGGTACTGGGAAAACCTGTGGCGACCGTCATCCTAAAGTCAGAGAAGGGGTGATGATTGGCGCGGGGGCAAAAATTTTAGGTAATATTGAAATTGGTCGCGGCGCAAAAATTGGTGCGGGTTCGGTTGTTCTTCATCCTGTTCCGCCACATACTACCGTTGCAGGGGTCCCTGCGAAGGTTGTTGGTAAGCCAAGTAGCGAAATGCCGTCCTTAGAAATGGACCAAAACTTTAACGGCAGTATTTATGGTTTTGAAGATGGTGATGGGATTTGAGTTGCGGGAAGGCGTAATAGGTAGTGAGTTGCTCACTATCGTTGTCATTCTTCAACAGTGTATTTTTTAAATACATTTCCCATTTTAAACTGAGTAATCGATTTATTTAAATGTTCGACATTAGCGGGTGAACGTAATAAATAAGTGGTTTCATCGATACGACCTAATGGGGTATTCGTGGATTGCTCAGTTTGTTTAGTAAAAGGCTCTTTCATTAAAATATCTCGCTTATGTTCAGAAAAGTCACCTATCCCTCTAAATAATTCGAGCGGTACATTGCTTGGGTATTGGTGTCAAGCCAACACCCATACTGCTTGAAGTATGGCTAGGGGGGCTAGTCTTTTAGCAACGCCCCTGCATACCCCAGCTGTCTCCATGCTTCAAACACCACAACCGCCACGGAGTTGGATAAATTCATACTGCGGCTATCGGCTAGCATTGGAATACGAATTTTTTGCTCCATTGGCATGTTATCGAGAACATAGGGTGGCAACCCGCGTGTTTCCGGGCCAAACATCAAATAGTCATTTTGTTGGTAACTGACATTACTGTGGCTGGGTTTACCTTTGGTGGTTAAGGCGAAGACGCGAGCACCACTTTCTGACTGGTTATTATCGGGGTTTAGCCCCTCACTTTTTAAGAATGCGTAATAATCATGGTGATGTTTGATATCAGCAAACTCGCTGTAATCCAACCCTGCACGGCGTAGGCGCTTATCATCCCAAGTAAAGCCTAATGGGTGAATAAGGTGTAAATCAAAGCCGGTATTAGCGCAAAGGCGAATGATGTTGCCGGTATTTGGTGGTATTTCTGGTTCGAATAAGACGATGTGTGGCATAACGTTAAGCTGATGTTTGTAATGATGAAATAAATGATGGGTAGAGTTTACGCGCAAATGGGTTTGTTTTCATGTGGAACTTTTATTTGCGGGCTAAAAATTATTTACACTCTAAAAACAAGAAACGAGCCATAAAGGCTCGTTTCTGAATTAACTCGTTGAGGTTAGCTGTTATAACCGTTAGGGTTCATAGATTGCCAACGCCAGCTATCATTCACCATATCTTGAATAGAATATTGTGCTTTCCAGCCTAAATCTTTGAATGCCTTTTCTGGGCTAGACCAACATTCCGCAATATCACCGGGGCGCCTTGCTACAATCTCATATTTAATGGGGTTACCAGCCGCTTTTTCAAAAGCAGTAATAATCTCCAGCACACTTGTGCCAGTTCCTGTACCAAGATTGTAGACATGTAAGCCTGCTTGCTGGCTAACTTTATTCAGTGCGGCAATATGGCCATCAGCCAAATCCATTACATGAATATAGTCACGTACACCAGTACCATCTGGCGTTGGGTAATCATTACCAAATACCATGACTTGTGGGCGGCGACCTACAGCGACTTGGGAAACAAACGGTGCTAAGTTATTTGGAATGCCTTGCGGGTCCTCACCCATTGTTCCGGATGGGTGTGCGCCTACTGGGTTAAAGTAGCGCAGTAATGTCAGTGACCAATCATCTTCCGCAGTATATAAATCCGAAAGGATACGCTCAACCATATACTTACTGGTTCCATATGGGTTGGTGGTGCCACCGACTTTGGAATTTTCTGTTAATGGCACTTCTTCAGGGTCACCATATACGGTTGCAGATGAACTAAAAATCAGGCTTTTAACACCGGCTTTTTTCATGCTTTCCACTAATACCAATGTGCCATTGACGTTAACATCATAGTATTCAATCGGTTTCTGTACTGACTCACCAACCGCTTTTAACCCAGCAAAGTGAATGACAGAATGAATTTTGTGATTAGCAAAAATGGTATCTAATACTTGGCTATCACGCACATCACCTTGGTAAAAGGTTGGTTTAACACCTGTGATAGCTTCAATGCGGTTAAGCACTTCAAGGTTAGCATTATGCAGGTTATCTAAAATAAGCGGCTGCATTCCCTGCTGGATCATTTGTACACAGGTATGGCTACCAATATAGCCAAGACCACCAGTGACTAGGACTTCAATGTTATTTAGCATAATATTATTCATAGTATAATTTATTGTGACTATTTGTAGCGTACGTAAGAGATGATGTCAAAGAATCTTGTGGGAAGCCTTAAGGTTTCTTTGTGTAAATTAAATATAAGGCCTTTTTTGAAAAAATAATTCATTATAGTCAATGATAATATTTCAATAATTAATACACTATAGGACGCACCTTTTAACCCAAAAAAGCTAATCATGGTATATGAGATAGGAACACTTAGTAAAACCATAATAAACATTTTTTTAGATAAAAATGAGTACCCTGAATGACGAACAATAAATCGTGCGGAAACAGTCCCTAAATTTGCAAATATAGTAGAAAAACATAAAATCACTAAAAGTTCACTAGCCATAGCATATGAATTACCAAATAAAAATTGAATAAAATAGCTACCAAAAAAGTAAATAAAAATGAGAACAGTAATAGATATACTCAAAACTATAACGTTTAAGTTAGCAGCAGTATTCACTGCTTTAGATTCTTTTTCTTCACCAAATATAGATGGAAGTGTTGAGTTAATTATTGCGGTTAGTATAAAAACCCAGGCAGTAGATAAAGTCACAGCAACAGAGTAGACTCCTAGGCTATAGTCACTTTCAAGATAAGAAATCATAAATTGGTTTATTCGTGTATAAATAGCAATAGATAAAGTTGAAAAGACAATACTAATCCCTGATAGGAAAATATATTTATTATATTTTGATTTGTCTTTTCTTTTTACCTTACCTATTTTAGGGAATAAATAAAATCGGATAGATAGTGGTATGAGTGTAACAACTATTATTGGGATAGTTAAGTATATTGGGTCAAGTTTATTATGTGCAATAATAAACTGAAGTGTGAGGCCTATACTTAATCCAATTATATTTGCAATAGTATTTATTTTTGATTTTAATATCGCATTGTTATAGATTGAATAAACATCAATGGAAGAAAAATAACAAGCAATACAAATGGCTATAGAAAATATAAGTGTTATGCTATTTTTATATGAATAGAAGTAGTATAATGTTGGTATAGATATTGAAAAGTAAATTATAGTTCTTATTAAAAATGTGGACTTAATTAATCTTATTCCAGACTCTTCCTTCTTAGATACTCGTTTGAAGATTATATTATCGTTACCTAGCTGGGCTATAATTTGTATGATCTGAAATGTTGCAGTAGCTAGAGCTATTATTCCAAAGACGGATGGTCCAACATACTTCGCGACATATGATGTGACAAAAAATAACCCAATGATAGCAATAGACTTTTCTGAAATCATCCATGCTGCATTTTTTAAAATTTGAGTATTCAAAGGTATCATCCAATAAAAAACCAACGTTTAATACGTTGGTTTTTTTATTATATTAATATTCGTAATGGTAGTTATAATCGTCAGACCTTGCATCAATACCGTTAAGGATCACACCGGTGATTTCGATATCATTTTGCTTAAAGCGTTTCAGTGATAAATCAACATCTTTTACGGTATTTACCCCGTAGAAAGCAATCAATAATGAGGTGCCAACATATTTACCAATAATGGCAGAGTCGGTGATCGCCAAGATTGGGGCGGTATCGATCACCACAATATCGTATTGGTTTTTTACTTTATCGAGCAACTGTTTAAAGCGCTCGCCCATTAATAACTCAGAGGAGTGAGTGACGTTTTTACCACGGCAAATTACATCTAAATTTTCAATTACATTAGAGTGAATGGTGGGTGACTCTAGGTTTGACTGAGATAAATACTCAGATAACCCGGCTTTATTATTTAACCCAAAGGCTTTGTGTAAACGGCCTTTGCGTAAGTCGGTATCCATTAATAACACTTTCTTACCTGCGTTAGCCAGTACCACCGCCATATTGGAGGTAACAAAACTTTTCCCGACACCGGGTGAGGCACTGGTGACCATAACTAGGTTGTTACCTTGGTTCATCACCGAAAAATACACACTGGTGCGTAAGGAACGGATTGCTTCTACTGCGGTATCTGCTGGGTTTTCTATTGCCAATGGGCTCTTGTTGCCAGCCTCAATCAGTTTTTTCTCATGAGTAGAGAAAGGAATGGTGGCATAGACATTAATCCCAAGCGCATCGATATCTTCGGTGCTTTTAATTTTGTTATTAAAGAACTCGCGGGCTATCACATATGCACAACCGATAATAAAGCCAAGGATAGTGGCTAGGGCAACAATCAGTGATTTTTTCGGAGCTATAGGTTTTGGTTGTGATTCAGCGGAGTCGATAATACGCACATCCGCAGTGATACCGGAGTTTAATACGCTGAGTTCTTGTTGTTTAGCCACCAACTGAGTGTAAATAGCTTGCTCAGACTCAACATCACGGGTTAAACGCACTATTTCTTGTTGGGTATTCGGCAATTTTTGAATGTTTTTACTGATCTTTTCTTTTTCCCGTAACAGTTGTTGGCGTTTATCAAGTAATGACTGATAAGCGGGGTGGTTACGGGTATACAGTTGCTGGATCTCAACTTCTTTAAAGGTTAGTTCATTGAGTTTTTCTTCTACCTGCAATGCGCTATCTAGGGCAGATTTAGCCTCTAAGGAGAGGTCAATAGACTCATTCTTTTTGCGAAATGTATTAAGCTGGTTTTCGTAGTTATCTAATTTCTTTTTAATGGTCGGTAAGTAGCCTTCTAAGAACACTAAGGTGTTATTAGTGACTTCTTTTTTACGTTCAGTATTCTGGTCGACATAGTTTTGGATAACACTATTGAGGATTTTAACATTTTCGGTTTTATCTGCCCCTTTAATCGCTAAGCTGATAATCCCTGTCCCTTTTCCCACTTCAGCAATGGTTAAGGTATTACGTAAGTCTTCAATCGTCGAGTAGCGGGCATTTTTAACTAAAGTAAATTCCTCGCCAGTTTCTGCAGTAAAGCTTGAGATCAATAAGCTAATCTCACCTTGTTGTAGCACTTCCCCCACTTTGCCTTGCAATACTTGCCCATCAATATTTAAGGAGTATTGGCCATCCCCCAAATAGGTTAATGTAAATGGCTGATCAATCAGGTTTTCAGGTAACTGAAATAGGGCAATATCAACAGGTGCAACTTCACCCAGCAACTTATTGAGGAAGCCTTCAGGGGCGGCTTGAGTATCTAAGTTTAGGTCTGAAACGGTTTTACCCAACACCATGCGTGATTTAATCACTTCAATCTCTGAATCCACTTGGTTGTTGCTGTTTCCAAATGGCATAACATCACTCATTTGGTCAAGTAATGATACTTGGCCTAGTTTATCGTATTGTAGCGTAGCATTAGCCTGATATATCGGGGTGGCTAGTAGGCTATAGGCTATGGCAATGGCTGCAAAAATAACAGTAAAAAACCCAATTTTAATGGTATTGGATTTCAAAACTTTAAACAGAGCGAGCAGATCGATTTCATCTGAGGCAGGTGAGCTATTTTTTGTTGTGTTCATAATAGGTTAAATGTTTAGTCATCCAATAAATAAAATTAAATTTTTCCTTGCCAAGCAATCGCGGCTTTTTCCATTAACTGATAAACATGTTCAAACATTTCATCACTGCGTTTATGGGGGTCAGGGATCTCGGTTTTATTAATCCACTGGCCAAACAACATCACTTTGCCACGGGTTTCAGGAAACAGTTGGTGGATTTTAGCAATATGGTCATTTTCCATCACTAGGATTAAGTCGGTTTTTTTACATAATTCGCTAGTTAAACGACGGGACTGATGGTTTTCCAAAGAAAGGCTATGTTGCTGTGCAATGCGGATGGCACTGTCATACGCGGGTCTATCATTTTTAGCGATAATGCCCGCGGAATGGACGGTTTTTTCGGGAAAATACTGTTGTAATAAACGCTCTCCCGTAGGAGAGCGACAAATATTTCCCATACAAACAACTAGGATATGGTTAAACATAGCTATTACCAATCGTGAATACGTTTAGTGCCTTCTGTTAATTGATTATAAGAGGCAATAGTTGGTAATAACTGGGTGATTAGACGGTTCCAACGTACTACAGGTGCCGCAGTGACATACACTAAATCATAAGGTTGTAATTTAAATTCGGTACCCATTACGAGTGAGGTGGCATCGGATAAATCTAACTGATATACCGCCGCCATTTTTTTCGGTAATAACGCTTCGAGTTCTTTATCTTCTGCTGGCTGCTTTTTGATTGGGCGGATAACAAATACACCTGTTGCATTAGCGGTATTTTGGTCAATACCACTCGCTTTGCTTAAGGCTTCAGTAATACTCATACCTGCGCGGTCGATGGTAAGGGTAGTTGGTTGGCCGACTTCACCCATTACAAACACTTTCTGGCTATCATTACGCGGCACATACAGTACATCACCTGATAACATTAAATGGTTTTGGGTTAAATCCCCATATTGCACAAGGGATTGAAGTGAAATTCGAGTTTCTTTGCCATTACGCGTTAAAACTACATTATCCCAATCGGCTTTTTCGGTTAAACCACCCGCATTATTAAAGGCTTCTAAAATAGTCAGCGGTACGTTAGTAATTGGCAAAGTACCTGGTTTTGCCACTTCGCCTGATACATACATTTTCTGCGAGCGGAAGGCAGCAATGCTGACATCCACTTGTGGGGATTCAATATAGGTGGCCAAACGGCTACTAATTAAGGTACGGATTTCTGTTACGGTTTTACCGATGACCTTCACTTTACCAATATATGGGTAGTAGATGGTGCCATCTGAATGTACCCAGTTACCCGAGTCTTGCGCACTACGGTAAGAACCCGCAGGGATGGTCAGTTCAGGGTGGTCCCAAACCGTAATGGTTAATACATCACCCGCTCCCACACGGTATTCATAGTTAGTGATTTGCTTTTCTAACTGAGAATTTGGTTTAGCAATAATTGGAGCGGTGTACATATCATCCAAGAGTTTTGGTGAAATGGGGTAGATATCCACCAATTTGGTAATATCACGGTCACCGGTATCAACCACATTTTTGCCTGAGGTCGACATATAGGCACCGGGGGTGATGGTGCAGCCCGTTAATGCTGTTAGCATCAGTACAGTAACAGAAAGGCGCTTCATAAATTTTTTAGATCCCTTTTCGTAAGTGATTATCTCAAATGTTTATATGCTAATGCCATTATTTTTGGGGGGAGTAGATGGAAGAAGTAACGACTGTATATTAAAAACATATTTTTAAAACTAAACTTGTTGAGAAGAAACATATAACCCAGCCGCAATGAAACTTCACTTTTAGCTTTAGAAAGACCAGAACGTCGATTCATTGTATTTTGTTCAAGCCGATAGCGTAACAAAACATCAGGTAGATTATGAAATTTATAGTTTTTATAAAGTAGCTCTAGCCAGAAGGCCATGTCTTCCGTGAAGCAAGTATGGGTAGGGTAGCGATTACCTTGTTCAAATATTTTTTTTCTAAACATCACAGAAGGGTGAATGAATGGACAACGAGTTATACTAAAGTTCTCTAACTCAGAGTGATGCGATGGTAACCTTTTTTCTGTAAGGGCATAAGCTGTGCCAAATTCCTCACATGCAGTACCTACAATATCTATTGTAGGATTTGACTCCATGAAATCCCTCTGTTTTTTAAGGCGCGAGGGTAATGAAATATCGTCACTATCCATACGAGCTATATATTTAATATGTGGATAAGTAAGAGTTTTTTCAATCAAGGAGTTAAGAGCAAACGATAATCCTTTATTATTAACCGAATATGTTAAATTTATAATGTTTTGTTTATATAGAGACTGAAGATAATCAAATTCTTGCTGAGGGATTTCTCCATCTATATATACTAGTATTAGGGGAGTAATACCCTCCTGTGCGGAAATACTATCAATAGCTTCCTGAATATACTCTAGTTTATCGTTTTTATAAACGCTCATAATTATGGCGATATTATCGTTTAAAGACATAAACTCTTACTCTATGGTATCTAAAAATATCTAATCATTACCAAACAAGTCGCGGGTATAGACTTTACTCGCGACATCTTCCAGCTCAGGCACCATACGGTTGGCTAAAATAATGTCGCAT
>NZ_JBMWDT010000024.1:0-41605 GCF_049545585.1 Providencia sp. NPDC089933
CGACAACAACCGTGCGGAACGCGCCATCAAATCGTTGGTCATTGGCAGAAAAAACTGGCTTTTTGCTAATAATGCACATGGTGCCGATGCCAGTGCGCTGCTGTACAGCATCATCGAGACAGCAAAAGCTAACGGGCTAATCCTCTACGATTACCTGGTGAGATGTATGAAAGAGCTGGCAAAGTCAGAGCCAGATATCAACTCACTTCTTCCCTGGAACTTCTTACATTAAAACTAAAGCGCTCCGTGGGATCATGGGGCGCTTACTTTCCACTAACTGGAGGAATACAGATAGACGGTCTAAATGAGTCGCTTACGCTTATCTACAAAAATTAAGAAGACATATTGCCTTCTTAATTTTTTTGGTTTGGACTAAAATAGAGAGTGTTAGTTTAATGTTACAACTAATGTGGAGCTTCCTGTATAACGATCGGGGGCAATCGTTCCTGCTGCAGATAATGTAGAAATAACATCAATATAAGTTAATATATTTTTATCTATTTTTTGACTATTATTACTTCCTGGTGAATCACTGATAGGTATATCCATACCATTTCGTTTTAACGAAAGGGTTGATGATAAGTTTGTCCCCAATTGTAATGTTGTCTCAGTAAAACTGAATGAGACAGATGCATTTTCGGTACATTTAACACCTATCTTCGCTGAGGCTTGATTACCATTCAATCGACCAGTACTGACTATTCCATGGTCAAGATTTACTGTATCACCACCTGTTGGGCCAGTGATCTGACATGACATAGGTATGGGGTCAATTGGAGTGTCTAAACATTCCAGGTTATTAGGCGGGTCGAATAGAGTATTATCTCGCGAATTTAAAAGAGCAAAACAGCCAGCATAACGATAATTATCACCGAGTCTGTTATTATGATTCCTTATCATTGCAGCTGTACCACTCGCACCAAATTTCGCGATAAAAGCCTTATATGCATCTCCCATTGTTTGCCCATCTTTAATATTTATTGTATAGAGTGAATTAATCCCCAATCCATTATACCCGCCTCTAAATCCCCATGTAGCAGTTACTCCTGTTGTGATATTAGTTTGCCTATAAACAAATCCCCATCCGCAAAGAGAACCAATAACTGCTGGACAATAAATTACACGATTCGCATCTTCATCAGAAACACTAAATGAAGACCAAGAAATTGTGTGGATTACCTGATCAGGAGAATGTGGAGCTACTCTTAACACTGAACTTGTCACTACTGGTTTTAAATTTTCAGAGTTTGCATTTGATACAAAAAAAATTAAGCCCACAAAAATCAAAAAATATTTGGCATAGTTAAACATAATAATAACATTCCTTACTTTCACCTGATTTTTCAATAAAATCAGCATATAAATATATCCAAGAAGGATTATGACTGCCTACTGGTGTCCAATATTTTACTATTTTAATTTTATTGAGTTTTTTCACCATATCGTCTTTCCATAAGCAGCTAAATTACTGCGCTGTCATTTATTCATCAATACTAAATCCGCTTCAAACCACTATATAACATATAATGGTAAAACGATATTAATCTCTCCAATCATGAGTAGAATGAAAGGATACGTTACTATATGTCTGAATCCTCCAAAATGAACCAGTTTTGTTGTTATACTTATTAATCATAATTTTTAATATTTGGTATTTATCTGTAACTTAACATAATAGTAAATAAAACATAAAAATTAACATTATAGAAAAGATAATCTCTTTAGTTATTTTTATAAAAAAATACTTTATTCATAATTTAATATCAAGCTAGCAGAAGTACTAGTAAATTCTCCACCATTTAAGTTTGTAGCGTACTCACTTAGCTTAGGTTTAACCGTTATCACTGGGATCGAAGTTAGTGTAAAATTTGGAGATGTACTATTCAATGCCCATTTTTGGTCATTGATATAAAACTCAAAACCTAACGCTGAAATTTCATTAGCTTTTAATAATGTTTTATTAAAATTCGCTGGTGTGCCTGTTAATTGCAAACTTAACGATGGTGTATTATTACTACACGTAATTTTTATTGGAACAGACAATTCATAATCGCCATTATCAATTCCTTTCTTTGTTATAGTTTTAAAGTCAACAGTTATATCATCCTTATTATCTGAACCACTAATATCACAAGTAACGGCTTGCACAGTGACACTAACAGTAAGAGGCAAAGTCCCCCTGCTACCAGGTGAAATCTCTACAGCCTGAGTTGGAGAAACCAAAAAAAATATGCAAATTCCACCGATGAATTGCTTTAATGCTCTCTCCATTTTTACGATACCTTCATATTTATTCATTTATCTACCTATTGTGAATCATATCGCTGGGAATATTTATCTAACACTATATGATTTATTCAAAATTGATAGTGTAAAATAATGTCGCAGTAAATTGACCAAGTGTAATAGAATTATTTTGTATAGCTTCAGGAGTTCCTTGAACGAAAGCATATAAAGGAACACTCATTGTTCCTGATTCTGTTAGTCTAGGTGACAATTCCTTACCAATCTGAACACGAGATAATTTATCATCCGCAATTCCTATCACAGCACCTTTTGCTTCACTACCTGTATCAAATTTTAGGTATCCATCAGGCGTAACATTTCCTGAACTACCATTAAGTGTTATTACTATAGAATTAGCTAACATAGGATCACAATCTTTTAAGATTAAATTAAATTTTTTATTAACTGAGTGACCATGTAAATAGATTTGTTTATCGATTATGGAGCCCATATTAACTTCAATAGGAGTCTCATCATCAATAACGCAAGCCAGATTAACTAGAGTACCATCATAATTAACTGAAGTTGTATTATTACCCCAAGTTAAACTACTCGCTAAAAAACAACAAGCCGCTATTGTAACTAGATTTATTTTTATCATATGCCACCTTACGGGTAATTTAGTTCTAATGTCGCAGATGCTGTAAATTGACCAGCAGATAATACAGATTTACCACCTTTAACAGGAACAGAGTATAAGGGGATATCTAGTTTTCCACCTTTAGACATGACTAAAGTATATGGCTTATTTAACTCAACAACACTACCATTATCAGAACGATATAGCCGTATACCTAATCCAGGTTTATCAGTTACTAGAGCTTGGGTATCAAACCCACTATCTTCTCCATTATATTTCAATTCAATAGGAACATTTGCTCCTAGGGTACCATCACATGATACTTTTAATATCCAGTTTTGTTTAAATCGATTCCCATCAATTCGTTGTATACCTATTTCATTAAAATGAATATGGATTGGCGAGCCAACACCATCACTGCTATATACATCGCATGGTGGAAAATCTAATAAATTACCTGTCATATTAATTTTAACATCATTACTCGCTATTGACGTTCCAACATTAATAAAAAATGCCATTACACTAATTATCACTGCACTAATGAAGGGCATATATTGTTTTTTTATGCATTTTTTCATCCTAGCCACCTCATTTTCAGGCTTTTGATAAAATAACCTTAATCATATAACACTATGAAATAATGATAAAACTTGATTTTTATCATTAATAAGATAACAAGCTGTCATCCTATTTGAATTTTATTTATGTTCACTAGCTATTAACTTCAATTTGTAACTACGATTAGTTACTCATACTCAGCAATTAACGTTGCTGTGGCATTAAATGGTCCCGTTTTTATTACCGAAGCACCCGCATTACGGATCGGTACAACATAAAAAGAAATAGTATCGCCGACTAAAATACGAGCTCGTCGGTTAGTACTATTATTGGGAATAAACGTTCCTCGCCCTAAATTAATAAACTGGATCCCAACATCGTCATTATCGGTGCCTAAAAACTCCGTATTAAAAACTGAAGTGGTGCCCTGTATTCTTACTCTCAGTGCTGTACCATTTGCGGTATCGCCACAGTCTAATTTTAATGGTAAGCGAGTTTGATACATTGCTGTAGTTGCATTTACATTAGCAGCTTTAGTTTCCATTTTGCGAATTAGAATATCTTTAAAGTCAACATTAATAGTGTCAGCTCCTGTTGTAGAGGTAAAATCACAAGGAGGATTAAGAATCAAATTTCCTTTAAAATTAACATTTGCGCCATTATTTGCCATAACTGAAAATGCGATACTAAAGAGAATTCCTCCACAAATACCCTTTTTTTTAAATTTAATGGTTCTCATCATTAACTCACTATTTGGTTAAAATTAGCCAAAGCAGCATAAAGCTTATGGATAACTAGCTTCCAATGTAACAGTGCTTGTAAATCCACCTCCTGCGATACTATTAACCGCAACGCCAGGATTTAATAATGGATAAGCTCTTATCGTTGGACGCTGGCTATTTGTAAATCGAATATCTGTATTCAACGCAAAGAAGGTCGGGCTACTACCTGATACAGTAGCAAATCGTATACCTAAATTATCATTACTTGTCTTAAGCACGTTAGAGTTGAATTTAGCACCGTCCCCCTTAAATCTAAGAGCAACGTTTGTAGCGCCATCAGCATCACACTTTAGCGTATATGGCACAGGCTGTGGAAAATTAGTACCTGTAATCGTTCTAATTACCATATCTTTAAAATCCACCTCAATTGGGCCATTACCGACACCTGAAATCTCACATGGTGGATTTAAAATTAAATTACCTTTAATATTAACTGTAACTGAATCTGCGGCTAATGTAGATGATGTAAATAGGCAACTAACGACAGTAAAAGCAATTTTAAGTAGTCCTCTATGCATCGTATATCCCTTAAGTTGATTCATTCTTTTGGTAAAATAATTAGTCATAACTCAATTGAAACCCCATAACACCATAGAACTCGCCGGGTGAAACCATGTGTTGTAAACGGATCGGAGCAACAGTATAAATCAACTCAGTCTGGCCTACTGGTAATAACTGAGGTGATGTAAAACTACCTAATTTTAATGGGTTACCGTGAATATCTTTTATCACCACACCTAATCCTGTGCCTCCACGTAATTGAAGATATCGGCCACTAGAATCTGTATCCGCTCCTGTAAATCGAATATTAACTCCTGGCTGATTAACACTCCAAGGCAACAATCCTATTTGGCGATCCCATTGGGCATTTTGTACAGCCAAACAATCCGTTAAACCAATACGTAAAGTTGCACCTCGTCCTACTGCCCCAATATTAGGCAAATCACCAAGACCAACAATTCCTAAATTAATCGTCTGATCAGTACTCTCCATCTGTAATCGACAGGGACTATCTGTTAACGCACCTTTCACACGCAAAATTCCGTGTTGCCCATCCACATTATTGTAATCTATAGCTTTAGCCTCAGATCCCAGTAACTTTTGAGCAGCAGTTGCAGGTACACTTAGGCCTATAGTCATACAACTTCCCAGTAGCCATATACATAACATGGTCGTATTCATTGATTTTCCGTTAACCACCGCGTACTCTCCTGTCATCCTACAATTAAGGTTTTGTTTTAGTCACATTACAAACATTAGCCTGACAGTTAAATTCCAATTCAGGGCGGCCACCATAATCATTGATATAAATCAGAGAAGGCTTATCACCTAATTTTGCGCTAGTAATGCCTAAACTAGCTTGCCCAAATGGAGATACCATGACTGGTGAAAAATCATTATTCTTTGTTTGATATGTCACCGAATGAGCATTAATAATTGTCACATAAAATGGTGTAGGATTTTTCACCATAGCCATTTGAGCACTTTTATCAATTGTTATTTTCTCTTGCCATGGAGAACTTTGTTCTTCAGGAATTATCGCTTTAGGGCGATAAAATAGTTTTACTCGTGTTTGTAAAGCCACTTGTAATACATTTGATTTTTCGCTTTTAGGCGGAATTTCTCGTAAATTAAAATAAAATAGAGTTTCCCTATCTTGAGGCAATGTATTAACCGCTGGTAATGCCTCTATTTTTATTTGGCTAGATTTTCCAGCTTCTATACGTTGTACTGGAGGAAGAACAACTAATGGGCTACTAACCTTTTGTCCTTTATCGTTTTCAATCCACCCTTGAGCTAAGTAAGGTAATTCTTTATTATTATTCCCAATATTTAGCGTAATAGATTTTTTATCTCCTTCAAAAATAACTCGGGTACGATCCATCGTGATACCAGCAATAGCCAGATGAGTTATAAAAACGCCAGATATAACTAGTCCTGTCCGCTGTATTGTTGTCAATTTCATCTCAAGTACCTTTTTATTTTCTAATCAGTTAATTATTCAACTCTAAAATATACTATATACCGTGTTGCTACATTTTTTTAGTTGTCTCTGAGGGAATATTTTCACATGGTAATAGTATTGATTGCTCTAAGCTTGGTAATTTCTGAGGGAAAGAAATACTACAAGCTCCTTCCACACCCCACGATACCGTCATTTTGCCCATAGGGACAATACCACTTAAATAGGTATTTCCACTATCAGCAACAATACCGGTGTTCTTACCTTCAGAATTTTTCACCTGTGCACCAAAAGGAGGAAAACTACCATTTTGTAAACGAATCACAACCATAGCTTTCGCACCAGACAATACATTGAATTTACGGTATCCAACTGCCCCTTCAGTTAAAGTTGCTTGAACTACCGACTGCTCCGCATCAACGTTATCTGGTAGATTATTTAAATCTACTTGGGCAATATTACGATAGTAACTGTTCACATTGGTTATTACTGCTTTACCAAAATGGTTTGACTTAACAGGAGCCCCAACACCTAGAATTGGCACATTAGCCGCACCATCAGTATCAACAAGTAATCTCGTACCACCTAATTCTCCCCCACGATGTAAAGCGCCGCCATCAGGAGTTAATGTTACTCCACCATTAGCAGAAAAACCTACAGCTTGATAATCACTAGTTATATAGCTAGCATTACCAGAGAGGAATACATCATCTCCTTGATAAGAAACGAATCCACTGGTTGATGTTCCTCTTCTATTCTCCCCTGCGCTTATTTGGTAGGAAAATCTATCTGTAGGGCTATTATAATAAGACGCCCTATTATTTATACCGCCTTTACGCTTATCTCTGACATCCATGGTGTAACTTATACTACTACGACTACCCCAAGGAATAGATAAAGAAAGATAAGCACTATCATCATTAACTCCCTGATTAACTTGGCGGTTTAAAGATAAAGAAGCGCTTATATTCTTAAAATCACCCAAATCAAAATATTTTGATAACATTAAATTATAATAGTTATTTTCAGGTCTATCCCAATATGTTTGGTGGTTATAACTTAAATATAGAGATAAACCAGCATCTACGAAATTTTTATTAAATGACAGAGTATACAGCTCTTTGCTACCACCAAAATGAATTCCAGATTTTTTAGACTCTAAAAAATCATTCATACTCATGAAATCTTTCTCAGAGAAGCGATATCCTGCAAACGTTACCTGACTGTTATATTCTTCAAAATTTTTCGAATAACTTAATCGATATGAACCACCATTTAAGGTTGGCTGGTCTGGTAGTTTAGATCGAGATTGAGTTATATCAAAAGACAACGCACCTAATGCTAGCAAATCTCTACCTAAGCCAACTGATAAAGCTTGATAACGCTGACTACCTAAAAAACCACCAAATAATGACCATCCATTTGCTACCCCCCATGAAAATTCACCTGAAGCAAAATTTTCACCCTGACTATGGCGTTCATAATCAGTTGGTTGTCCTACCGCAAGTTTATATTGAACTTGCCCTGGGCGAGTTAAGAATGGTAAGTTAGCAGTATCAACATTAAATTCTTGAGTTGTTCCATCTTGCTCTGCGACAGTTACATTTAGAGTCCCACTAAGAGCATCCGAAAGATCTTGAATGCGGAAAGGACCTTGCGGTACTTGTGCTTCATAAATAACACGACCTTGCTGACGAACTGTCACGGTGGCATTTGTTCTTGCCGTACCTGTAATTTCTGGAGCATACCCTCTTAGATTTGGAGGAACCATATTTAAATCAGTACGAATTGCAGCCCCAATAAATCGAAATGAATCAAAAACTCCTGAATCAAAATAATCTTCACCTAACGTTAATTTAGCTTTTAAAGCGGTTAAAGCACGATAGGCATAGAAACGATTCCATGTCATATCGGTATTTGATTGACTATTTTTTCCCGTAATATGGCTAGATTCAGCTTGCCAATCACCACGAAAACGCCAAGCCCCTAAATTAATGCCAGCAACCCCATTTCCGGATAATATATAGGTTTTTTGGTTGACTTTTTTCGTGTCCATTATACTACCATTTAAGTTATAATCGAACAGGAATGCATTAACTCCATTATCCCACCGAGAAGGAGGATCCCAATCTGGAGAACTATATTCTAAATAAGCTTGTGGTATATTAATCAATAAAGATGATGTAGCTAAATCACCAGTAAGTGTAACTCCAGGTAAATTTGAAGGATCCCAACATTTATCTTTATTTTCTAAATTTGACCATTTTAAATCTTTAACAGATGAAGAATTAAAGCCGATTAAATCTACTATATCTGGAGATATACATACACGACTTCCGGTTTCACTTTCTTTATCTTCAATAAATGGAACAGAATATTCACCGATGCTATATTGATTGACTTTAACTTCTAAAGTATAAGTCCCGGGCATAATATGTCCGGCTCGAGAAAATTGTTCTAAATTAATATTTTCTTTGTCTTCAATATCTAATACATCCATATTAAATATAATATCTTTTGCAAATACATGAGGAGTAACACTGCTATAAAATGCAGCAGCTATTAGTATATGCAAAGAACAATAACGCCAACGCGTAATAGAATTAAAAGACATAAAAAATCCTTGTTCAAAACAACTTGCTAAATAGCAATGGTTTTATTTTTATTATCAGTAGTAATCCAATTTAAAGCTGAGAATACTTTGAAAGTTCCCAGGAATAAATGTTGAATGATCACTTATCATACGTAACCCATAATTAAGTAACCTATCTCCTTGAGATATACCTCCAAGGGATATAGGTTGATTGGGTATTACCCATTGCCCTTTTTCATCTTCTAATCTGAGCGCTATACCAGATACATCACCAAAAACTAAGAAATTATTATTTTCTGAAGGACCAGAGAAGGTTATTGAAAATGTATTCCATGGTTCACCTGATAGTGATGATATTCTACAATCTATAACCTTTATGCTAAAAGGATGGCGCGTTCCCTGCCCAAATTGTTTCAAAACACTTATTGGCTCCACGCCTAAATCAATACTTTGATCGATTGATTCCATCGCAATGGCGCAAGGGGTTTCTAAGATACTACCATTCATGGTAAGGATCCCTTTAAGTTCAGCACTTACCGCTGATATTGATATACTTAAATATAACCCCAATATTTGAAACACAAGCTTCATGCCATATTCCTTATACATAACAGGTGGGAGAGAGCTATCTTTCCCCACCTCACAAATAACTTATTAGTTGTATGTTAAAACAAAGTTAGTTGCTGCAGTAAATACGCCTGGAGTTACAGCTGTACCTTTAACACCTTGTAGGCCTGCTTGGAAACTCAATGTATTATTACCAGTAACAAAGTTTTGAGTTGTAGAACTATTAATTTTGATAGTGTCACCTGAATCATTCATCAATTTAACACCCGCGCCAGCGCCGGTACCTGTAATTGAGATTAAACCAGTGTCATTCCACTCAGTTCCATAAAAACTTACATTAACAGTATTGTTATAAGTTTTCTCTATATCATTACCTTGAGCATCTTTTTCTGTATATGTCGCATTTAGGTTACAACCTTCTAATCTAATATTGAAAGGTTGAGCTGAAGACATACCGCCATTTTCAAGAGTTACATTAGATATTTGACCTAATGGTACTTCTTGGCTTTCATCACCAGGTGCAATTGAACATGGAGCTGTTATAATTGAGCCAGTAAATGTAACTTTTCCTTTACCAGCATCTGCAGCAAATACGGATGAACTCATCGCTGCACCACAAATCAGAGTTGCAAGAATTACTTTTTTCATATTATAAACCTTTATATATTTATATAATAATACTCTCGCTCTATAGAGCTGAGATAATTTAAATAAAATAGAGAAGAATTATATATTTTCACCCTAATTTATTTTCCAATTACAGCCAACTACCCTAAAATTAGGATTTCAGTAGTAATTGGAAAAAAAATAAGTTAACAACAAAAAAAATACCACTAATAATTTAAGTAAATGTACTTAAAGTAGAATAAGGTGTTCACCAATTGAATCCTCATTTTTAATAACATCCCATAAAAATTCATCCCAAGTTTTATCTAATATTTTTAAGATCAGGTTTAATCGATTAACATCAATGGATGTAATTCCATTCTCGTACCGAGAAACTTGCTGCTGACTAACATTTAATAACTTACCTAATTGATATCCTGTTAATGATTTATTTACCCTTGCTTTTTTTATAAAAAAGCCAATTTTTTTCTGTATTGAAATCTCATTAATATCACTCATAATAACTCCTAACTTTTACTAGCTCTTGGCTTGAGACTTAAAATAAAACAACTAAATGAAGTGAGAAACTCGTAGAATAAGTAAAAAACACCAATAAAGAGTTAATAATCCGCTTTATGAATAATACATCCTTTTAATGCATACTTTTCTATATTTAAAATTTCATTGCAACGCTGGACAAGAGTAATAATAGATTTAATCACTAATAGTGTAAAATCAAAATGACCTATCGATAGACGAAAAACAATAGATAAAACAAATTAAAAATCAAGAACATTCACTTGTTTATTTTTATTTTCTTTATTTTTCATACATATAACTTTGATTTAAATATTAATATATTTTATGCACTCACAAAACAAGTAGGATTTTAAATATAATTACCCAGTATTTATTTTCATTTCGTTACAAATAATATTATTAGCGAAACAATTAACATGTATTAGCATGGCAATTAGTACTAATAATATTAGTTTATTTCATAAGGAATTAACTTTATAACTGTACTTTCAATATTACCTCTTTCATAATTAATTATTACACACTTTTACTAATTTAATTGAATATTACAAAATATTACTATTTTAACCATATCCCACATATTTTTAACATTATAGTAATAAGCTATTTTTCACCGTAATCATTATGTATGAATATAAATACGCCTTTGGCGTGAGCGTCGCGGCAGAGCCACTCTATTTCTAGGCAGCTCCTTTCTCCTCTTTTATACTTTGCGTTATGTATATTCCCAGACCTGCAAAACTATTATTTAAATATGACGATACATGGAACCGCTTTATCGATAATAACCAACTCTTTCGCAGTACAACACGAGCTATGCTAAAACACGCTCGATGCCTTGGACTCAAGGCCGGTATCTTTTGCGCCCTCCACACCTACGGCCGCCAACTCAATCAACACCCGCACATTCATTTATCAGTCACCCGAAACGATCTCACCAAGTACAGCATTTGGAAGCCGATTTTCTTTAAAAAGAAAGATATCGAAAAGGTCTGGCATAGTGTCGTCATTCGGCTCCTTCGAGACAGCTATTTTCAGTTACAACTCAATAAATTGCCTAGTTTCGGCCATATTCGAAATTACCCAACATGGGAGCGTTACCTTAAACGTCCCCTTATTTCGGCTTCTCAGTTGAAACACTACAGCGGGGGTGCCGTAGTTCATCATTATTACGATCACCACAGCCAACAATACCGACGACAGACTTTAACCCAAGAAGATATGATACGACGTTATGTCAGTCATATCCCAGCGCGACATTTTAAGATGATCCGTTATTACGGTTTTTTAGCTAATTGCAAACGCGGGAGTTTATTACCGAAGGTGTATGATGCATTAGACATGATACATCCTAATGTTCCTGAAAAACCGGGCTTTGCGGCACTGATGAAAGGATTTTTAAACACGGAGCCGTACCAATGTATTTTATGTGGAAACCGACTGCGATTTATGAGTGCAGAAAAAGGCATACACGCGGCCACTTTGCTGTCAGAAAGGCGGGATAAAATGGCTAGAAAACGATGGTTACAAACGGCAGCCTAGGATCAGTGTGCCTAAAATTTCAGTTTTTGGCTAAAAATAGCGCAATTACACATTATCATGGTTAAGTTTAAATACGATATAGAGACCATTTAATAGACTTTGCTACCAAACATAGCCTTATAGGCTCGTTAAATCGCTCATCCAGTTTCCTAACCATGAACTTAATTGGAAATTATGAATTTTATCGAAAGGATAAAATTATTAATATTCATAAAGTTATAGATAAACTTATTGCTAGTTTTGAAATTGATTTTTTGAGTGAATGCCTTGAGTGACAAGGGATTGCAGAGAGGTGTCGGACAAACCGTTCTTTAAGTCAAAAGACCCCGTTATGAAAAATCGCAAAGCATCGCTAAACTCATTGAGTTAGCGACGTTTGCGTTAAGCACAAAAATGACAAAGGAATAGGGTGATACTACTGAAGGGAAATGAGCTCTTCGCGGCTTAAACCGGTACTTTCAATGATAAGATCAAGGCTAACACCGTTCTTGAGCAAGCTACGAGCCATTGTAATTTTAGCCTCTCGCATGCCTTTCTCAATACCTTGCTCAATGCCTTTCTCTAGGCCTTTTTCCCAGCCGATTTTCTCGCCTTTATCTTGTAAGCGTTGTGCAATATTCATAATTGCCTCCTTGTGCCTTTCTGCCTGTTCACTCAATTGCTCGACAATATGTTCAAAGTTGGGTGAGTCCAGTGCAATGAACAGATAATTGAGGATAGTGACGATGTCGTTATCACTATTATAGTGTTGATTGATGGCTTGTGCCAATAGCGGGATAACACGGTCAAATTCATCCCGCAAATATTTGTGCTTCATCGCCAGCTCCATCACGGCCACTTTGCGATGATTGACCAACTCATCATCATCAATCACCGTCACATCAACCAACGGGAACGGCTGGGTATATAACTCATTGGCCATATCCGGTAACGGAAAGCAATCGGTCCACAATTGAGAATAGGGGTAGGGTGAACGACCACCATGATAAAACAGCACCGGCACCACTAACGGTAACGTTTTATGCCCTTGCTGAAGATGTTGGTTCATGGCTAAGAAAGCATAGTGCATGAGTCTCCAGGCCATGAGTTTATCGGGCGTCGACTGGTGCTCGACGAGAAGGTAAATATACCCTTCACCTTCGGTGGTTTGCACCGAATAGAGCACATCGGATAATCGAGATCGCAACTGTTTGTCGATAAACGAGGAATTTGTGAGTGCCAACGTACTGAAATCACACAACGCTTTAATATGCTCAGGTAGATGAATGTCAAAAAAATCTTTTGCGCTGTCAACCTGCGTCATAAACCCTTTAAAAGCCGCATCATGTGCCGTCGGCGTGTGCTTAGGTTTCATTATTCGGTCACTCACTCTTCACTAAAGACTGTGCATCATAACGCAGAATCGATTTTCTGTCCGTTTTTCAAATGTTTTTTATCTTTTCGGGGTTCCACGCCGGAACCGCCGAAATTTACGAAATGCTTAATTTTGGCGGTTAGAGAGTTTTGTACGTAAGACCGAGGTTAACCGGACAGTAAAAAAGTAGCTGTTTCTTGCAAAAAAAATCTGATTACTACGTTTCATATGCTTGGTACGTATTAATTCTCATTGATGGGACCTTAATCGTACATCCTAATAATGATAAATATGTATAAAAAAAATCAAATAAATGGTATCGGAATTTCCGGCGGTTCCGGTGCAGAACCCCAAATAAAACTTTTCAGCTCAACGTAAACGCCCCATGATCCCACAGGGCGTTTTAGGTTCATGGTTAGGAATTTCAAGCGCAATAGCACTTTCAGAAAACCGGTCAACTGAGAGGTTTCTCACCGTCTTGGCAAACAATCAATAACGACCACTAGGGGTGTCATAATCATAGTCGCGGGGTTCATCTTCAAGTCGTTGTCTCTCGGTTATTATGTCATCGACAGCTTTGCTACCCCCTTCTGCAAATGAAAGGGAATCGCTTTCATCGCATTTATCTTTATCTTCTATGTTATTGTCTACTGCATATTCGTAACCAGCAATATGTCCAGAGCAGTCAGAACTACAGCGCATTCCTTTGTAAAACAAGGCACCAGTTTGTGATTTTACTGGGTAATCTTTTAGGACTGAACTCCATTCTGCTTGGGTATCCATCCCCGCTTAGCTTTGTTTCCACAGTTCAGAGCGTACTCTCTGTGTTTTGTACAATAAATTAGGACACTTTTCTGAAGGAGTTTTCGTACTCCACAGGCGATAAATAATTATTTGCCGTGTGTAATCACGTTAAATTGGGGTTCTACGCCGGAACCCCAAAATGATAAACACAATTAACTCCTCTGGCTGATGTATATTATCAGATGATAACATTTGTATCCTACCGTGATTGCAACAACGTATAGTGTGGCAAATTGCCATCGAACTGACCGCAAAGATGGTGTTTGCATGATGACGTCGTTAAATTGTCTTTTATCACCCAACACCCAAAAATCCACCGAGTTAATCTGCTTACCCTCATCACTGAAACCAGTGGTTAAAGCAGAAGCAGTAACATAGAAGGTGGGAATAGTAGTTGGTATTGTTTTTTTCATTATCAATTTTTACCAATGATCTTCACTGAGTACCACACTGTCCCAGCCCAAATCTTTAAGCAGCTCGGTCGCGTAGGTTAAGCGAAACAAATCACTTTGGCTGGCAATATCACAACAACACGAACGCCATAAATACTCCAAGCGGAATTTCAGTTTTGAGGTCATTAGCCGTTGTAGGCCAAGGTGAATGAGCCATTCAAAATCATGAACGACACAGCGGTGAAACCGTTTTTGTTTCAGGGCCGTTTGTAGCCAGCGAAGCAGAAAAAAATTTTCGGACTGGGCGTTTTGGGCGGCTTTTCCATCCTACTGCGCCAGTTTGAGCGCGACTCGCGACTAAAGCGGCAAAGGCTAATTTACCTAACCAATGATTTTTTTCTTCAACTGTAACAGGGGAAGTGATTTTTTTGTCATGCGGGTCGTGATTGTTGTTTAACCAGTTTTTGAATGCGTTTTAACGTATCGGCCACATCCGATTCCGTGACAGCCCCGTTAGGCTGACCATCATTATCATAGCGTACTGCACCAGGCATAATCGTGGTGCGGTATTTGACACTGTGACTAATGGCCGCCAGGCTGCGTTTCAATTTTTTATATGAAATAGGCAGTTCACGGACTTTTTTGTCCGCAAATAAGGCCTCTCGTGTCCCCACTGCCATGGGTCGAAGTTGTCCATCGGGAAAAAGGTGTGGCCAATAGGCTGAAATATTGGCAATCGCCTCCTCTAACGGCAGATGTTGTTTTGGTGGCGTTGGCGGAATGACTTTTTTTTCTAACGGAACGACTACCACTTTCTGTTTTTGCGCAGGCGGAGAGGTCACTTTTTTAAGGGGTTGAGTTGGTGTTGTTTTGACGGTTTTTTTGGCTTTACGCTGTGTATTAACCACCATTTTTTTACGACGAGGCGAAATAACAGGCGTTGTACTTTCTTCAACGTTTTCTGTTGTCGCCCGCTTTAAGGTTAATTTTTTGCGTTCCATACATCCTCACACCGAAATCACGTTTAGCGTCAATACATTAGTGGCAGATTATCACGAAATTTAACCGAAATCACTCGCCCAAAGGGCGGTAGACGGCAAATAAGGGTGACAGAGGGACAATAAAGGTTAGGGCCGTCGAGACCCGCGTGAGCGGTTACGTGCTGTTTAATACCCCAATCTCCCCCCTGCCCTGATTGAGCCGACTGATATTAACACCGTTATTTTGCTTGTTTGACCCTTTGAAAAACGCAGTGAGACGGGCGAGAGGCGACGCCTCGATGAACGGCTGTAGCTGCGCGTTAAGGTGGCCATCGGCCAGCTTTACGGGGGCAATGGCACAATGTTGACACCCTATTCTGAGCGACAGCCATTTATGGCTTGTAAGCGAAGGCTTTATTGGGTCTATCTCTTTAGAGTGTGCGGCTTGAAAAAGCAGAGCCGCAACTCCTTTTATTTAAAAGGACGTTTAGTTCAGAACCTAAAAACGAATTTAACCATAAAATATCAATACTATTCGAAGTTAATTGCAGAGAACAAACGCATTCGAAGTTAGTTGGTTAAATAAAGAGCGAAATTTTTCGCTCTGCCATCATAGATATGAATGGGGAGATTGAGATAACGATTTTTATGTTTAAAAACAGGCTGCCCAGATTTAAAACGAACGAAACCACCGCCAGTCAAGGCGGTAAATTTAACAGGCAAAATTAAGAGTCGGGCAAGTGTGCCAAGTAATGCAGATAGAGCGCTTGTCCTTGAAGGCTCGGGTACAAGGCTTTCATTCTGCGCTCAAAGGCGATGACCTCAGCGATAGGCTGCGTTACCTTCCAGGCTTCAAAACGACGCCATGCGGCATGCTCTGGACTTTCAGGCGCACGCGTACTTTGCGCTAAGGCTTTCTTTTCCTTCAGCGCTTTAGCTAAATGTTTCTTCTCTTGTTTCAGGGCTTCATCTTCCCCAATCACCAACGTTTTAAGTTTATTGAGCAAGTTGCGAAGTTTGTGTTTGTTATCGAGGGAGGCGACATTGGCACGCGCGAGGCGCAATACATGCTGTGCGTACCGCTTTTGATAGCTCTCCTTTAATCCTTGTTTTTCCATCCAACGGCTAAAACGATTTACAATCTCTCTCAGTTCCAGTTTGGAAAAACCTAAACCGTGGAAAAACTCCGGACGTATCCAAATCCGCATCGCTTTGTATTGTTTGGCCTCGATATCAAAATCGCGATCAATGATAATCAGGTTAGCTTGTTCCCAATCGCGCAAAGCATGGAGGATGGGGTCATAACTTTTACGACCACTGTCATAACGGTACAACTGACCACACAGCTCCGCCAATTTTTCCACTGAACACATCACTTCAAAGAGCGCATCACTTTCAGGGTTGTAATCCGCATAGGCAATCATGGCCATTGCTAACGCATCAAAGGTTTCGCGACGCTCTGAACGCACGGATATCCGTTGCTTTCGGCTGTAGCGCAGTTGGTAAATATGGGGGTTTCGGTTCCAATCATGCCGTTTTAACGCGGCCGCAAAACGACACACAGGCACTAATTTAGGTAATTGTCCTAAAAATTTTGGCTCGTAATGTCGATGAATTTTACCGACGGAACAAGGAATTGCAGGATTTGATATAGCATTATTCATGCTTCTCCGCACTTATGTTGTACGGAAGGAGTTGTATTTTTTTGCGCATAATTCTATACTCCCCGCTAGGAGTTCAACATTGCCCCTAGCGGAATTGCTCTGATGACCCCTGATAATCTTTTCGCTCCGCCAAGAATGAAGAAGATTACAGGGGTTTTCTATTTGGGTTCACAGCACATTTCGTGTGTTACATCCCATCATTTGCCACCTTTCGGCGTGGCAGCCACAAAATTCACATCAATTGTCGGCTAATTTAGCACTCTATGCGCATTCAAGCAACGTCTTCACGATAAAGACGCGATTTATTCACAAAATTTGTGATAAAACTTGAGGTTCGACGCAGGAGAAAACTAAATTGAATTGGCGGAAATCGCCGACAATGCGGGTTAAAACAGAAATAACAGGGTGTTAATCACCAAATTCACGGTCTCGGGATTTTTCCATCACCATTTCACGCTCTTGTTGGCGCAAGACGTCCCGTTGTTGTTGCTGATGTTCACGTTCAAGCTGAACGGCCTTTTCAATGACTCGCTCTTTCGCCTCCATTAAGTCATGTTCCCCTTTCAGCAAACTGTCACGCTCTTGGGCCATCACCTGCCGCAGTTCGTCCTCGTTCAGTTCTGGCACTTTAGACTCGCTGTTCGTTTGCTGACGTAGGGCTGCTTCAGCCTCTTTTAAGGCTTTATCAATCGCCTGCTCTTCTGGCGTTTGCAGGGTTTTCGGGTCACTGTCTGCTTTATTGGTTTGCGCAGTATTTGGGTTTGCATAGGTGCTATCCACTTCCCCTTGCGTGATTTTCTCAATCATGGCCGTGTGTAAACGTTCATCGGGATTGAGTTGCACGACCACACCTTGTTCAGGTTGCTGTGCCATCGTATCGAAAGCCGATTCTAAACTGTTCACAATCACGGTGTGCCCGTTTTGACTGGGTTTCACAACAATAAATTGCGCCTGTTCACTCCCCAGTAAACGCCCTTCAGCGCGAAGCCCCTGCAATTTATCCCCATCGAGTTCAATCGCTTGTAGCATCGTGCCTTGGGACTTGCCGTGTTCATCAAAAGCGGGCCACGCCACATGCGGTTCGGGATGCTTGGTGGACGGGTAAACAAACTTTCCTTCGTGTGACTCACCCAATCCCATTTGGCGGCTTAATGCGCGACCAATCGCCGTGTCATTAAGAGGTTTCGCATGGTCAAACAGTTGATTACCCACTTTGGCGGCATAGTCTTGTTCAGCCAACAACACATCATGAGCCGTCTTTCGGTTGCCCGGGTTTGTAATTTTACTTGTCCATTTATCCAAATCATCACTGTAGGTTTGGACATGGACTTTAGTACGGGACAAAGCGACATACGCATCACGCAAAGTGGCGAGCATACGTCGTCCTAATTGGACGCCCCCTAAGACAATCACATACGGACTACTTGCCCCTTGCGCTTTATGTGCGGTGCCGGCATAACCGTAATCCAAATGTTGGTCAGTCAATGCCCCATTCGGGTCAAGCACGCGTGACTCCTCACCATTCGTCAGGGTGATTTGCCCGTGTTCATTGACTTCGCTGACTGTCCAGTCACTGTTCGTCACGCGTCCACGCTCTTTGTCTGTACGAGTAAAGGTGATTTTTTCGCCGACGGCAATGTGACGCCCTTCTTGGTGGTAAATACCAATATCTCGTAAGCTACTTTCAAAGGCCGAGAGTAAATGCCCTTTCCCTTCTTCATCAACCAGGGTTACAACCCCATCACTTATCCCATCCTCTGTCACCGCAATCCGATAGTACTGCTCTTGAATGAGTGCAATTTTACCCGCATGCTCAGCCATCCCCGCCGTTGATAACAAGGCTTCGGTACGGGTATTTTCGCGCACTAATATCGGTACGGCTTTTCCATCTTGCAATTGCCCTTGCTCGATCAAAATGTCATGGATACCGCGGTTAATGACATCTTTATCGACGTTAGTTTGAACCACAATCAGCGTCTCTTTTTGGGCTTCAGGCGTTCGACTGCGATAATCATCGAGAATATGTGTGATAACCTTATTGCCTGAGTCTACCACCGACTGTTCGGGCAATTTTGCACCTGCTCGACGAGGAACCACATCCGGTGTCACGCTATTCATGGTGTCAATGGCCGTTTGAACCTGACCCGCGATGATGGCTTCAATAGCAGGGCGAAGCTCGGGATTTTGTCGCACAATTTCTTGCATGATGGCGGTATCGAGTGCAGAACGGTCTTGTGCAAGTGCAAAGGGAGTCCCACTGTCCACTGACAATAACTGAGCCGTATCCCCACTGAGCACGCCTCGCCCCCCACCCTGAGCAATGATTTGCAAGACTTCACTTAAATTTCGGTTGCCTATCATGGAGCTTTCATCGACTAAAAACAGGGTATTTTTAAAATCGAGCGTTTCACCTTGTTGTTGACGTTGATTGGCATCCATCAAAAAGGCATGCAAAGTTTGCGCTTTCACACCGACTGCAGCCATTTCCCCGACAGCACGATGCGTGGGCGCAAGACCGATGATTTCTGGCCGCTGCGCCGCAGGGAGTGTTTCCAGTGCCTTGAGAACGGCTGTAAATTGCGTGGTTTTCCCCACCCCAGCATAACCTTGGATACCAACAAATTGGTCACGACTGCCTAAAATCAGCTCAGTCGCCGCTTTTTGCCCTGAGGTTAATCCGTTCAGTTGCGCCTCGGGCACAGACGCCATCAGCGGTATTTGTGTTCCTTTGCCCGCTAAAATGGTGGTCAGGATTTGTTTTTCCATCTCCCACGTACTGGCCGTCACGTAATGTTGTTGGGCCGCCCCTTTACCTCTGGTCACGGGGATGATGGTTTTTTGGGCGACTAAACGGTCAAAGGCTTTCCCCAGCGATTGACTGTCGAGCGAGTTGTGTAATGGTAACGCTTTGGCAATCGCATCGATGCGCGAGAAAAAAACCTGACTCCCTTGCGCTAACGCCATGCCTTGTTGCAGGGCTTTTTCGGGCTTAGACAATAACGCTTCCGTGGCTTTATCGGCCGCTTGCTCAATCGCTTTCGCATCCGTCCCCTCAACCCCCGCTAACTGTCGCGCTTGCTGATAGACAGGCGAACGCGATAAACGACGCTCTGTTTCCATCTTATCCAGTGGCGTATACACGGTAATATGTTCACCACTGCGTGCAGCGGTATTCAGTAAGGTCGGCTGCGTATCCCGCGCAGACGCGGCCAATAACACTGTGCCCGTATCGTTAGCCTGTTGCCCTGGCGCGGTAACATAACCATAATCGGCTTTGACACCGTCCCGCACATCAATACGGTGCGTTTTGCCGTTAAAATTGACCATAATCGCGTTTGGCATAAAACCCGACACCGTGACCCTGTCACGTGCAGAGAACTTATTTTGCTTCGCCAGTATGGTTAACTGCTCTCCTTGAGCAATGTCCATCGTTTGACGCTGATAGGCACTCCATTGACCATCGAATTGTTGGGGTTTCATCAACTGTTTTTGCCCCTGACTGTCAAGTAAGGTAACAGAGCGGGTTTCAGGTGTGACACGGTCAATGGTAAAGCGCTCAACCTCTTTTCTATCGGCGTTCCAACGCTCCATCACCATGCCTTCACGGTAACTGTCGATTTGCTTGCGAGAATGGCTGTCGAGCCACACGGGTTTGAGCTGGGTTACTGTCACCGTTTTTTCACTGAGCATCCCGCGCTCGGTGAGTGTTTGGCGGATGGTGTCGGTCACGATTTTTTGCTCCCGAACGCCACTGACCTGTGCAACCACGGGTTTCATGTCGCTGTGCAACTGCGCATAATCCGCAGCCAGTGCCGCATAACGATGATTTTTATCGGGAATATGCGCGGTTTTCACCGTCAAGACAGATGAGGACTCGCCCTGAAAACGCGGAATCCCCGCATCTTGTAAGGTGGCCAACACGTTTCCCGTGCCTTTACGTCCACCACTGTCCATCATGAGCACTTGCACATTGGCGGATTGGGCGCTTTCCAGTAGGGATAAGGCCGATTTCAATGACAGTTTTTCCGCATTAGCCACCACTAAGGTACTGTTGGGTTTAAGGGGTTGACCATCACCTAGGGTCATTTTCGGCACATAAGCAAAACGCTTATCATTGGCAAAGGCTTTAGCACTGGTCGCATCGAGGGTCATCACCGCCACTTTTCGTCCTTGTGATTGGGCCATTGTAACACCGTCTAATACCCCGTCTCGTTGTGCTTTACCCAGTCCCTGACTGGCCACAATGGCAATGCTGGGTAAGGTATCCGCTATTTTCTCCATGACCGGACTGAGAATTTCTGTCCGTGCTTGAAAACTGACCGTGCGGTTATGTTGCTTCATGTCAGTGGCAATTTGTTGCAGCTTCAGCTCGTCCATCAAATGAATGGAGGAGGTAAACAACCCTTTTTTCTCATCCAGTGGGATAAGTTGACGCTGTTCAATCGCGGCATCAATCGCTTCACGCACCTGTGCTATCATGCCCGCACGAGCTTCCAATCCCCCAAGCGTTTTAGCCAATACTTGGCTGTAAGTCATACTGAGCTGCTTATCACTGAGTAACGCTATCGCATCGGTGACAGCGCGGGTGATATCGGGCTGTATCTCCCGAGAGGTATCCCCCATCTCGCCTTTGGCAAGGCGTTGCTCGGCTTCGGCATAAAATGCTTTACGTTCTTCAGAGCCAAAACCATTTTTCTCCAAATGGTCAAACCAGTCGGTTAATAACTCACTTTTTTCAGGGGTTGTTTTGGCCTGACGGGTATCAAGCGCTGCCACATCACGGGATTTGAGTGATGCTTCATGTCCGACCGCATCAAGGATTTGCTGACGACGTTGAGAAAAGGGTATCACAGGAACACTATCAATTTCCCACAAGCTATTACGTCCTGCGTTGTGAGTTTTAAATCCCATCCCTTCTATTTCTTTACGCAGCGTATTTTGATAGATCTCCCCTAATGCGATCCGTAAATCATACAATGCTTCACTGAACCCCATTTTACTTCGTGTATCGCTGGATAACGTGCGCCACTCACCATTATGCTCTGTCATATTCATGACAAGCGTATGTGTGTGCAGTTGAGGGTCATGCTCACGAGACGTATCATGGTTAAATGCTGCGACGACAAGGTTATTTGTCATTTCCAACGAGGTTTTGCCATCAATCATTACCCGCGTTGAGGTAAGTCCTTCCACTTCATGGAGGGCAACCTCAACAGCACGATTGTGAGCCTCTATCATCCGTTTATCACCCAGTACAATACCGAGTACCGACACGCTCTTAGGGGCAGAAAACGTTAAATCATGTCCTTCACGGTGGACATTTTTACCGTTTTCCATGCGCTCTAGACTTTGGCCATTGGGTAAGCGCCCTTCCAGGATTTCACCTAATTGGTCTTTAGTGACATCCCCCTCTAATCCCAATGATTTAGCGCCTTCGCCCATCCAGCGGGCTTCAAGGTTGCCGAGGAAATAATAATTGTCTTCATGGGTATAATAATTTGCCGCATTATTGGCAATCGGTGCAACAGTCAGCATTACCATTTCTCCCAATTAGGATCATCATGTTCAAACTCTTGTGAAGAATTCGAATGATTTGCATGAGGATCACCCAAAATTTCCTTTTCTTCTTGCCGCATGCGTGTATAGCTGTCATACAGGTCTTGTGGGTTTTCTTCGTGCTCTGAGGTCGCCCCCAACACTTCCCCCGTATCGGTGTTGACGCGCAAATTATCAACAGCCACTTCTCGCCCCCCTTGGCTTTCCGTTCGGTTTTCGGATGATGCGGTTCCCGTTGCTATCTGACTGTTTTTGGGCGTCGTTGAATTCGGTGTTGGTTGAACGATAGGTTGAGGTTGAGCAACGTCTGTAACGGTATTATTAGGTGTGGTCTCAACAGGCAATTCAATCGGCTGACCGCTTATCAAGCTATCAATGACCTGGTTGACACCGTCAGGGATAGCGCCCATTTTTAATCGCTCGTTAATTTCAGCTTCAATCTCTTGATCTAAGCTGTCATTAATCGCACGAGCCGTGAATTCGGCCGCAACAGGTTTGATTTTTTCGTAGCGCATTGCATGTTTAACAACAGGATATTGGCCTGGTAATGTGATATAACACGTCAAATCCGGTAGCGATTGCACATCGGAGTAGTTAACTAAATCGCTGTCTTCTTGCTGTTTATTAAACGAAACCCCATCACGTACCGTCTCTTTACCGTAACTGTATTGCTCACTGAACCGTTTGATCCGTTCTTGCCCGAGCTGGTCACGTACCCACTTCGCCACATTTTCATCCGGTGAACGAAAGAAAAAACGGGTATTGAGTAAATCCATCATCGCATCGGCATAGTCTCGGCCGTAGGTATAGTCCAGCTGCGGTTTATTCTGAAAGCCAAGCGTGAAACATCCCCCAAACTTACGGGCTTCAGACAATACTTGCGGTAATTCAGGGAGTTTATGCAGTGAGGCTAATTCATCGTAGATAAACCAAACACGACGCTCAGGATTTTCCCCCATTTCCAGTAAACAGTTGGCTGCTTGTGCTAACCACATGGAAATTAACGGTTTTAAGGATTCATGTTGACGGGCATTACTGGTGATCCACAACCAGCCGTGACGCACCTTTTTCTCATTGACGGTTTTCATCCATTCACGGATCGCAAATGGCGCTTTACCGTTGCGCTCAATCCCTTGCAGGTAGCGTAATGCTTTGACGTAGTTAGTCAGAACACCACGGATTGAAATCGCGGTTTTTTCAACTTTCTCTTCCATCAAGTTGCTAGCTTCCGTCCCCGCCACATACGCGCGTAACGTTTTGAGGTCAATGGCCAATAAAGTCCGCAATAACTTGTTATAACTGCGTTTATCATCAGAGCCGAGTTTAGCCGACACGGCGGTAAAGATAGTGCGCGCCGAGCCTGTCCAAAACGGGTCTTCTGACGTACTTTGGGGAATAAGCGTATTCGCCATGCTGTCAAAATCGGGTGTTGTGAGACACTCTCGCCACAAATCCCAATTTTCACAACGTTCATCTAATGGATTGAGTAATTTATCGATGTTTTCGTTATAGTGCTTTTTGACCAAAGAACAGCCCTTATCGAACACAATCACCATATCGCCCCGCTGCCGTAATTGAATAAGCAGCTTATTCATCGCATTGGATTTTCCTGACCCTGGTGTACCGTGCATCAACATGTTTTGCACTTCACTGTTGAGTTTTAACGGGAGCCCATCAAAGGTAATCGGGGAGGCTTCCCGGCGAGCATGAAGCATATTACGGACAAGCTTAATATCTTCAGTTAATGTCCGTCCTCCAATCACATCGTCTTTGGCTTGACGCTGACCTAAACGGTGCAAAAAACGGTAAATAACAAAGGCGAGAATGCCGACAAACACGGAGGCCCACACAAAAGAGAGCCAGAGTTCTTGCAGAAAGATATCGCCTGCATACATCATGTAGGGATCTTTTAAAATATTGGCCGACGTAAATCGAAAGAGTTGGCCATCAAAATGCACATCATAAAGTGGCGGAACTCGATATAAGGCTTTCTCGCCCGCCGACGTGAAATAAAGCCACCAATACAGACCGCCATTTTTAATTTCTTGTAGAGGGACTTTTAAATAAAAAATTAAGGGTAATAGAATTAAATAAAAATTAACGAGCCAAAACGAAATCCGCTTATTTACCTGCATGAACATGCCGAGCATATAGCTAAAGACTTGTCCACCCTGCGTAATATGCTTGGTTGAACTCATGATAAGATCACTCCTTCGAAATAACGAATAGCGAATAAATTAGAAGAGATAAATAATTCGATTTTATTGCATTAATATATCATTGACTGACTGTTTAGATTTAAGCGCACAAAATGTGATACCTTGCTCTCGACTCAAATTGTTCGTTTTAATATATACAGGAATGTCAGCTATTATCTTTTTTGAACTCATCTTCTCGATTTCATTAAGAATGAACTCTAAATCAGGTGAGAGCACATGAAGGTAATTCAAATATTGATTCACATTTTCTTGATTTGATTGATTAGGATACTGATAGCCAACAACGTATTGGCTGCAACTGATAATGACATCCCGTTGCGTATGATAATTTAGCATCTCTTTATTGAGTTTATTTATTTCATGAGAATAGGAAAATTGACTCAAGAATAATAAAGACAAGGTAATACCCACTTTATTCAGTGTTGATTTATTCATAATAACCTCAATTTAATAGTCGATATAAAAGTAGGAAGGGATAATTTAAAAACGTGATTATCTTAGGCGAGAACACTCTTGGTGCTTGATACAATTAACACAATGCTGCACACCAGGTAATGCAAGTCGGCGTGCCAGCGGAATACTCTCACCGCACTCGATACAAACTTTTGCACTTTGACCTTGATATTTAGCACGTTGACTCAACCTTAAAGACAGCAAAAACTCGCTCTCAGCTTGAGAGACATCAATTTCATCCGCCATTAGAAACCTCTAGAAACGAGAGGGTCTATTCCCCTGAAAAATTTATTATTTAGGGGAATAGACCGTTAACAAACGAAGTGCGTTAGGGTTTAATTAGATTTTTGATTACTAAAGATTTCACTCAAAAGTTCTTTTACTTTTGGAGTATCTAACCTTTTCTTTGAGTAGAGCAATATAGAAAAAACGAAATAAAACCCTTGTGATATAGCTAACACTAATAAGATTACACTTCCTATATTAAACACACGATCAAAAATCAAGTCTAAAATAGGAGCCACAAAGATCAAAAATGATAATATAAATCTTGCATATATTTTCATTGAAAACTCTGAAATTGGAACAATTTTGAATGAAAAAAACATCCAAAAAAACACCACTCCAAATAGGAACATATTTAACAAATAAGCTTCTTTATATAAACTAAACATTTTTGATTCTGTAGTTATACAAAGATACAAACTAAGAATCATTAGAGATAAATTTATATATACTATCGTTTTTTTATATTGTTCCATTTACATTCTCTTTTAATCACTATTCTTTTTATAATAATCATCTTGACTCATAAAACCATTAGAGTCAGGTGTTTTTTCCACACGTCGAGTATCGGTAATTAGTCCTGCATCCATGTGTTTTTCTTTTTCTTTCTCCATTTTAACTTCATGCTCTTGTATTTTTTCTTGGTGGTTTAATTTGAGTTCATCGTGACGTTGTTGAATTCCCACCGAACCTTGGTTTATTTTTCCTTTTACTGTACCAATTTTATCTTGATATTCCTTTTCTTTTTCGGTGACTTTATGAGCAGTGTCATGTTTTATTCCAGCATTCTGACTGAGCGTATTAACATCCTGTACATGACCATCATATTCAGCCATTAAACTCCCACCTGAAGGAATATTTCCAGCTGTTGCCGTTTTATCCATCGCAACGATACTCGCCCGATTTTGAGCATAATCATTTTTAACATTTGGAAGCAATCTGTCATTAATAAAATCTTTTGCTAATGCTTCACGTTCTCGTGCAATCGACAAATCACTCGTATTACTTAATATCGCATCGGCGCGGCTTGGTGCGGCTTGTCGTACATAATTAGCAAACTCTTGGTCTAAGTTACTGTCAATCTGCGCACTGTTATTCGTCACATAGCTGGCCATATCACTGTACTCTTGGCTCTCGGTCGTACTACGAGAATACTGCTCATATTGGTTTTTGGCTGTATTGAGTGTAGCACTGAGCTGACTGATTTCCGAGCTGGCTTCATTATCATGACGATTTGTACCGTCTGATATTTTACTGCTATTGAGTAACTCAAGCCCTTCATTAAATTCCCGTGTCCGTTGAGCGCTCTCCTCACTGCCTGCATCTTGGTTCCGCGCCCCTCGTTCTTGGCTACTATCTTGCCGTCCTTCTGTATTTCTAGTGTTTTTATCAGCGTAGCCTCCGCCACCAAAACCACCAACTGAAAGCCCTGCTTTTCCTTCAACTCCTAGTGTTGTTGTTTGATCAATACTATTATTAAATAGTTTTGTCAGTGCCTCTTCCGTTGTACTGTTATCCGCTTTTCGTTGTGAGTCCACTGCATTCTTGATTTTTCTGTAACCTTCACTCTGATTGCTACTTATCCCAGAATCTGTCATAGCGGATACAGTTGCACTGTTACCAAAGTTTTTACTAAATTGAGCTAATTGATTGGTTGCCACATTGACCGAACTTTGGAAAGCACTCATGGCTTGCGCAGCCGTTGCCTGTGCATGTTTAGCACTTTGCTGCAACGAACTCACCATCGCCTCACTGCCTTTAATGGATATTGGTAAGCGTGACATGGCACCACTGGTATCCATAATTTCTTGACCGCCACTGGTCACCGTATTCATGGCACCGCTGGCGAGTTGTCGTGTCATTTGACCATCACGGAAACTCGAGTTGGTATCCCACTTATTGCCCGCCACATTATCCGTTTGCATATTATTAAACGCCCACGTTCCATCTGCGGCTTGCGATGAACTTGCTGATGCCGAACTGTTAATGGCCGTACCGAGATAATTTCCAGCCTGTGCGACGGCAGGACCTAACCCTTTCACAATCGCCATGGCAATAAACGGAATAGACAACGTTAACCAACCCGCAATTAATCCGATATCACTGTGGATTTGCTGAATATGCGCCTGATTCGCTAGGTTAAAGTCCAATCCATTGGTTTGCCCGCGCAAATAAAAGCTCGTTGCATGATTGAGTATGGCGAACATCGGTGCCCAGGATTGCAGATAAATAATTGACATGATGTAGTTAAATAACATGCGTGTCGTCAGCGCATGAACGGTCATCAGCAGTATAAAAATGGGGAACAATGCCACAATTAATGAAAACAAAATTGTATACAACAATGGGGTAAATGAGGTTCCTACCGTTGTTGATGTGGCCCATGAGAGCCGCATTTTGTTATACGATGATGTGGACGCTAAGTTGACTAAACTGGCCGTATCACCACTTTGCGCACTGTACCCGCCTATGCCTTGTTTAAGCGCATTCATCACGACGGAGTTTCGCATTAACTGACTGGCAGTTTCACTGCCTGAGTAGTAGTAATTGTAACTGTCCCCAAGCATGCCACTAAATAATACGTTTGCATCAGGGCGCCCACCAAAGATACGCCTGACCGTATAAGCCCACGTTTCGCCCCCCGTTTGAGTATCAGCCCCAATCGCGGGCATTAATACGCGTTTAGCCAAGTCTTCACATGTCCAAAATCCGGCGGGTTGTGCTTTTTTATTCCCCTCGGGAACCATGACGCCTCGTAAAGGGCTCGGCTTCTGAAAAATAAGAAGATACGGGTCTCGGGTATTCATCAGCTCTTGAAAGGAATATTTGTGATTAATTAAGATGTCACCAATGACACAGTTTTTGGTGTACAAACTCATTAATTCAGCAATATCCCCATCTGTCGACATAACATCACTGACATTTCCGACCAAATTTGCCCCAAATAACATGCCCGTTTTACTGTAACTTAAAGAGTCTGGCATATGGAAAATGGACTCATACAGCTCCGTTAAACTCGTACCAATCGAGCTAATCATATGCGCAGGTGCAGCTAACCCGAGCGGGACATTATCGACAAGATAAACCCCCGTGGGGTCGGTTCGGTCTATTATCTGAACAGAACGCTTAGGCCCAAGGAGGACACTGGAAACCAAAATAATATAAGCGGCAAATTTGATAACCTCCTTAGGGTCATGCCCTCGCAGGTACACCACAAAGAAGGAGGCAGCAGAAATTAGCAACGCAATGCGGAACATGGATTCCCACGATGAAGAGCCCACAATCGCCGCGACGCCATTGAAGACCTGCATCATGTATTCACCACCGCCTAAAACATACACCGTATCGATAGACGCCATCTTCATCACCCTCCCTGATTTGATTTTTGTTCTGGAGTAAACATATTGAAATGATAATTACGCTGGTAACGCTCTTGGAGTTGACTGGACGTCTGCTGACGCAAGTAACTCATCTGCCGTTCCATTTCCATCAACACATTGGCTTTCACTTCAACCTGACGTTGTAAGTCTTCCAATTGACGGCTGGCCTCGGCGACATTTTTACGCAAAACATCCAACGGCTGTTCGGGAAAGTTACGGTTTCCCAAAGCAATTTTGGCTTGGTCAATCAGCTCAAGCAGGTACTGAAGTAAAATGTCATACGCAATGTAATCGGACAGCGCGGGCAAGATGGACACATTAATATTAAGCTGCATCGGGTCAACCAAATATTTCAAAATGGGCACCGACGTACTTTGGATAAACCCTTTCTCCCCCAGGGTTAACGCAATATCCTCTTTCAAGTTACCTTGAATTTGCTGAATGATTTTTTTAACCAAAGAATTCAAGCCATTGTCTTTACTGATGGTGATGGTTTTCTTCTTCAGCTGGAGACAGCCATTAACGGAGACGCACCCTTCGATACTGATAGTGCCGCCGTACATTAATGCTTTAATTAATTCTTGCCGGTTTACTTTAGGAACGGTCGTGGTCACATCGCCATTGTCTTTGCCAAAAATCAATGTGCCCGTGAGGTTCATAATCAGCTCTTTGAGCTCGTTATCACCATCCAACATTTTGTTGCTGTTAAGTACTTCCCACATGAGATTTTTATTTTGGATGATTTGGTCTTTCATGTTTTCAGGGGCACGGTTAAACGCATCATTCATTTTCCCCCCGACAGTACACCCCTGGCGTGATGCCGCCCAGTCTGCAAACATATTGGTTTGCCCTGCAATGTCTTGGCAGATTTTTTGCGACTGTACGGTGTTGGTTGGCCATAAGCCGCCCACAATACCTTGCGCAGCTTGGCAGGAAGAGATATTCATACTGTTAATACCAGAAATCATGTCTTGTAAGAAATCTTTGGCAGATTTCAGTTCGGGCACCGTGGTTTGTAACGCCAAGTCAAAGAAATAACCGGTGGAGTTTTGCATTAATTGCTTCACAAACTGCTGAAGCTGCTCACCGTTGATATAAGAGAATGACCCCAAATACGCATCAATCCCCCCACACCCTGCATTGATATTGGGCGGGGTAAATGAAGCGATTTGCAGTTGTTTGACTTGATTACGAATAAACAAGTTGCCGCCCGTGGCATAGCCTGCGGCTTGCCCTTCCCATGCGCGGGCTTCAGTCGCATTCCCTTCAAAACCCAATTTATTGAAGAAGTTATTCATGTCGCCATTCACATTGGCAACCGCCACAGTGTGACTAAATAACGCCGAGCACATCACGGCGATGAGTCCTTTACGCATTGGAGCCTCCGCATTGAAGATGAACATACCGACACATCACACAGGCAGGGTTTATCGCCTTATTCCAATATAGAATAGGGGTAATTAAATCATTCATTGTGGGTAAACCTTATTGAGTGCCATTCCCCGCAACGTTGCTGCGTGTCGGCATTGAATTTTAAAGTGGGATAAAACGGGGTAGAACAGAATAAAAAAGGATTATTGCGTCGCTAACATTAAGTTACTGTTAACCCGATTCATCACATCTTGCATATCGGTTAGCCCTTGCAAAAGGGGGTAGGTTCTTAATGTATTCACGTCCACCAAAAAAACTGAGGGCGTGATAACTTGTAACCCTGCCCCAAAAAAAGACTGCACGACTTCAGGCGGCGCAGGAATGGCATTCGGAAAAGCCATATCCCCTTTCCCATCGAGTGTATACGGGAATACACTTAATCCCGTTTGCGCAGATAACAACGCAAGTTGTGGGTCAAATTGATGACAATACGGGCAACTCGACTGCATAAAGAGGACTAACGTATAATCATTCAAATTCACCACTTTACCATTGGGTAACGAATACGGTTTCACTGGCGGTTTTGCAGGAACAATCGTTTCAGGCTTGAAAGTTTCAGTGCTCATGTTGGTCTGGGCGTTCACTGCCGTTTTGTGGGACTCTAATTCGGCGATTTCATCCATCACACTTGCCTGAGCGACACTAAAACCGAGCAGCAAAAAGGAAAAGAACAATACTCTCATGGGTGTTTCTCCTTATTTCCTCCGCCCTGAAAGGCTTGCCAGGCACGAACAGCCGTATACAAAAATCCGGCCACACCCACTGCGACACCGACGGCAAAGATAAAGACCGTACCCATATCTTGTACCCATTGAAGGGTTAACAGTAAATCGTCAGTGATACTGGCTTTACGCACTTTCAGTAACATTTCAATCAAGCACCAAAACACCACGGCCGCTATCATGAGCGCAATCCCAACATACAATAACGCATTCTCAATTAATCGAGCTTTTAAGGTTCTTTCCATCATTTTATTCTCAATAGTTCGGGGTAAAATCGGTCGCAATATCTAAAAAGCGACGTTCTAGCGCATCTTGGGTCATAAACCCGTAGGCCAACGGCTGGTAAGATTCGTTTTTTGGGTCAACCAAGAACAGGGCAGGAAAATGGGTGATTTGCATTTTCGCCACTTGCCCATTATCTGGCTTGGTGTTTGGTAATTGCTGACTGCGCTGACCATCCACTGATATCGGAATCAGCACCACTCCATGTTGTTCTGCAAACTGTGCCACCACACTGGCTAACTGGTTATCCAACGGCTCACCGCCCCGATAAAAGAAAAACAATCCGTACTGTGACGCTAACTGCGAGATGGCCTGTTTTTCTTTATTGCGTAATGTCGAAAGCTGCTGAGGCACCGTGCTGTTATAAAAAGAGTGCTCCAAGTTGTAATCGAGTGCGGGTTGTAGCAAAAGGGCTTTTTGGACAGAGCGTTCAAACTTTCCAGATTGATTAAGCCAATACCGCTGGAGTGCCATAAATTTAGCGGCATTCTCAGGGGTTGGTTGCATAATCGCCGTGTCTAACGCTTCTGCGGTTAGCTTTTGCATGACCTTTTTTTGTAAAGTCGGTGATAATGTCGAAAGCGGGATTTGCTCTGGCTCTGGCGGCTCTTCCTCGTCTTCCGGTTGCGGTTCGTTATACCAGTGCCAACCGACGATGGGTTCATCCACATACGTTCGTGTTTCAACCCTTTCCTCATCGTTGGCCAATCCCGCTCCGGGTATCACCAGACTGATGAGTAATATCAAAATCCGTCTTGTCATCCTTGTCCCCCTTGCCCTTGCAGGCCATTGGCGATTTGATTTTTCACACGGTCAATCAGCTCTTGGTCAGCGGGAATATCGGTGCCTGACTCCAAATCGGCATAGAAATCCGCAAAGTTCAGTCGGTCAAAGTTGATGGCCTGCAATTCATCGACGGTGATACCGCGACAGTCACTGTTTTTGGCGCTACCAAAACCAATGCGTAACTGCCCGCCACGTCCTTGCTCTTGCACGATTTTGGCGAGCTTACTGTCAAACACGCAGTAGGCTTCTTTCTTCTGAAGACACACCCCAAGGACTTTATTCGAGCAATAGGAACCGACATAAATAGTCAGATTGCGACTTTTGGCTTTACCGAGAGCTTTTTCTTCACTGTCACAGTGCGCGAGCCCCACATCACTTCCCCAACCGCCACTTTTGCAGCAGTTATTAAACCCTGCTGCGGCTTTACGGCAGGTGTAACGCTGTCCCGTAAAGGCCCTTACATTCACGTCATTGAGCTCTGCCACATCTTCCCCTGCGGCGGCCACGGCCGCTAACGCGGATACCGCTTTTTGGAAACTGTTCGCCTTGTCATTCTTGATTTGGTCACACTCACCGCTGGCACAAATCAGCTCAACACCGCACATTTTCCCGCCTCCGGTCAGCCCTTTTTCACAAGAAAACACCGCTTGCTCACGCAAACACGTACTGCCAACGGATTCAATGCAAGTGGTTTTGACAATGGTGCACGCGGGATTTTTCATGTAGTCACCGCAGCTGCCATTGTCTGCTGATTGCTTGGCGTAATAATCGGTGTACTGCCAACATTCACTGTAAACATCGTATTTTTTACCGCCTACCGTGACGGCTTTCGTGCCCCCTTTTTCCGTACATTGGGTTTCTACTTTCACTTCTTCGGATTTATCAAACGGACAATGTTCAACCCATTCAATTTTGGGTGATGGGGTTTTAACGTTGACCGTCACCATCATATTTAAGGTTAAGGTCGCCGTTTTTGTCGACGCAAAGGCTTGATAAACCAATTCTTGAATACCCACTCGACACAATTCGCCATTGTTACCGACACAAATCCGATTGGAGGCGATAATTTCCCCCTCTTTCAACGCCATGTTTCGTGCATTTAATGTGTAACGACTTGCATTTAACATTTGAAATGTCGTATTCATAAAAATGACATGCTGATTAAATAAAAACCCCGAGTTCAGTGTTAAGGTTGCACTTTGAATGGTGCCTGTGACGGGAGATTTGAACGAAAACGACCATCGGTCACCATGCCAGTGGTAAGCAAAATCAGAGGGCGGCACAACAATTGTTTGATTTTCCCACCCATCAACCTCCTTCCACGTAATTTTGGCTGTGCGAGTACAGGCTAAACTGGCTGCGGGCGTTCGCTCACATTGATGTGACGTGATTTCAGTTTTATCCAGTGTCACATCCTGACACGGCACCGTAATTTGCCCGCTTTCTGACTCCGCTTTTTCCCGCATATCGATGCCGGCTTTTAAGAACGGGGCGTCCAAATCTAACTTATCCGGTGGTCGGTTTTTCATGACCTCCATCGTGGTTTGTCCCGCATCGGTGTCATTCATCGCTTTGACACCTGCATTTTCCAGCCCCGAAGCTGCGCCTGACGTCACCCCACCGTAATAGCCACTTTCTGACGGATTGGCGGTATAGTTCGGAATAATGTCGGCGGGATTGGTGTTTTTTATCGTGTCTGTCCCTTTATTTTTCAGGCTATTCGCAAATTCTGAGCCTGCTTTATACTCATTGGCCGCAAAACCCAGTGACAGAGCCCCCACCCCCCATAATGCAATCAATAACCGTTTCATTGCCGCGCCCTCGATACCAACCAATCTTGAGCAACCTGATGGCAATCGCCACTGCTGGCAATCCGTTCAATGGCGGATATCAAACGAATATTGCCGTACATCACATCAAAACCGTGCTCACAGCGCACGACCAGTGCGGGTACTTGCGTAATGCCGTATTGTGCAAAGGTTTTCGGGTCGATTTGTACGCCCCCTTCACCACTGTCTTTCGTCAGTTCAAACACGGCACTGGCCGTTTTACGAAAGTCATTGTCAATCAGCCCATTAATCAACGTGGGGATACCAAGCTGTGTGGCCTCTGGCACCATCTGTTTGAGTCCCGCTTCGGGGATCGAAAACGACACAAAATAGATAAACGGAGTTTCCCGAGCCGTTTGTGCTTTAGTCGCATCGGCGGCTTGTTGTTGCGCTTGCTGCTGTTTGGCTAATAAGCTATCAATCCAGGCTTTATCCTTGGCCGAGATTTCAGGCGGTTTAAAGCCATCCGGCGGCAAGGACTGTTCGAGCAAGGCCGTGCTTTGGTCGCGCAGCTGTTCTAAAAACTGTTGGTCATCCGTTAAGGCATGACTCGTCGACGCAAGCAGCACGCTTGCGAATAAAAAGAAAACGGATTTCATGAAAAGGACCTCGTATTAGAGGAAAACGCAGTTACGTTTACGCCAGATGAGATAACCGAAGTTTTTACGACTGTTGGGTGAAGCATGCCCTGTTTGCCAGCGCATCACGGAACGACCAAAAGGATGACATTGCGCAGTATCCGGGTACATATTCACCATTTGATAGCGATAACGGTCTTTCGGGATAATCGGGGATGGGTAGGTGTAGCACACCTCTTGATTTTTCCCGACGCTGTTCATCACTAATCCTTGCCGATGCAACTTAAACGCCATGCGCTCAGACAGCAGAACCGAGGAAGCCTGTGGACTAAATTCATTCCCCGTATACCCCGTAAACGGATACATACTGCCTTGTGAACCCGCACACCAAAAGAGCGCATTTAAAGGCTTACTGCCAATACTGGCAATCGCATCGGCAGCGCATGCTCCTTGCGCGATAGGATTGGCAAACACAAAGGCTTCAGGGGCAATAATCGACGACAACGAACTGTCATTCCACAGTGGGTCTAACTCGGACAAATAGGCGATATCCATATCCCCGCGCTCTAAACAGCCTGCCGAGGTAATGATATTGAGCCAATAAGTCAGTGGGTATTTGTACCAATGCACATGGTAAAACGCCCCTTGGGTTGCAGGATCATTTTGTGTGCCTTTGCCCCCGCCCATCTTACCGACATTGATGTTAAAGCCGCCTAAATTCACCATGCAATACGGTGAACGGGTCACATCGGTCAAAGCAAAGGGCTCCCAATAGCCAATCGCTAAACCAATGCGGTATAAAATCCCCATCGGGCAAATTTGTATCGGCATCGAGGGGTTTTCTGTATCCGGTGCCACACCAGGGAAAACAGGCACATTACCAATGGTCATGGGAAACAGACAATCCCAACAAATATCGGTGATCGGATTAACAAAATTTCCCTCACATAACGCATCGGCTTTCGTGGGGGCTGACAGAAAAACACTGCCGAGTAAACACGCACTGACAAGCCATTTTTTCATTAGCGCCCCTCCTGCATTGCCGCCGACACGATTTTGAGTTTGTCGCCCTCTTGTGTGACCACCGCCGGAATGTACTGAAGCCCGAGTTGGCGACTTAAACTGCCCCCTTGGTCAAAGAACACGCGCGTATTCAGTGCCTGCGTCGCCTCTTTGATATTGCCGTTGGTTAAAATAACTTTATAACGCAAGGTCGCAGGCTGCTGTGCGTTCATCCACGCGATTTGGCGCTGATCATCTGCATCCAGAAAGTACAGGGTTTGCCCCAGTGCCACATGACTCAGCGGGTTTATTTTGTCGCCTTGACGGGCAAACATCACACCATTGTGGTCAGCATAATCCCCTTGAACCGTAAACGTCGGGTCGTACCACACCGTATATGCTTCGGTATCGGTACTGAGCCAATCCACAGGCGGTGGACGCAGGGTATTTTTAATCACACGATCTTTAAAATCTTGCTGCATCTGCGCAATTTCCCCTGTACCCTCCATTTGTTTTAACCGCCCCTGGATAAAGTCCAACATGCTTTGCTCTTGAACGGGGTAGACATCGCCCCATACACCGAGATCTTTGGCAGTAACAAGGCAGGGTAAACAGAACAATACCGCTAACGTAGACTGTCGAATTCGCTTCATCTACCCTCCTTTATTGCGCCATTTTGTCGGCGATCGCAGCTTGAATATCGACCGTGATATCTTCTGCGCCCATCACCACCGCAGGTGTGACTAAAATCAGGGCCTGATGTTCATGTTGGTACTCAGATAAACTGTCACTGAGCGCCATTTGAAAACGGTGAGTGGCATCGGCAATTTGTTGCTCACTCAGCGGATTTTCGGCGTTAAACTGCATGGCCATTTGTTGCTGATATTGGTTAACCGTGCCCGCCATGTCGAAAGTGACAGTAACGGGAGCAAGCCAACGCACCACGAACACCGAAATACTGAAACTCAGGACCACGGCAATCACCATAAAAAAACTCATGGCCTTCAAGCAGGCTTTGCGCCGACGGCTCACGCCCCGTGCAGGCGTTTTTTCTGCTTTTTCGACTAATGTCGTGTTTGGGTCTGCCATTGGGATAAGGCCTCCATTTCTCTTGGGAATTTTTGTTGGGCTAACGCCAATAACGTGGCTTGCTGGGAAAGTCCCTGTGCCGCGGCATTTTCACGGAACTGGTAGTCTTTCCCATCGGTGGAAAACAAGGTGCGACTGATGGGATCAATCAACAATCGGTGATAAGACACTTGTCCTGCCACCCGTAACATAAAGGCACTAAAGTGCGCCTCTTTTGCCGAGGGGAAGCCTTCCACAACGGTACGTTCAAGCACGTTGAACTGATCGGGATTTTTCTGGTTATATTTACGGAACGACTCCAAGTTTTGACGCAAGATAATTTTGTACGACGAGTTACTCCATGCGGCTTTCGCGGCCACACTTGCATCCTCACCATCGAAATCCTCAATCCCTTGAGAAATGGTAATGTAGGCACCACGATGTTTACGGGCGGTACGATAGCCTCCTTCAATAAAGTTACCGACAAAGCTATTTTCACTGTCGAGTAGTTTCCAACCTTCATCGATGATGGCGGCTTTTTTAATGTCCCGTGGAGATAAGTACATGCGCTGTTCAATAAAGATCATCATGGAAAACATGACGGCGGCTAACAAGTCAGGTTTATTTTGCAGACCGCCCATTTCCAGTACGGTAAACCGCACATTGTCATTAAGGGCAGGATTAGGGCTATTGAAATACTCCCCGTACAGCCCCTTAGTCGTGTATTTTTGTAATGAAACAACAATCTCGTGCATCTTATTACGCACAGAGTCAGCGTCTTCAAAAACACCGTGCTCTAATTGCCACGTTAAGTACTCTGAAATATCATCGATAAGCACCGCATTACCCTGACGTTTACTCGGTGCCGCCCCCTCCCAAACATCTTGAACCGCGTTCAACAAGATAGATTTAGAGGTGTCATCCATGTCCCCTGACGGATTGGCCAGCACCAATAGCAAGTCGCGAATGCTCTCCGCCGCCTCTTTAATATTGACGACCCCCGCAAACGGGTTGAATTTAAGGTCACGAGCATCCACGTAAACGCCCCCAACACTTTCACACAATCCTTTGTAGGATGCGCCCATATCCAACACATAGGCCCAACCGCCACTGTCGAGAATTTGGCGAATAATGGCTTGCACTAAGAAGGACTTACCGCCCCCCGAGGTGCCACAAACCCCCATGTTGTAGTTATCGTTCCCCAGCCCCGAATCATCGTCAAAGATATCGAGATAAGACAACTGGTTACGATACGAGGGGATAGGTAACCCACTGCGACAAATGCGGTTATCAGCAACCACGGGTAACAAGTTGGCCACGTTAAAAGCATTAGCCCGCAGTGTGCCATTCGAGCGTTTCATATCGCCCCACAAGCCCTCTTGCATAACAAACGGAAACAACGCCATGTAATTACGCAATTGCATAAAACTCGGGGGTGATAGGGTTAACCCATTGCTATTAAAGGTATTCATTAGGGCCATTTCAGCATTCAGGGCTTTATCGTCATCATCTTCACAAAATAACGTAATACCATAACTGTATCGTGCGAGCGCCGATTGCCCTTTACTCAGCTGTTCTCGGATCTCAGTCCACTCTTTCGCCTGTTGTTTCACACCTGGCACCCAACTGGAGAACTTGGATTCTGCACGTTTGTTAAAGGTGGCTGATTTGGTCATCGATTCGTTTTGGGTTCGGACTAAATCTTCGACTTCCAACGTCAACGTAATGGCAAACGGGCATGACACGGAAGCCGCAGGGTCAAGTAAATTGCTGAGATTATCGCCCCCTTGCCAGAGTGCAAACCGCTGCGGATTTTTGGCTAGACTGTAGTTAAGTATCCGCGTATGTGATTTTTTCCCCTTTTCATCCATTAAGCTCTGATGCATGGCTTCGGGTTTCAGCTCCATCACGAACGAACGGTCAACACACTGCGCATTGAGTTCTTCATACGGTTCGATTTCATCGGAGGGCTAGGCAATATTGTGATGGCGAAAATTCACCATTTCCCGCACCAACTTGATTAAGCCTTTATCATCCAGTCGCTCCGAGCCGATACTGGCGCCGAGGAGGGATTGCTGCACCACACTCAAGGTTTGATTCAAATTTTGCAGCGTCCACGCATCCGCCCGTTTAACGGGTTCGGCATAGATGACAAACAGGCGATAGTTCCGCAGTGTTAATGGCAAGCCTTGTTTATTGGCTAAGCCATTCATCGCTCCATTTTCATAGTAAGCACGGGTAATGGCATTGAATTTTGATGCCAACTCCCCATCCCAGCTAAAGTCCTTGAGGCCGTAATCCAACATGCCGCTGATGCATTTACTGCCGAGCAACAAAAAGGTGAGTGGGGTTTTGCGCGGCAATTTGTTGCGCAGGAAATAATCCAGTGCATCGACAATTTTATCATTCGCACCAATCAAGGGAGCACATTCCAACACAAACCCAGCCGTCTCCTTGTTAATAAAAAGTCCCGAGTCAGCGTCATAATAGCGGTAGGGTAAGACACTGCTAAAAGACGGATAATCCATCTCCTCCAGTGCTTCATGGGCTTTGCGTGCCCCGTCAGGTTGTTTCCAGTTAGAGAGGAGTCCTTTGAATAAACTCTCCATAAACGGGGATTCACCCGCATCTTTTGCATGGGGATTGCCAAGTTGCTTCAATTTTTGCAAGAAGCCACGTTTTTGGGTCATTGTAACTGCTCCTTCCACTGGCCCTCTTTCACGACAAAGGAAACGACGGCCGGTTGATAAAAGTTTTGCTCTTCATCAATCCACGGAGCTATCCATAATCGCGCGGTACTCGCGGGAAGTCGAACTGGGGGCGCCATACCAATATCGGCCCAACCCGACCACGTTTGGGTTGACTGTGAAATGGGAGGTAATGAATTAGCTGGAACCGATTTTTTTATGGGCGCGGATGTTGTTTCAAATGCCCCCAACGCGTTCACTGTCTGTGAGGAAGCGCGATTATCCTGCACCACAGTCCGAACTGTTTGAGCCGGAGACGCAGTTGTTACAACAGGTATGGTAGGTGTTGCCAACGGCGCTAACCGCGGCAGCTCTGCTCGCTTTTGGGATGTGCCCTCACCATTAGCAGGATGGTTCCAAGACACATTTTGCTGTGCCGCTTTTTGGTTGGCTTCTTCCATCGTCATACAGCTGTCTTGCGCCGTGGCATTGCAATCAAAGGAATCTTTCATGCCCGCAGTACAACCAGCGAGCAGGGTTAATACGCCTAGAATGAGGAGCTTTTTCATAATTAAACCTTTTTGAATACGAAGTGGGTAAAAAGAAGAGAACAACAAGAAATATCGAATAAAAAACGTGAGTTAACTGAATTTAATGGCGAATCCTACGGAAAAGAAAAACACATAAACACTAAGACATTTGATGATAAATAGGACCATTTTCTTGCGTGAAGGAAATCCGACTTTCCCTGAAATAAAGCTGGCTTTTCTATCGTCACCAATCATCAATACGACGATAATTGCACTGACGGAAACCAATATAGAAATATAGGGAATATCCCTGAATGACAAAGTAAAATAATCAACTAGGCATCCCACGAGGTTAATGACTACGATGCACAAATTAACTATCACAAAACAACGCATCACTTTAAATTGAAACAGTCGTTCTTCAGGACTGGTCATGATCCCCTCCATTTAAATCAGGTTATTAACCCGATACCAGACTCGAACCCCAAAGAATGGGTTATTGTTATTCGCCAACAACCATTCTGGTGCCGTATTATCGACTGACTCAATATTGATGATGTGAATATCGACATCACTATTTTGATAGAGCCACCAATTTACCGTTTCAGACATCAATTGGGCTTTTTGTTCATCGGGCAATGTGGCTATTGTATTTTCAAGGGTGAACCTTTTCGTTCTCACCGCATCGTAAAACCGTTTGTTTAAAAAAGTTTTTGCATGCTCAACTTTATCGTAAGAAAGCTGCCGCTTTATTGCGCCACTGTTTTGGATATCAAATCCACACGCCCTAAAAAAGCTCACACTCACGTTGTCAGTCGCACGCCCTGCAATGGCAGTGGTGAACGCACCCGAAAACTCATTAACGATACGTTCTATCATTTTTCGTCCAATTCCTGCTTGCCGAAAAAAAGGATGTATCGAAATACTGTGAATATGTGCGATATCCGTGTGGCTGGTAACCTTTGCAACACCAAGAACGGAATTTTTATATAATGCCTGACAAACACATTCACCGAGTTCGTTTGAGAATGAAATATGATAGTTATTGAGGATATGCTGTCTTTTCATCATCAACGCAATATCGGTCATTCTATTTTTAGTTGAAAAATGCGGTTGAGTAATTTGAGTTAACAGTGTCATTAGGAGATTACTCCATTCGCTTAATTATCTAATGTTGGAATTTTTTCCAAGTGAGACTGAATTTGGTCAAATAATTCCTCTACCGATAGGTTTAATTCAATAAAACCACCGGTTATAAAGTCCACAAACGCACCACCATTAAACGTTGAAATCTTATGGATACGTTCAGTTTGGAGCACAATGACCTTGCCGCTTCTATCGGTAACTTTCACCAAATGCCTAGGGTTATGTGCTGAATGATTGATGACTGATTGGTTTGTTTCGTGTTTATCAAACATTAAATATCTCCGTAATCTCACTGATTAAAGTCATCAAATTGAGCAAAGTGACAGGTACATAATTAAATGGATGGGATAGAATGACTGAATACGAACCCGAAGGCTGAAATGAATTTAATCCTTCTCTTCGCATTGTTCGGGTATTTCCCTGATTTCAGGGGTATT
>NZ_JBMWDT010000025.1:0-37693 GCF_049545585.1 Providencia sp. NPDC089933
TATCTAAAGTATGCTTTAATGATTACATGATTACATGATTACATGATTACATGATTACATGATTACATGATTACATGATTACATGATTACATGATTACATGATGCGAGGTATATATGACTAAGGTTATTTCTTTTTTGAATGGAAAGGGTGGTGTTGGAAAAACAACATCATCAATAAATATAGCGACAGCTATAGCTAGAAGTGGTTATAAGGTCGTTGTCGTTGATACAGACCCACAATTAAGTATTGGGAATTGGTATGAAGAAAACAGGTGCCAATTTGATGTGGCTTCTGCAAGTTCACAGAAAGAAGTCTATTCAATTAAAAAAGCATTAAAAGAATATGATTACATCATTATTGATGGTGCTGCTGCTATCTCTGAAATATCGTCAGCCGCAGTCATGATCAGTGACTTGGTTATCATACCTGTAACACCTTCCCCCCTCGATTTTGCAGCTAGTACCGCTATATTAGCCGTTATTGAAGCACGTAACGATTTACAACCAGTTGAAGCTAGATTCTTAATTACTAAAAAAATCAACACAACGACAATGTTGCAAGTTTTGAAACATTCAATTGAAACTACTGGTGTTGAGATGCTAAGAACAGGAATAACTCAACGTCAATCGTATATTAAAACGATGCTTGATGGTGGGACTGTTTATGATACATCGGATTCAAGCGCGAAAGGTGAGATAGATAACATCACTAAAGAAATTATGGAGATAGTAAAATAATGGCTAAAGAAATTCCAATCATGAAATTAGGGCAACACACCCAAGTAAATAAAGCTGTAACGGCTATTCAAAAACCAATTTTACCGACCAAAAAATTACAAATGAATATCCCCGAAGAGTTACATAAGCAATTTAAACTAGCTTGTTTGTCAAATGAAGTCGATATGACTGCTGTTGTTCAAGAGCTAATTGAAAATTGGCTTGAAAAAAATAGAGGTAATATATGAATGTATATGATTATTATACACTTACATTTTTGTGTATAAGCGTATTATTATTGATTGTTTTTTATATTTTCTACAAAAAAGATTGGAACCATATTGTTTTCGTTGGGTTTTTTATGACTTTCAGCATCATATCTACAGGAGTATCGGCTATGATGGCAAGAACTCTGGATGAGAATCTAACCCTTGGTTTCCACTATACAACGCAATGTAAATTATTAGAAATCAACATAGATAACGGTTTTTTAAGCTCAAAAACTAACAAAATCGAATGCGATGGTGTTATTGATAACGTTAGTACCAATGATTACAACAAGGCGATTAGTGCTTATCAGGATTCATTAAAATAAGGTTAAAAAATGAATATTGATGAAATTAATACTGATTTGATATTTTTAGTTGGGGTGCTTTTTACCATTATTTTTTTTGTAGGCGGTTTCCTTGTTGATGAATTTTTTAGTAAAAAATCGTCGAATATCTTTCTCATAGTTATGTATATCATCATGCTTATAGGTACTGGGTTACTCGTTTCATGGTTGGCATCAATATTTGCCTTAACGGCTATTCCCATTTTGTATAAATACATTAAACAAGAATCATAAAGGATATAAAACATGGACAATGAAATAGCGATTCTATATGTTAATAATATGTTTGTTAACTGAACAAGCTACTTGATTCTTGCCATTTTTAGCTCTAAGTGATAAATTCGGTTCCAATTGGTGGGATACAGCCAGAAATGTGTCAGGGAAAGGGTTGAAAGCCCTAAAAGAAAAACCCCGAAATCTCATCCAGTCGCCAAACTTATTTGAGAATATCGGGGCATCACACTAAAATTCCGTATAGAACTTGATTGCTCTATACGGGGAGTATAAAGACATGAGTAGAGAATTTCAAGATCTCTTTTGTTCGCTCCTTCTGCGCAACATAAGTTTTGGTTTTTGTGAGTGAGTTAACATTATCGAAAACTAAAATTCATCGGCATTGTTTACCTTCATTTTCGGGTAAATTACCGCAATTAGTTCCCGTTCGTCGCTTTGCTGCCGCGTTAAAGCGTCATGATTGGAATCGAAACCCTCATATCTACGAATTACGTTATGCTCGCAAACAGCGTATCTCAGTACGTTCTGAACGTCGAGAAACGTTTGATGTATTGGCTTTGGCTATGATTGCCTATGCGGATTACAACCCCGAAAGTGATGCTCTATTTGAAGTGATGTGTTCTGTCGAAAAGTTAGCAGAGCTATGCGGTCAATTATATCATTATGAAAGTGGTCGCAAGAGTTATGACCCGATACTGCACGCAATACGAGATTGGGAGCAAGCTAACCTTATTATTGTTGATCGTGATTTCGATATCGAAGCGAAACAATATAAAGCCATGCGTATTTGGATACGTCCTGAATTTTTTCATGGGCTTGGTTTTTCAACGCAGGAGCTACGCGAGATTGTAGCCAGTTTTAGCCGGTGGATGGAAAAGCAAGGACTGAAAGAGAGCTATCAAAACCGCTATGCGAAACATGTGTTACGCCTAGCTCGTGCTAATGTGGCTTCACTCGACGATAAACATAAATTAAGAAATTTACTCAATAGATTGAAAACATTAGTTATTGGTGAAGATGAAGCCCTTAAACAAGAGAAAAAACATTTAGCGAAGGCGCTGAAAGAAAAAAAAGCCTTAGCACAAAGTGTCAAAACGCCTGAAAGCCCAGAACATGCAGCATGGCGACGCTTTGAAGCGTGGCGAGTAACACAACCGATTGCGGCTGTCATGGCATTCGAACGTGAAATGAAAGCCTTATACCCGACGATACAAGGGCAAGCTTGTTTCCTGAACTACATTAAGCACCTTCCCGACCACTAAATAGATTCCTGTTAAATTACCGCCTTGACTGGCGGTGATTGCGTTTGCCTTAAATTTAACTAGCTTGTTTTTTGAACAGAGCGACCCCAACACGGATTAAAAAAGCGGAGTTATTTTATCTGCCACTGCTTATTTTGTTCGTTATACAACCAATTAACTTCGAATGAAGATATGACCACCAATTATCTTCGAATTACTATGACCAAATTTCGTTAAATTCGTTTTTAGCTACTGAACTAAACGACCTTTCATAAAAGGAGATGCGGCTCTGCTTTTTCAAGCCGCGCTCTCTAAAGAGATAAAATAAATAATGCCTTCGCTTGTAAGCAGCTTTGCTGCTACCGCTCAGAAAAATAAAATAGGACTTCGTTTACAAGCGGCTTTGCCGCTGTCACTCAGAAAGAAAATCTTACTTTATTCCAAAGGATCACTGCGCTAGCGGTCTTTGCTCCGCAAATCCCCCAAGCCAACGGAAATCACGCTCAACGTGTCTAACACCACGCTGACCGCTCACCGTTGCGCTTCGCGGCAGTTCGTTTATTTATTGTGATGTCTGATATTCAGAATGGCTCTAACAGGACAGGGGATAGTTCTGTGCTTTCTAAATCGCTCTCAGTCGCATTTTCTGTCATGGCTTATGCCATTCCCTTCAAATGCTCCGCTTCGGGGCGCATAAGCAATTGTAGGCGTTTTTAGCTGTATCTCGCCCCTTATCTTGGTGATTACGTCATTTTTTACGTAACGTCATTATTATATTTATCTGTTTTCCCCCCTGGATAATGAATCTTTAACCTGTTGATTAATAATGACTTATTTTTTATTAAACAGATAAAAAAAGGTTGATAAGTACCTCATAAGGTACTATAATGATCTTATTGAAAGCGGAATGGTTCCCTTTCTTCCAAAGCCCTCACAGGGCAGGAGCACAAAATGAATGTTCAAGAAGCATTAAATATTTTTGGTTTATCTGGTGAATTAACAGAACAAGATATTAAAAAAGCTTACAAAAAAGCGGCTTTAAAATATCATCCAGATCGTAATCCGCTAGGCGCAGAACTCATGAAAGCCATAAACGCAGCCTTTGATTTTTTGATGAATAACTTAGAGAACATCAATAAATTTCAAAGCAACGATAAAAGCACACATTACAATTTCACTGAAGAACTTGAAGAAGTTTTATTAACATTGTCTGGTTTAGTGGGAATTGTTTATGAAGTTATCGGAAACTGGGTATGGATTAGCGGAGAAACTAAAGAGCACAAAGACACACTAAAAGAAATTGGTTGTAAATGGGCTGCAAAAAAGAAACAGTGGTTTTACCGCCCAGAAGAACATAAAAGCCGTAGAAATCGCAAAGAACACAGTATTGATGAAATTCGTACCATGTATGGAACAAAAGGACAACGGGCAGCGACAGGCTGGCAGAGAGTAGAAAACAGAGCATAACAGACAGCGGGGGAAACCCCGCTATTTTCATAATGGGATATATAAAAATGAAAAATTTTAATGAACGTTATCAATCTGTTTTTGACATTGTTTGTCGTTGTCTCGGTGATAACTGGCGCATTAACTTACTTGATAATGATACTTATCGAATAAAAATCACGTCTAACCGATTTATGGGCTTTTCAATTCATGTTAGGGAAGAAAAAAATCGTTTTTCGATTATGGGTAGTTTTGATTCTCGTATTCATCGCGGAGAAATTCATAGCTGTACGGTGTCAAAAGATCGAAATCCTGTACACATTGCCGAGGATATTAAACGAAAAATCATAGTATTTGCTCATGATGAAATTTATAAGGCAAAAGAAAGCAAAGTAAAAGAACAGGAAAAAAAAGAACAAGACTTAATTGTCAAAAACATGTTATCTCGTTTATTTACAATGCATAGTAGCTGGCAGAGTGGGGTAATAGGTTCGTTCAAGTCTGATAATGGTTTAGACGGTATGATTAGAAAAACGTACAGCGGTTATAAAATTGAAATAGATAAGTTATCCGTAGATAATCTGATTAAATTAGCAGGCATGATCACAACGTTAGAAAGGGGTTAGAAATGAATATAAATTATGAAGATTTTAAGTTATTGGGAGATTTAAACGATTGGATTAAAAAAAATGATATCAAATTGATAAATATTGAAACGGTTATATGTTCAGAAGTTGAGTGGTATCGAGTTTGGTTTTATACAAATGTTCCCTACATGTTCGGGAGTTTAAAAATCAATGATTAAACTCAGCAAAGGCAGTAAAAATTACTATCTGACCCGTGAGAACGGGCAGTTAGTTTTTATCAAAAACATTAAAGTCAGAAATAAAAATGATGTGAAAGACGGAAATAAAACGGCTAAAAAACAAGTCTATAAAATAAGAGTTGGAATTGATTCATTACCCGATGAAGCAGATCTGATTATTTATAATAACATGTTGGCTCAATGGAAAAATGAGAATGAATGAATTAAAACTATTAAGAGATAAGTTAGGGCTGTCAAATAGTGAGCTTGCTGAACTTATGGGATTATCAGAGCAAACGATAAAAAACAGAATGGCATCTGATTTTAATAAAAAAACAGCAAGTAAGTTAGAAATTGAATTCTTAAAACTATTGGCAGGTGAACACGAAAAATATTCAATTTTAGAAAAATAAAACTTGATAAGTACCCTATAGGGTACTATAATGATTTTATTGAAAGCGGAATGGTTCCCTTTCTTCCAAAGCCCTCAAAGGGTAGGAGTAAAAAATGAAATATTCTCATCTGCTACTTGATACTAAAAAAACTAATACTCAAAAAAATTATAATTCAGCTAATAAAATTTTAAGAGCAAGTGGTTTAATTCCATTTAAATACCTCATTCAAAAAAACTCCAATAAGCAACCGACAATATTCATATTTGATGCAGATGGTAAAGAATTGGGTTTTATTCAAGAAGGTTTTTCTGGTTCTCCGGCATTATTGACTACCTACAAAAAAATGAAATAAAACTAATTTAATAAATGCCAGTGGAAACATTGGCATTCAATAGGAGCGCATTAAAATGAAATTGTATCATGTCGTATTAAACGCATTAAATATGAAAGATATATTTTGGAATAAAAAAGGTGAGTATGCTATTTTTTTTGAAATAGCAAAATCTAAGATTGAAGTAAAAGAAAAATTTAAATTGTTTGAACATGTAGTTATAATTTCTATTGTTGAATACGATCTGTTTTTGGAACCTTTAACTATTCAGTTTTCTATGTCTGCCTATAATGTTCATGGTCAAGTCATTTTTTGTGAATCACAGCCTACAGAAGTTAAAAATACGTTAGACCTTATAGAGAAATTAGAAAACTATCGTAAACAAGAATTTTTAACCGTAGATTGGAAAATCATTTAATGAAACTTTCAGATTTAAAAGTTGACCACACTAATTATAAAATCATTAGTATTTTCGAATACAACGGATTTTACACTTATCACATTTCCAAAAATGGAGAGTTAGATCAGGTTGTCGAGTTTGATAGTGAAGCTAATGTAACTAAAACATCATTTAAACAAAACTCAAAGGAGGAACGCGAAGCAGTAGAATTTATCCGACGAGTAAGGAAAACACTTATTTGTTCGGTAATTTAATGATTGAGTCTAAGGGGTAGCCCCCCCCTAGACTCTGACACAAAAAAAACTTACTAAGGATTTTTATTATGTCAGATAAAATGATAGCAGCCGCAAAAAGTTTTGCAAAGGGAAAAAGAGCCACATTTCCGATTATGACAATTAAACAGCTAGGAGAGTTTATCCAACTCATTCATATAGAAAGACTAACTTTAAATAGTTAATAATAAACAAGGGGCTTTTGCCCCTTGTTTGCTAATGTATTAAATGAAATATTTCAAACCAATGAAAAAAATTTTTAATGGATTGCTATTCGTTCTATTTTCCCTAATTTCAAATCTTGATAATGCTGATTTATTTTTGACGCATAGTTATATCGATTTTGAATAACTTTATTACTATTTCTCATACCTGCGTTATACATGCCGACAGACAACCATTTTTTTCCATAAGCATTAAAATTTCTTTTCAGTAGCATTCCCCCAACAAAGATATTTAAGCAGGGTTCATTGAGTAAACGGTCTTTGGTTAAATTTGGATATTCTCTTTTTATACTGTTTAACGTGTTGGTATTGATTTGCATAATCCCTACATCAAGCGACCCGTCATAGTTTTTGTTTATGGCATTATGTTTGAATCGTGATTCTTGCCATGCAATCGCTCTCAGGTAGTCGGGATCTATACCGTAATACTTTCCTGCACTTTCAAAGCAATCTGCAAAGGAAGATGAACTAAACGTTAAAATTATAGTAATTAAAATTTTTTTAAAAAATCGATTAGGCATAGTCTCGCCCCACTAAAGTTAAAAAACTTCGTTTTGTTGGAAATCACAAATAGTTTAATGGAAAATAATCAATTTGCCAATTTTGTCTTTTATAATCTACACACCATACGCAAAATGTTATTTTGTTAGTATGTATTTGTAATATATGAGTTTAATCTTTTATTGTTATGGCTTTGTTAAATTAAAAGTGATGCACTAGCGCATCAAATTCGCATCAAGATGCATCAATAATTACAATACTATGAATTTATTGATATAAATACTCTAAATGTCTATTTTGATGCATGAGTGCATCAAATTGATGCTATTTTTCATCAGCATGATAAATAATGATTATTTGAAAATTATTGATATTTTTGATGCGTCAACGCATACTTAGCGCATCAAATTGATGCATATTATAAATGTCAACATATGTCAGTTTATGAAGGTGGAAAAATGGAATCGTTTAGAACTACATTAACTATCCCTAAAAGTATTGCTAAAACAATTGAAGAAATTATTAAGTATCGAATTGATAATCATGAAGATGAGGACGCGCCAATTCACCGAAATGGAGTTGCGCTAGAGATGCTTAAAATTGGTGCGGTTGTACTGAAAAAAAATTTAATGGATGATGGGGATGTTCAAAAGGCATATTCAAAAGAGTTTGAAATAGTTATTAAGTTACTTTTGACATGTGAGCATTTTGCACGAATGACGGCGACCAATACAGGAGAAACAGATTATAACGTTGATTCTCCTGAACTTGTGGAACTAAGACAAAGAATTGCTGAAATCGCTAAAAATTTACTTCCTTAAATTTTTCATTTTTTAGATTACTTTTTCTTTTTTCTAATACAAGAAAACAAAGGTCATAAGCATCTTTGTTTTCTACATTTTCTATCAGTGAGTATTGATTGTTATGGATGCACAGGTATTCTTTTGTATCTAATTCATTATCAGGTGCTATGCCGCAGATAACTAAATTATGACTATCTAGATAGACACTAAAGCTGTATATCACGATAGGAATATCCTTCACTAAGGTTTTTCTTTTCAAATTTGGTAAATCAATTTTTAAATCTAAAATGCTATTGTAGCAAGGAATAGCAATGTTTTTTTCTAAGTAAACCTTTCCTATACCATGTGCTAACCATTCTGGATTTACGCCTAACCCTAGTGCGATTTGGTATGTGTAAAATGATTTTTCTACGCCTTTTTTTAATATGTAGTTAATCGTTTGTTGTGACAAATTTGTTAGGTTTGCCACATCATTTTGTCGTATACCTAGTTCATCTATAATCTTTTTTAATCGCCCTGATACCGTAGACATCATTTTCTCTTTAAAAATAAACAAAAATCAGATCTTCTCACTAAAGAGTGATCGGATTAACCACGCTTACGATATTTTTTTATATATGTGATATTTGACTTAAAATAAAACAAGTGGCTTGTTTACTTTTTTGTCAATTTAAGTAAAATCGAAATCGGTTAGCAAAACGTGCTAACGAATTTTATCAATTAACAATATGGATGGTTTTATGAAAATGAATCAAATCGTTTTAAAAAACAAAGTGAATTCTTTCTTACAAAATAAAAGTGCAATCACTACTTTAATGCTGTTTGTAATTGGGTTTGTGATTATGATGATGCCAACTTTACAAGCTCATGCAGAAGATTTATTTGCGGCAGGAAAAACGCAAATTAAGGAATCTTTTGGTAAGGATTCGACGATTATCTACATCCTTTATGTAATTGAAGTTTTGATGGCAATCTTTACCTACATCAGAACTAAAAACTTAATGATGATGGGTGGTATCGCAGCCGTTATGATCTTCGTTAACGTTGCATTTGGTTTATTCTAAAAATTAGCAGTAGGGTTATTTATGGATGGAAAGAAAAACCGGTATATCTTTCCATCCACGCTTTCAAACCAAAGGCGTGTGATGGGATTACCACTCGATGAATTTTGTATCTATGTACCCTTAGCAGTCGCAGGAATTTTTTCAAATCCATTTCTTTATTTTCCAATTTTAGCGATAGCTTACATATCAATTAAAAAACTCAAGAAGGGGAAAGGAAGTAGTTATTTAATCAACTTAGTGTACTGGTTTTTACCAAAATCAATCACTGATTTTTTTATAAATGCGTTACCTGCATCATACCTTAGATACTGGATATCATAACTATGGATATTAACTTAAAGAAATCAAACGAGAGGACAATGGCAATCTCTGTCATTGTTCTTATTTTTATGACAATCCTATCTATTGGGTTCAATTACAAGTTGTATTCTGATTACCGAATTTTAGTGAGTCAGCTTGTAAGTAATAAACAAATTATCATTAAACCGATGGTAGGTAGTGATGAAGAAATATCATTCAAAGGAGAGAGAGGGGATGCGCGTTATCTGCGTTTAATGGCATTGAGTTTCATTGGATTACGACTTGATGTTAATGCTCAAACTGTTGAGCAAAGTCATGAGTTATTGAGTGCTTATCTTGCTGATGGTTTTCGGGAAACCATGATCCCTGTTTTATCTCAAGAAAAGCAACGATTAAAAATTAATAATGGTAATTCAGTATTCTTCCCAAAAACGATAAAAGTTAGCCCTTCAAATGGCATCGTTGATGTGGTTGGTGATTTACAATTTTCATATGGAATTGAAAAGGCTGAACCCGTTCCGAAACATTATCGATTAAGAATGGAAACGCGAAATGGGAAATTCGAACTTACTGACTTTGTGGAAATGGAAAAATGAAGAAAAAAATTAAGTTCTTAATTGTGATTCCATTGATGGTTTTGTCTAAAGGTGTCTTGGCAGATTCAATTTCTATCGAACCCATGCAGAAAATTTCCTCTCAGGTGAGTACAAATGATCCTAATGTCGTTTCAGTTTATAACGATAAAATCATATCTGTCACCGCCAATAGTGGAAATATTTTAAGCAATAACAAAACTAACGACGGAAAAATTGTTTTTACAACAAAAGCGACAAAAAGTTTCAATATGGTTATTGAAACTGAAACGGGTTTTACATTCACGCTCATTGCACAACCTTCAAGTCATTTTAATGGCGCTTCGCTCACTGTTTATAATAAGCAAGCTAAAGGCAACGATGAAGCTATTAGCTTTGAGACAGATAAAGAAAGTTACTCAGGGCTTATTACAGACTCATTAACTCAGGTCATGAGAGGAAAAAGTCCTAAAGGTTTTGTTGAAACGCAATCCGCTACACATAATTTACCAACAAATATCACCCAATATCTTGATGTAAAAGGTATTAACTCATGGAATGGTCATAACTATATTATTCAGCAATTTAATGTGACTAATCGAACCGTACAGCCTATAGAACTCAATGAACGTTACTTATGGGAACAGGGTGTTATGGCTGTCAGTTTTACTCCTAACATAACGGTTTTAAAACCCAATACGAGCATAACCGCTTATGTGGTGCGAAAAGGAGTTAAGTAATGGCGAATAATATCAACTCATACATTAAAAATAATCAGCGTAAATTATTTACTATTATCACTGTAGCGGTTGTTATTGTTGTTTCTGCTATTTATTTCATTAATAAAAAAATGGAGGAAGGGACGGATGCAGGTAATGAACCTCAATTTGTTGATGATTCGATTATTGAACCCAATTTAACAGGTGCTGTTGAGAATACATTTAATGCACGAGTTGATTCTCAGGTGCTTACTGACTCCCAAACGGTAGCAAGAGAAAGTCAGCAAGCAGTAAAAGAATTAACGAAAGAATTTCAAAATATAAAAACGCATCTAGACAAAAAAGAACAGGAGATTGACTCCCTTAAAGAGAAAATTGCTCAATTAGAAAAAGAAAAAACGCTACAAGCCCCCCAAGCTAATATGGATACCCCATTAAATAATGAAATCTCGACGATTGAGCGGATAGGTGAAGGGCAATATGGGATAAGCGATAGAAAAGTCAGTTACAGTGCGCCTAAACCGATTCAAGGCTTACTTGAAACTCAAAATTTCACTTACACAAAAAAAGAGACAAAGAAAAAAGAGCGTTACTACATTCCTTCAGGTGCATTTTCTAATGCCATTATTTTAGAAGGGGCTGATGCTAATGCAGCGGTTACAGCGAAAGAAACAGATACTTCACCAATGCAGTTTAAACTTACTGGCAAACTTCATTTACCACAGAATAAGAAATTGGAAAAACTTGAAGGTTGTTTTGTTACTGCTGCGACATATGGAGACATATCGAGTGAAAGAGCAATTGTTCGTTTACAACGTTTATCGTGTGTTATCAACGATAAACACATAGATATGGCTGTCAAAGGGCACGTTTCTTTTTATGGTAAAAATGGCATTAAAGGTATTCCTGTTATGCGTAATGGACAAATTTTAGGACTTGCCTTTACATCAGGGACACTTGGCGGTTTAGGTAATGCTGTATCACAAATTGGTCAAACATCCGTTGGGATTGGTGCTGAACATACCGTTTCCGCTGGTGAAGTTGCTCAACAATCCGCAGGTAAAGGTGTTCAAAGTGCCGCGAATAAATTAGCTGATTACTATATTGCATTGGCAGAACAGTATCACCCAATTATCCCTATTGGCTCCGCTAACCGCGTTGAAGTGGTTTTTCAAGAGGGTTTTTGGGCTGAATTTCTTGAAGATCAAGAAAGTGAGGAAGCCGCGCAAGCTGCACCAGAACAACAAAGACAAGCATCCAATGATTATCAGGATAACTCAGATTTACCACCCGAACTCGTTAACCAATTAGGTCAAATTGAGCGTGGGAATCTTGATGAATTCGTTGCTCCGAACAATAAGAGAAACTAATTATGAATAAACTACTTTTAATTGTTATCCCTGCTTTACTTTCTGGTTGTGCTGGTATGAACAGTGAGTTTGAATTTAATAAACCTGCAAAAGATTCAGGTTACTGGATGCAACAAGCGGATGAAATGACAGAAAGCTCTAATGACTATTTTACTGAACAGTCATTAAATAGTAGCAACAGTGGGATGGGAAAATTTAACCTCAATAGTTACAAATTAATCAATATTGCCAATATCACATTGCCTATTAAATTTGTCAGTGACGTTAATGTTGTCTCAAATTCAACCACATCATCAAAAGCAAAAAGTACAATGGGATTGAAATCACAATCTATCCCAATGGGAAATAACCCAACAATCACGACATCAAACTATGACGTAACAAGAACGTCGGTCACAACGCCAACTGGCGTGACTCATGCTGTCGCAAACTGCAATCAAAAACGATGCTATCAAGAGGCAGGAGAGCCTTTTGTCACGCCTGATCGCGTTCAGCGTGTTTGGTTAGCTCCGTATGTATCGCCTGATAATAATGTTCATGTTGGCGAGATTGTCTACTTTGTCAGTGAAGATTCACGTTGGCATGGAATGGAGTAATCAAAATGGCATTAGAAGATTTTAATATTATAAGAATCATTAGTAATATTTTAGGGGAACGAGATACCTCTGATGAAACTTCACAGCTAATAAAAGAATTAGATTACCCCCATATCAGTGATTTACTACCTTGCATTGGTTATGACGCTGACCATGAGTTATTTTATAATAAAAATTCGTTAGGCTTCATTATTGAAGCCCAGCCGTTAGTTGGTGCGAATGAAAGTATTGTTGAGGGACTAGACCGAATTTTACAAAATAACGTGCCTAGAGACCATCCATTGCAAGTTATTTTACTTGGTAGCCAGTCAGTAAAGAGTTCGATTGAATTTGGTTTAAAGGATTTTTCTTGGCAGGGCTTTCGTGCCGATGAATGCAACGAGCTAACACATTCTTTTTATCTTGATGCTGCACAAAATACGTTTCAAAATCCTGCTGATCATGCATTAACTTTACGTGATTATCGTTTGTTTTTTGTTTACTCACATCCAGTAAAAAAAGCGAACGATAATGAAATCATGAAGATTCGGGATATTAGGCGTTCTCTATTGAGTGGATTGAATAGTAACAGTATTCATTGCCAGCCTATTAGTGTGAATGTTTTTTGTGGTTTGATGCGTGAGTTGGTTAACTTTGAATTCGGGAAACTATCTGATTATTCACATAGCTATCAAAATGATCGCTATTTGAATAAACAAGTTGTTGATGTTGGTACGAAATACCTTGTAAAGCATAACTACATTGAAATTAGTACCAATAATAAGCGTGGTGAGTTACAAAAAACGCGCTCAGTCTCCATGCACATGGATACTAACCCAAGTGAACATTATCTTTGGCAGAATGGCAACATTATTGCTGATTTAATGAATCCAGATAGGGGGATCACCTATCCTTTCGTTATGACAATGACATTACTGACTGAAAATCAGGAAAAAACAACGGGTGAAGCTAATGCGAAATACTGGGATTTAGAGAAAAAGGCTAACTCATCTTTTGCCAAGTTTTTACCAGGCACACTCAAAGAGTTTGATGAATGGAAAAACCTTAGAGTCAGCTTGTTAAGTGGTAACACTGCGGCAACTCAATACCATGTTGGTATTCGTTTTTTTTGTCCAAATGATGATGATTTGATGTCAAAAGAAACGGAAAAAATCACTAAAGCATTTGAAAATCAAGGGTTAAAAATGGTTCGTAGTGATTTTCAACAGCTACGGGGATTTTTAGCCACTATTCCGTTTTCATTAACTGACGACTTAAAATTATGGAAAGATTTTAAAACAACAGGTTCAGTTCTTCGCGCTGAAACATTCCAAGCTGTAAATTTACTTCCCATCATTGCCGACAATAAATTGAGCCGTGCTGGTATTCTCTTGCCAAGCTATCGTAATCAACTCGCTTTCCTTGATATTTTTGATGAATCCTTGCCGAATACAAACTTTAACTGGTTTGAATCTGGCACATCAGGTGCGGGTAAATCCGTTGTTTCACAAGCTATCGGTCGTCAAGTATTAGATAGAAACGGTCGCCTGTCTATTTACGATATTGGTGATTCATATAAGGCGTTTTGCCACAGTATGGGGGGCACTTATATTAATGGTGCTACATTGCGATTTAATCCCTTTGCTAATATTACCGATATTTCAATGAGTGCGGAGCGTGTTCGAGACCAGCTCAGTATTCTAGCGAGTCCAAACGGCATTCTAGATGAAGTCCACGAAGCTCTTATATTGGATTCTATCACCGAACAATTTCCTAAATACCAGCAAGATATGCGAATTGATCATGTTGTTGAATATCTTGAAAAACATAGGGATAGAATACAAGAGAAAAATGCGTATAAAATCGTAGACCGTATCGATGAAATTACTTATCTGTTAAGAAAGTATACAACGAAGGGCATTTACGGGGAGTTTTTCAACTCAAGCGAACCCACTTTACGTGATGATATGCAGTTTGTTGTGACTGAATTAGGGGCACTAAGAGCTAACGGCGATTTGCTTATGGCTGTGCTTTTTACGCTGATGATTTGGTCAGAAAACATGATGTACCAAACTGAACGTAGTCTACGAAAAATGAATATTATTGATGAAGGGTGGAAACTGTTAAGTGGCTCAAACCCTAAAATCAGAGAATTTATTGAAGAAGGCTACCGTACCGCTCGACGTCACAACGGTTCATTTGGCACTGTAACACAGTCGATCAGTGATAAAAATCTCAGTACAGCCGCATTAGCCGCTTATGACAATAGCAGCTTTAAATTAACATTAATGCAAGATGCCAAGTCTTTTGAGTCCTTTAAACAGAAAGAACCTAATGCTTTTAGTGAGTATGAATTTGATTTAATCAAAAAATTCCCACCTGCTAAAAAAGTTGGGTACAGCTCATTACTGGTGAATGTTGGTGAATACAGTAGTTTCCATCGTTTATTACTTGACCCACTAACCAATGAATTATTTTCTTCAAAAGGTGAGGATTTTACCTATAGAGAAAAAAGATTATCCGAGGGGGCGGATATCAAAGATATTTTATTTGAAATGGCAGATTCCAAACGGGGCGATTTCATTAACTATTTGCGGAGTAAGCGTTATGAATAAGAAATTAATTATCATTGCTCTTTTGGTGAATACCGCTATTTCATTATTAACGCTTAGTGGAGTGGGGTATCTCTATGTCAATTCTCCAAAATTTGTGAGTTTCGATATTAAAAGCACCACCGATACATTTTTAAATCAAGTCGCTAAATTGAATCTTTCAGAGGAAGAACAAACGGCTTTAATGAAAAAGTATGAAAGAAGCATTAACAATATCGTAAACGAATATGATAAAGACGGAAAAATTGTATTTGTGAAAGGTGCAGTAATTAGCCAATTGCCTGATGAAACTCAAGAAATAAAGGCAAAACTGGCTAAAAAAATGAGAGGGGGGAATGATGAATAAAAAACTCATTATTGCCACTATCATTTTAGCTTTTTCATGTTCTCCCCTAGCTAAAGAGCTAGGGGCTGTCGGCTCTATCTGGAAAATAAAAGAAAGAAACCTAATTACTGTTATGCAGGAAAGGTTAGCGAAAAAGTTTGAAAATAAATCAGAAGAAGAAATACAAGATGAAATCCGAGAACGTATCGAGCAACGGGCATTAAGACCTGATCCAGTACAGGGCGTGACAAAAGCGACTAAAACAGAAGTTAGGTATTTTGACCCTTCTTTTACCGTCACTAAAGATTTAGCTGACCAAAATGGTGTTGTTTTTGCACGTAAAGGGCAGGTTTATAACCCTTTTGATATTAGCGGTTTCACACAAACATTGATTTTTATTGATGGTGACGACGTTCAGCAATTAAATTGGGTAAAAAGTTTCAAGCCGTCCACCATGCGTTCAAAAATTATTCTTATTAATGGGAATATCAAGGACACTGAAAAATATTTAAGCCAAAAAGTTTACTTTGACCAATTAGGTGAGATTTCAGCACGTTTTGATATCGAACGTGTTCCTTCAATTATTGAAGCTGCCCCTCAAGAGAAAAAATTAAAAATTACAGAGGTGGGGCTATGAAATATTTATTATCAATATTCAGCTTGGTATTCACATTAACATTCAGCCATTACGCTATTTCATCTACAGAATGTCAGGGTAAATGGGTAAATCCGATAACGGATATTTGCTGGAATTGTATGTTTCCTATGAGTATTGGGAGTGTAAAAGTCAGTGTAGGGGGGATTGGTTTACCTGATACGCCTAACCCAAGTTCGCCTATTCAATTTTGCCCTGCGCCACCGCCATTATTCCAACGTATAGGTATTGCTATTGGATTTTGGGAGCCGTTTGCAATGGCTGATGTGACAAGAGCACCTACGTGTATGGTGAATATGGGCGGTTTTCAAATTCCTATTACTAAAGTCGGAACGGGAAAAGCCACAAAATCAGCAGGTGATTCTACAGGTACATTTTATCATGTTCATTGGTACAAATACCCATTGATATCTTGGCTAAATATTTTAGAAAGTGCCGCATGTATGCAAGGTGGTGAATACGATATTGCTTATTTAACCGAACTTGATCCGATGTGGAACGATGATGAATTAGCGTTATTTACGAACCCCGAAGCTATGGTATTTGCCAATCCAATTGCTCAAATGGCTTGTGCGGCTGATGCTATTGCAGCAGAAGCTGGTATGCCGCTAGACCCTTTATTTTGGTGCGCTGGCGCACATGGTTCAGTTTATCCATTTAGCGGTAGTATCAACCATGAAAGTTCAGGTTTGAATAGTTCTATATTGATGACCGAGCGCATGAATTTTAAGCTCCATCGCCAAGGTATCATTATGGATTCTGTCGGTGCAGACAGGGCGGTATGTCTTGAGTATCCAACTCCAATCATTCCTAAGAGTCGTTACCGTTATCAAATGGTGAACTTAATTCCTGATGCTAGGCAGTGTCACCCTTACGGACGTAGCGTGTTGCGCTGGCAGATAGGCAAAGAGCTACCTACATCGAAAAAAAATTATGGCTATGTTGTTTGGAAAAAACGTAATTGTGTGATCCTTTGATACGGTGGATATATGAAAAAAATATTACTGACAATGATTTTTACTCTATTTCCTATTTTATCGTATGGAAATATGGAATCACCTAATATGGAAGAAAATCAAAATGAAGTTGCCTATTTTTTATCTTCTTCAATCCCTGAAAAAACGTTAGCGTCATTAATTCTTTCAGCGGAAAATCAAGGGATTCCTGTTTATTTTAATGGGCTTATTGATGATAGTGTTGATAAGACGGCTAAGTACATGTTGTATTTAGTTCAAAAATACAAAATTAGTGGTGTTGAAATCGATCCTAATCGATTTGAATACTACGATGTTCGTGCGGTTCCTGCGTTAGTAAAACGGTGTGGTGACAAATTCGATATTATTTATGGCTCTGGCTCTATTAGTGGTTCTCTTTCTATCATTGATTCAGAGGGAGACTGTAAAAATGAAAAATAGTGTTAAGTGCATTGCAATTGTAGGTTTACTTTTAGGGTATTCTCAAATCGGTTTTTGTGATGCTATGCGTGATGCATCGAAAGAGGGAAGTAACTTAGGTAAGTCCTCTGTCAATCAAGCTAAATCCACTATGACAGGTTTCAATCCTGAAAAAGAACTGCAAGGCTTTACTCGAAATCCGAATGAAACACAGTATCAAAAAAATGATTCAGGATTAAGTCAGGCTGGAAATAAAGAGCTAGCTGATTCAGAACTTGGTCAATCAGCAAGAGACAGTTTTATCAATAATCCGAAAGATAAAATATCTTGGGATAGTGACCTTATTCAAAATGCTTTAGAAATAAAAGATAAAGCAGATGGAATTGTGAGTGGTACGGGAGAGAATTGTGTTAAGCAAACACAAAATGAATCTTATTTCACAAATCATGTTTGCGAAAAAGAAGAAACGGTAAAATCAACTTGTACTAGAAAAGCAGAAATAAAGTGGGTTGAAGATACTCAATATGAATTGAAAGAAATTCTCATACCTTATAGCCAAATTAAATTTAGAAAAATTGTAAAAGGTCATATTGTAGGTGACTTTAATTTAAAAGAAAGTGGCAAAATACAAGAGGCTACTATTTATGGTTGGGCTAGGTATTGTACAAAATATAATGAGCCTTCCTTTCCTAGACCCAATCAAACTACATTTTTGGGAGTGACTAAACCTGTAGTTCATAGCAGAACCTGTAATTTTAGTGATTTAGGAAATCCGAATGTTTATAACTATCCAAGTCCAATAGATGTAAAGGCAGGGACAATGTCTATTACCATGAAGATACAAGGGCTTTGGGGAATGCTAGATATATCTACAGATGCAGCGGTTAACACATTTAATACAGACCCAAATTCATTAAAAGTAAACATGAAAATAAAAATGTTGGTTTTAGTTAAAACAGTAAAACCAGAAATTGTTTGGGTTGAAAATTGTCCTATTAATAAAGAAGAAGCTGTAAAGGTAAAAGAGTGGTGTAGTCAAAAAGGTGAAAAAAGAAAATTCAAAAAAGATGGTAGAGAATTTGAGTTGTATAGTGACTGTTGGGAATATTCAGAAGAATGGGTGACTAATGAAGGTGATGATAATACCTGTACTCAATATGAAAAAGACCCTAATTGCACAGTGGGTGAACGTAAGTGCATTTTGAAAATTGGAAATAGTTGTATTCGAAATGAAATAAAATATCAATGCCAGCACACGACTAAAACAGAAGGGTATGTTTGTGGCGATAAATTTTATTGTGACGATGGCTCTTGTGTTGACACGGTAGGAAGCGAAAATAACGGGTTTAATGAAGCTGTTAGCCAACTGGCAGCAATTTCTCAAGCAGGGAAAGAGATGTCGGGGCTTGATGAAAGCAAGATGAAGGCTTTCTCTGGTAAGGCAATGGAGTGTCGAAAAGCAGCGGCAGGATTCAGTGATTGCTGTAAATCAAGCGGTTGGGGTAATGATGTTGGATTGGCTCAATGTAATTCCGAGGAAAAAGCGATTGGTCAGGCAAAAGCTAAAAAAGTGATTATCTCAGTTGGTACGTATTGTTCTAAAAAAGTATTAGGTGTCTGTTTACAGAAAAAAAGCTCTTATTGCGTATTCGATAATAAACTTGCTCGAATCGTTCAAGCTCAAGGGCGTTCTGGTCAGTTAGGTATCGGCTTTGGAAGTGCAAAAAATCCTGATTGTCGTGGGATTAGTATCAATGAATTACAACGCTTGAGATTTGACTATATGGATTTCTCAGACTTTTATGAGGACTTACAGAATAACCTTAAAATTCCTGAACAAGATAAATTACTTGATGAAGTCAATCGTCGTATGAAAGAAAAATTTGACGAAGGAAAACAATAATGAAAAAAATCGCTAAAATTTTATCTGCCACTATTTTGATTGCTATCAGCCAACCGAGTTTGGCTGATATTAAAGGCAATGAATATCATGATCCTGTTAGCTGGCAATTTTATAATTTGCCTGAAAAAAAATACGATGATAAAAAACAAAAAAGAAAAGTACCAACTCAACCCGAAATGAGTTTGGAAGAAAAAGCAATGCAGCAAATGAAAACGATTCAAAAAAAATTAGAAGAATCGAAAGCATTAGCGATTATGAATCCAACACCTGAAAACATTGCAGTATATAAAACGTATCAAGATTACTTCACTGAAAAAGCCAGTGAATTTTCTTCTCAGTGGGAGAAAGCATTACTGAAATATCCCCATTTGGACTATAACATTAAAAATTCTCATTACAATGCAACTGCCGCGATAAAAACGGCAAAAGAAAGGCAAACCCAAGCTCAAGCTGTAAAATTAGTTAATCAGCAATACGGGATTTTCTTTTTCTATCGAGGGGGAGAGCCTTTAGATAATCAACTGGCAAAGGTTGTTAAAGAGTTTAGTCAGCAGTACGACCTCGCCATTATTCCGATTAGTGTTGATGGGCGATATTCTTCTGAATACCCAAACTCCAAAAAAGATGTGGGACAATCTGTATCAATGAATGTGAAATATTTCCCCGCTATTTTTTTAGTTGAACCACAAAAAGGAACTTTTAAACCGTTATCTTATGGGTTCATTTCTCAGGATGATTTAGCTCGACGAGTTTTGAATGTTGTTACAGATTTTAAACCAAGAATCTGATTGATAAATAAGCATAACGAAACTAAAATAAACAAGTGGCTTGATTTTTTTGATTTGGTGAAAAAATGAAAAATAAAATGAATAAATTTGTGATTATCCTAGGAGTGGTTTTTTCGAGTTTGAGTTACTCATCGACGCTTGATGAAATTAAACAGTTGGAAGCAAATAAAACCACAAGCATTGATAATGGAAATAATCATTCTGTACAAGTTGAAAGTAGAAAAGAAAATTTTGTTCGGCTTTCAACGGGGAAAGAAATCGATATCGCAGATTGGCAGATAGTTCATTTTATTAAAAGTGATTGTCCTTATTGTCATCAGTTTGATCCAACATTAAAAGAAATCGCAGACAGTATCAAATTACCTGTTTTTGTTTATAGTTTTGATGGTAAAGGGGACTCTACTTTTCCTATTGCCTATCCTGTTAATGATGACATCATTCGGACTTTTTTTGCTGAAATTCCGCAAGCGACACCCACATCTTTTTTAATTAATGTTAATACACTGGTTACTGTTCCATTATCACAGGGCGCAGTATCCGCAAATTCGTTATTACAACGTTTAGACGAAAGTTTTATCTTGATCGATAAATTACAAAATGAAAAAGGGGTTCTTAAATGAAAATAATCAAAAAAACAAAAGTCGCCTTACTTTGTTTATGTAGTTTATCCTTTTCAGTTCATGCTGATGTGAATTCAGATCTTAATGACTTTTTTAATAAGTTGGGGGGCGGTTCTAATGTCACTCAAGGGGGCGCTTGGCAGGGGCAATCAGCAGGTTATCTGACAGGGGGGAGTTTATTTGTTCGCGTACCGGTTCGAAATATACAGCTTATCTCCGTTACATTACCCGATGTTAAAGCAGGTTGTGGTGGGATTGATGCCTATCTAGGGGCGTTCTCTTACATTAATAGTGACCAAATTAAAGCAATGGCAAAACAGATTTTAAGTAACGCTGTTGGTTATGCATTTGATTTAGCCTTAGAAACCACGATGCCACAAGTTAAGTCTGTAAAAGATTACTTGCAACGACTTGCTCAAGATATGAATAACCTCAACGTATCAACATGCCAAGCGGCTCAAGGTATTGTTGGCGGATTAGCGCCTAAATCTCAAGCTACAAGCGAATTTGTGTGTCAATCAATTGCACAAAATCACAGTGTTTTTGCTGATTGGGCGGCAGCAAGACAAGGTTGTGGGGCAGGAGGGGAAACGGATAAAGTTTTTAATAAGGCTAATGCGGAAGAAAAGAAACGTATTCCGAGAAACAAAAACCTGACATGGTCGGCATTTAGCAAAATTAGTCAGTTCATTTCTAATGACAGAGAACTGAAAGAAATGATGCAATCCGTTGTTGGTACGGTAATTTATGATAACAAAGGTAATTTGACCATTATACCCGCAATGGGGGCAAGTGACTCTTTGGTGAATGCGTTATTGTATGGTGGCGAAACCGAGATATATCGTTGTAATGATGAATCACAATGTTTAGCGCCTAAGAAAGCTAAATTGACGGTTACGGCAAGTAAAGCAATGGTCGAGCAAGTCAGAACAACATTGGTTGGTATCTATGACAAAGTTAAAAAAGATACCCCGTTAACCGATAAAGAGAAAACATTCATCAACAGTACCCGTGTACCGATTCAACGCTTTATTGTGGATTCAGCCATGCTCAATATGGATGCAAGCTTTATTACCAATCAGTCAGAGTATATTGCGCTTGATATCACACTCGCCTATATCGATGGTTTAATTGATACCGTAGAAATGGCAGCGGCAGGCTCTTTGAACACAGAAGAAGAAAATAAACAGTTTCAAGATAATCTTGCTAGCGTTCGAGTGAAACTCGGTCAACGCCTTAATAAAATTCAAATCAAGCAAAACTCATTCCTTGAAGCGGATAGGCAGCTATCAACGTTGAGAAAGCAATTATCAAACTCCGTATCATCCCAAATGATGCAAAACTATACGTGGGAGTAAATAATGGCGAATCCATTAGAAATTACAGTTTTGTATGGTGTTGATATTGTTGCTCAGACCTTCCAAGCGGTTGCCACTATCATGCAAAACAACGGTTGGAAAACCTTGTTATATGCAGCCGAAACAATGGGTGTTCTGGTTTGTATCACTAAGTATATTAAGACGCATGACCTTCGTACTTTTGGCGCTTGGATGCTCACTTTTGTGATTGTTTACGCTATGTTGCTGACACCGAAAACGAATGTTGTTATTCGAGATTTGGCTAGCCCAATGGTTGTTAAGAAAGTGGATAATGTTCCTGTAGGTTTAGCCGTTCCTTTCTGGTTTTTAACTAGCATTGGAAATAGTACCGCTCGAATGTATGACACATTTTTCGCGCAGCCTGACGAGTTTCAATATTCAAAAACAGGTTTGTTATTTGGTCAAAAATTACTTCAAGATAGCTATACACTAGGTATCAAAAACCCTGAATTTAATATGAATTTCAGTGACTATACAATTAACTGTATTATTCCTGATATGGAACTGAATCATAAATACACGATTTCAGGTTTATTTAATGATCCGAAGGTGTATGAAAAGATATTTTCTAATGCGAGTCCTGTTAGGGGGATTTATTACAAATTTGGCAGTACAGCTCAACCTCAATATATGACATGTAAAGACGCAGCCGCACGATTAAAACCGATTATTGATCAAGAGGTGAGTAACCCTAATAGTGCAACACTTTCATCTTTAGGTCGTCGATATGCGATAGGTGAAAATGGTCAACAAAATAACGTATTGTTACCCTCTAGGGTGAATAATGTTTATTCTCAGCTTATCGGTGCAAGTCAAAGCTCCGTTGATATCTTAAAGCAAAATATCACTGCAAATGCTTTGCGTTCTTCTATGGGGCGTTTTCCTGCGGCAATGGATGGTAGTGCTGATTTAATCGGTATTACATCCCAACAGTCTTTAATGAAAATGAAATTAGCGCAGCTTTCGAGCTATGAAATTGCAGGTGAAATGCTACCGTTCATGCACACTGCTTTTTTAACGTTATTAATTGGCATTTTCCCTATCATGGTATTGGCTCTTTTCATTAAAGAAATGGCATGGGGGGTGACTAAAAATTACCTTAATGTTTTGGGGAGTTTAATGTTATGGCCAGTCATGTTTGCTATTTTTAATAATATTATTAATACGCTTTCGGGTGTCACATTACATGGACAACCATTTACCATTTCGAATATGGACACTGCGCTAAAAAATGCAAGCTCAATGGCAGGTGTCGCCAGTTGGTTAATGTTATCGATACCCTTTATCAGCTTTAAGTTATTTACTGGATTGGGGCAACAAATCGCAAGTGCTGGCTCATACCTAGGTAATGCTTTAACCAGTGCAACGTCTGCCGATGCTGCGGCTGTCGCATCAGGTAACTACAACATGGGTAACATGAGTATGCAAAATGTGAGTGGATTTAAGACTGATTTAAACCATTCATATAGAGAGGGCTTATCAAGTGTGCAAACCTCTACTGGTGCTATGGTCACGACAACACAATCAGGGCAAGTTATTTACGATTCCAGTTCGAGTATGTCTCGTTTGCCAATGAAACTCGATACTTCGTCTATACTTGATTCGAGTTTCAGTAAAGCATTAAGTGCTCAACAGCGTGAAACGCAATCCTACCAAGAAGGTTATCGCAGCTCTGTTAATGACAGCTATAACATTGCAACTGCATTAAGCAATAATTTTGCAAAAAGTGGTGATATGGAAACGGGATTATCAAAAGAACAGCGCGAATCCATTGAGCAAGTTATGCGCCAATCTAAAGAAGCAAGTAATAGCCAGAGTACATCCGATTATACAAGTAGAGATTTTGTTACCAATACCAGCAGTACAGACACGCTTAATGCTAGTGCTGGGGTTAAAGGTAGTGTCGGTGTGGGTACTCCAGATGCATCGCCTGTTAAGGCTGGAGTTGGATTAGATGGAGGCTTAGGCTATAGCCATAGGATTGATGATACAAATACAGATGCAGCATCTCATGGTTCAAGAACATCAGACGATAAACGAGTGTCAGATAATTTCTCAAACAGCGAATCAGCACAAACAGTACGTAACATGTCTGATAGTGACATTAATAGAATCCGTGATAGTGAAACTCGTAATTTAGTTCATGATTTAAGAGCTAGCTTGAATAAAGCGAGTGAGAACTACGCATCTTATAATGACAGCTTGAGTAAAGAGAAAACTATCTCAGAGCAAGCGAACCTTACTGAAAGTGAGCGTTTATCTTATGCTGAGTCGTTGGAACATGAATATGCTCAGTATGTTACGAATAAGGTTGGTGTAGAAAAAGCAACGGCAATACTGACTGATGCTGGCTCACCAGAAGCTAGAGCACAAAGGGAACAGCTCAAAGATGAGTTTACCAATGATTTAGCGCAAAGTATTCGAGAAGGTCATTTCAATAATGAATCTAAAGTGAATGCGAGTTATGCAGGAATGAGCGTACCTACTGATGCTATGAAATATAGTGCAGCGAGTTATCAACAAAACTCAGAGCAGTTCAAAGATTTTGCGACAAAAGGTGGTATTGTTCAGAAAGTCACAACGTATGATTTCGAAACTAACGAACGACAAAGTTCTAATTTAATTGATGCTATAAATCGAGATATTAGCACTGATGGTCGAGCGTATAACGCGGATAAAGAAGCCAGATTAAATCAGTTGTCTCAAGAAAAAGGCATTGCAAATCCTAATGAAAAATATGCCGAAAATGAGCATAGGATAAATACACAAAAAGGACTCAATAAACATGATTATGATGATAAATATTGAGGTGATACATGAGTAAAAATAAGTGTTTTTTGATAGGGGTGATCATAATGTTACTAGGTGTTTTTTCACTTAGTAACATAGTACCTATGTTAGCATTAGGTTTATTAATTTTAATTTCAATCATTATAATTAATGGTCGTGATTATAAAAAGGCTAATTATTATGTGAAAAGTGTATATTTGATATCAATAATCTCTTTATCTATATTGGTTTTTTTATTTGACTTTTTGTTTTTAGATAAAGTTGATAAGTTAAGTTTGTATTATCAATTCTTGGTTTTTTCATTTATTTTTTCTTTAATGGTCAATTTTTTTTCTATTCTTATCATTAAGGTAATGAAAGGAAAAATTAAAATTAAGAATGGTAGTTTTAATCAAGTAGAACTAAACAATGAAAATCTGAATCAATGCCCTATAAATATAAATCCTGCATCAGGATTACCAATGAAAAACGGTATTGATTCTGTTGGAAATGTAATTGGTCAAAACTCAAACAGTTTTATAGATAGAGATTAAGGCATTTGCTATGAGCTTAGACGCACGTAACATGACACAAGGCGGGCAAGTTATCAAATACATGCTAAGCATGTTTATGCAGATAACAAACCTTATTGTGTATTGGACAACCATTATTGGTGTTGTAACTTTTGTTGCATATTTACTTTCTATAATGAAATGGATTTACATAAAGAATGGTCTTTTTTATTTTTACATAAAACATATGGTTTTAAATATTGGTCTCGGGAATAAGGAAAATATTTATAAAAACGAATATGTTGTTTCAGTATTGGAAAACAATGAAATCATAGAAAAAAAACTGACAGTCGCAAAAATTATCGATAGTCCGTACTTTGTCGAGTGTGGGCGTTTATTAAAAGAAAATGCATTTGAAGCATTTGGTGTAGGATTGTTTGTTTATTTGTTTTTATCAATTGCTATTTTTTATTATTTAGGACGAAAAGGTGCTCAACAAAGGAAAAATGATTTAATCGGTGGGCGTTATCTTGCTAACTCAGTAAAAGAAGTCAATAAATACCTTAAAGCAAGAGGTGAGCAATCCGACCTGAAAATTGGTGATTTGCATATTGTAAAAGACAGTGAAATTCAAAATATTGGCACACAAGGAACAGTAGGAACAGGAAAAAGTACCATTATCAATAGTTTTCTTATGCAGGTCAGAGCTGCCAATCAAAGAGCGACCATTTATGATAAAGGGAATAACTTCATTAAACTTTTCTATCGAGACGGGAAAGATATTATTTTAAATCCGATGGATGCACGATGCCCCCGATGGGATTTATGGCTTGAATGTTTAGATAAGGCTGATTTTGAATCATTTGCATTGCCTTTAGTTCCTGACAGTAAAGGTGATCCATTTTGGAATATGTCAGCCCGTAGATTGTTCGTTTCCACCGCTGAAAAAATGAGAGAAGACCCTGATAGGTCAATAAAAAAATTATTAGATAGATTACTGTCATTTTCTTTATCTGATTTACAAAAATACGTAGAAGGTACAGATGCTTCCAGTTTAATTGATGGTAGCGTTGAGAAAACGGCTATGACAATACGAGCCGTATTAGGGGCTTACGTCAACGCACTACGCTATTGTGAGCATTTAGATAATGCTACTGGTGAGCCTTTTGCAATACGTGATTGGGTACACAATGCAGACAAAGATTCGTGGATATTTATATCCAGTGATGGGCGATTAGAAACTGCACTCAAGCCATTAATTACCACATGGCTTAATATTTTAATGCAATCAATCTTATCCCTTAGTGTAGATAGAAAAAGACGGATTTGGACGGTATTGGATGAGTTAGCGAGTTTAGGCAAATTACCAAAGTTACAAGATTTTATGCAAGAAGCACGTAAGTTTGGAGGAGTGACTTTTATCAGTATTCAAAACTACCCACAACTCGAAGAACTTTATGGTCCTAAGTCAGCAAGTGCGATTTGGGATCTGTGTAATACCACTATCTACTTTCGTGCTCCGAGTAGTTCTGTTGCTGAGTGGGTTCAAAAAGAGATTGGCGAAATTCATCATAATAAATTCCAAGACCAATACAGCTACGGTGTCGATACGATTCGTGATGGTGTTAACTTTTCTAAGAATGATACAAGAGACAAAATTGTAAGTTATTCCGACATTCAAAACCTGAATGATTTAGAGTGTTATGTATCATTAAAAGGAGATTACCCTGTTGTTAAATTAAAACTTGCGTACAAAGCCTATCCTGAAATTGCCGAAGGAAAAATTGAAAGGCGTGATATTGATATTTCCAAGGTGGAACTCGTTACAGAAACGAATGAAGATGAATTTGTTGATAAAGTTTTCAATACGCCAAAAAGTAATAATGATGGGAATGATACTGGCAACACACAATCCGACCAACAAAGTAGCGGAATTGAAAAGGTAATGACGAAACCCAAAATAGCAGATTTAACGGCTAATCCAAAACCATTAAGCAATGAGCCTATTGAAGCAGACCCGAACGAAAAATATAACGCTGAAAATAATATCATCAAGAAAAATAAAGACAAAGATGATGATGGTTACAGTAATTTAGTTGGCTTTTAATTAATCATAAGGACAAAAAATGTTATCACTTTCAAGAGTTAGCAGTGCCAGTGGTGCATCCAGTTACTATGAGCAAGAAGATAATTATTACTTTCTTGGTGAAGCCACAACAGCATGGTTTGGCAAAGGAGCAGAAAGTTTAGGACTTAGTGGTGCTGTTAATCGGGATGATTTTAAGCATGTATTGGAGGGTAAATTACCCAATGGCGAAAGTTTAGAGCATATGGTTAATGGTGAAAATAAACATAGACCAGGCTATGACTTAACTTTTTCTGCACCTAAGAGTGTATCCGTCCTTGCCTTGGTTGTTGGCGACAAAGCTGTATTAGACGCTCATAACAGGGCTGTAAAGTTTGCTTTAACTGAAATAGAAAAATCCGCGTCAACGCGCATAATGAAAGAGGGTGTTGTCTATATTGAGCAAACGAATAACATCACCGCTGCGTTATTTATGCATGATACAAATCGAAATTTAGAACCTGCTCTGCATACTCACGCTATTTTAAGCAACATTACAGAGACTAAGGATGGGGACTGGAAAACATTATCAACGGACAAATCACTGGAATCTAACGCCTTCATTGAAACCATCTGGAAAAATCCTATTGCATTTGGAGCTTTGTATCGTCAACACCTAAAACCCGATTTAGAAGGGTTAGGCTATAATCTAGTTGAAGCTGGTAAATATGGGCAATTTGAAATAAAAGGTGTGCCAACTGAAATGTTTTCATCTCGAAGAAAAGAGATTGAAGATGCGGTTGGTAAAGATGCAACCGCAAAACAAAAAAGTGTTGCGGCTAAAGATACGCGAAAAAAGAAAGATTTTACCAATATCGAAGAAGTTAGAGAAAGCTGGAAAAAACAGTTATCAGAAACAGGCTTTGACCCTGAAAAAATCAAGAATCATGAGAAAATCATCAGCACAAAAGGTAACGATGTTGATATTAAAGCCGTTGTTAAGCAAGTTATTAAAAATTTAGAAAAAAATAACGCTAAGTTCACGCAAGATAAACTCTTATCACAAGTGATTAATTCTATTGGAATAGAACGTTTTGAAAGCATTAACAGTCTAAGAGATATTATTAAAGAAGAAATAAAAGAAGGCTATTTAGTTCCCCTTAAAAGTAATGGCGACCTTTTTACAACTTTAGGTCATTTAAAAAGTGAGACTAATGTTGTAAAGTTAGTTTATCAACTTTCAGATGAAAAAATAAAGTTATCATCAAAGGATAGTTCATCTTTAGCTAACTATATGGTCAGTAATGACAGTCAATTTAAGTCTATATCAATTACAGGTAATAATGAATTTTCGATTAAAACATTAGACTCAATTTCTCAACTGGCAAAGGAAAATGAGAAAAATAGTGTTGTGATTGTTCCTGATAATAAGACAAAACGATTCATTTCTGAAAATATGACAGGTGATACTAAGGTTTTATCCGTCCGCGATGTTAGTACCGATAAAAAAGAGTTACTACAAAATTCAATTGTTTCAATATATAAATCTGAAAGCATCAAGCTAGATTCAATTAATGATATTTTGAATAAAGCTAAAAATGAAAATTCGATTGTTGTTTCCATTGATACTAAAACAAGAACTAACGAAGGTATTTTTAGTGATGTGCTAAAGAAAGCGGATGTGGAAACATTCAGCTTTTATGAGAGTAATAAAAATAAGCAGATTTATTTTGTTAGTGATGTTGATAAAGGTGACAGATTAAAAATTGCATCAAAGCAATATATGACGTTATCAATTAATAATAAAGATGCCATTATTCAAGTGCATGACAACAAAACAAAACAGCAAGTCAATAATGCGATTAGGGGACAGCTAATTACACATGGTTTGCTTTCGGAACGCAGTGTCAACATTAGAAACGAACAACAAGTTTTTCTATCGGATGAAAATAGAAATCTACGGAATACGTATAAGAAAGGACTCATCCTCGATAATATAAAAGAAAATAAAAGATTTAAAATTGTGGATGTTGATAAAGCTAAAAATGCGCTTTTGCTGATTAATGACGAAGGCGAAAGGTCTAGACTATCGATTAAAGATATTGATAAAAACTATAACCTTATCGAAGAAAAAAATATAAACTTGCGTATTGGCGAGAAAGTGAAAACATATCAACGCACTGGTAACTTAAAATCAAATTCTGAATATACAGTATCAGCCATTAGAAAAGGAAATTTCTTATTTGGGGAAAAAGTATACCTAGAAGATAAAGAAGGAAGAATAGTATCACTAAACCCTAAAAAAACAACTAGCCTTGATTATAATTATAGTGAGACGTTTGGCTCATCCTTGAACTCAAACAGAACCGTGATTGCTATTTTGAATAAAAATGATGTTTCTAGTACCACGATGAATAAAATAAAAAAAAGCGGTGATTCAATTATTGCCATAACAGGTATGAGTAAAGACAGTGCTGAATCTAAAATTGAAAAGGTAGATGCAGGGATAAATCATATACCTAAGAATACAGGGAATATTTTTGATACGATTTCAAAAATCAATGAGATGAAAAAAGATACACTTAGCGATTTTGATAAAATTATCGAATTAAGTATTGATAAATCCAGTGGTGGGAACGTCTTTTTCAATGGTGCAGCCGTTGTGATGAATGCGACTAACCTAGATAGCAGTTTATCACTAGAGAAAATTACAGATGCAATTAATGTTCGTATAGAGAACGGTCATATTATCCCTATCACAAGTACCGCATTGACTGATAACTATGTGAAAAGAGAAACGTTTAATAACGAAATTAATATTGTCAAACGTATATTCGAGGGTAAAAATAAAGCGACACCGATTAGTTCTGATACATCCCTTTTAGACAATAATAAATCTTTAACGAAAGGGCAAAGAGCCGCTAGTGAGCTTTTATTAACGTCTAAAGATTCGATTATTGCTATTCAAGGTTATGCAGGGGTTGGTAAAACCACTCAATTTAAAACTGTAGCGCAAGCGATACAAACCACTCGACCTGATATTACATTAAGGGGGCTTGCACCAACACATAGAGCTGTTTCGGAGCTTAAAGGTGCTGGAATTGAATCACAGACAATAGCCAGTTTTACTCAAGAAATGGCAGTGAATGAATCTCAAGCAAATTATAAAAATACCGTTTTCATTATCGATGAAAGTTCCATGACAGGAAATAAGGGATTGAGTCAACTACTTGATTCCATAACAGGTAGTGGGGGCAGAGTTATTCTGTCGGGTGACAAAGACCAATTAAAATCCTTTGAAAGTGGCGTTCCTTTTAAATTAACTCTTGAACGTAGCGCAATCGATCATGTTGTCATGGATGAAATAGTACGACAAACCCCTGAATTAAAACCTGCGGTTGAAGCTATCATTCAAGGAAAAGTGCAAGAGTCGATTTCGGTTATCCAAAAAGTGTCACCTAACACTGTCCCTCGCTTAAATAAAAATAACAGGTATGTGCCTGATTATTCCGTTATAGACCTCAAAGATTTAAAACGTAATCAGAAACTGGAAATAATCACGCAAGATTTTGTGAGTCGGACGATTGATGCCCGTAATGATACGTTTATTATTACACCACTGAATAGTGATAGAAATGCGATTAATGAAGGCATTCATGATTTGTTAGTGAAAAACAGAGCGTTACCAAGTGGCGTTGAAATTAAAACGTATGAACGGGTAAATAATCAAGAGTACGATATAAAAACCACGCAATTTTGGCAAAGCAATATTGATAATACCGTTAAAATTAGTAATAACTATTTCAATATTGATAACGTTAATAAAGACGGTGTTATTACACTCACCAACTTAGAAACAAAACAAGAATTTGCTTTTTCAGCCTTAGAAGCTGATCCACGAAATATTTCTGTATATAAGGAGCGAAATATTGAAGTAAGTGTCGGTGATAAAATGCGAATGACCGTGACGGATATTGAACAAAATGCATTTAACAATGATGTTGGGGTTGTAAAAAGTATTGATAAAGAGCATGTGACGATAGATTTTAGTGGGCGTGAAGTCACATTTGACCCACAACAACATAGTGGGAAACACATTGATTATGCATACGCTATCACATCATATTCTTCTCAAGGTGCATCAATACCTTATGTCATTGTCTATGATGGTTCAGAAGATAATAAACGTAATTTAGCCGCCTTAGATAACACTTATGTTGAATTATCTCGAAGTAAAGAACATGTCCAGTTATATGTTGATGATTTAAAAAAATGGGAAAAGCACATCGAATATAACACAGGGGAACGAGTAACCGCTCATGCCAAACTGAATTATTCCGAAAATCAAAAAGCTAACATTTCACTAAAAGAGTGGAACGAAAGCGCGGATATTTCAGGCAAACTGGCTGAAAAACTCCCTGATAGCTTGCAAGATATCGCGAAGTATTCAAGTAAAGCCCAAGAAATTTTACTGTCTGTTCATGATGAATACGGAGTGCAACGAGGTAACTATCATATTCCTGTAGGTATCTTTAGTGGAACATTAGATTTTGAATTGGCGCATTACAAAGGGGCTGATGATGGCAGCATTATCGTTATTAATAAAGGTGATAATGAGTTAACGCCAGTTGTCTATGAAAAAACGGATATAGAACAAGCGATTAATAATAATTCAACTGACAGTTCTATCATTATTAAGTTGGATGAAAAAGATAAAAATGATGCGAATCAGCTTGAATTAACAAAAGAAGAAATTTCGTTGCAAGAAGCGATTGAAGAAATCATTCACAGCAAGGATAAAACAGAAATCAATATCCCAATTGACGAGAAAAAAGAACGGCTTATGGATAATATCATTGATACAAAAGAAGAAATTAGCCACGGTATTGATTATATCAATGAGCCTGACAGTAAAGAGAGTGATAAACGGATCAGGCATGATGAAGAAAATATTGTCAGACATCACCCCGAAAAAGAATCAAGTAAAAACATGGATATTAATATTTAGTAATATCATGAATTTATTCTTGTTTTTTGTGAAAAAGATTCCTAGTATTGAGGGTGTATGAAAAATAAATTTGACTGGTTAAAACAGCTAAGAAGATGTCAAAACATGAGCACACTCGATACGGTTAGTGTGCGAATTATGGCTAAATTAGCCGCCAAGGAAAAAGAGCATTTTCAGTTAGCACTAGACCATCGCAAAGCTGAAATTGTCATGAATCAGTATTATGATCACGTTCCCGTTTCCGTATGGAAATATGTCGAGTAATAAGGAAAAATAATGTCATTAACCACTGAACAAGAGTATGAAGTTACCACTACAATTATCGGTAGTGTTACTTCACTCCGAAAATTTGCAAAAGAAAAAGATCTCTCATGGCTCAAAGCTACCCATGAAAAATTTGAAGCTATTATTAAAGAGCGTGAAGAAGAAGAAGAGATGCTTGAACTTGAGCGTCAAGAAAAAGAACAAATTAAGCAAAAAGTATTAGAAGTCGCTGCACAAATGGGATTAGACCCTGCAACAATTTCGTTTGATGATGACGCTAAATCAAATAAGAAAAAGAAAAAATCCTCAAAAGTGACTCAACCTAAATATCGTTTTATGAACCCATTGACAGGCAAAGAAGATACTTATAGTGGTCAAGGTAGAATGAAAAAAGGGTTAAAAGTGCTTTTAGACCAAGGGCATTCATTGGATGAATTTTTAATTGATAAAAATGAACATCAATAAATTACTAATCACAGCTATTATTTCTCTATCTGCATTGCCCCTTTTGGGGCAGTGCAAACCCCTATTCATCGGTGACTCATTAACGTATGAACTCGCCATGAGCTACAAAGAACGTGCGCCAGTAGATGCTAAGTTTTTAGAAAGTACAGGGCTTCAATCTACAAAGCTACTGCATTGGCAAAACTACATACAGAAAATCAATTTTCAACAGTACGACACGGTTTATATTGTTCTTGGTACAAACGATTTGATTCATCAGTCAGATGTACAAGCCTATCAACAAAAGGCTATGCAGTTTATTGATATCATTAAACGTAAAAACAAAAATATTGTTTGGCTCTTACCGCCAACATTAAAAAATGAAAAGAAAAATGCGTTATTAAGCAACACAAGGCTTGCTATAAAAAGTGCGGCATATCAAGAAGGTATAAAAACGCTAGACATGAGAAACTCACTAGGAAGTCAGTATACAGCCATTATCAATGGTGTTCAGATAAGAACAAACGATGGTATTCATATTACTAAGAATGGTGCTAATGCAGTAATCACTAACCTAATAAAGATTAAATATGAATAAAGAGAAAATTAATAGTACCCAACTAAAGGAAATTCAATGAAAGAAAAAGAAATAAATTTAGAAGGAAAAAAGGATAGCTTAGAAAAAGCTATTATAGGTATTATGTTTTTTTGTGTTGCAATAGGTTGTTTTCTTTTTATTTTTGGAAAAGCATCTGCTGCTGACAGTGTTATTGCTGCGTCAACAGCAGGTTTATTCATGACGGCATTGCTGACATTATATATTGTTTTTATTGAGAGAATTGAAAGGCTACATAGTAAATAGCGGTTTTTGATATAAATGAATCTACCGCGCTTCGCTTGCTCAACTACGACCCGACAAGCAATAAATTGCTTGTCTCTCGCAGTTATATATTAACTGCGTTTACAGTTATTATTCTATTGAGGTAAAAATGTATCTACATATCGTTCCACTACTATTTCATCGAATGGCTAATGATTGTAGTTTAAAGTCTATTACTATTCCTGAATTGGATTTAAAAATAGAAAGTGATTTATTATCAACTAAAAGACCCTATCCGAACAAAACGATTTGGGTTGGGATGTTAAAAGGTAGAAAAGCAATTGAAGGTATTTTACTAGAAACGAAAAAAGAACTCACATCATTCGATGTTAAATATGAATGGCAAATCGAAGATATGGGTGTTATCGAACATAAAATTACTACGTACATTGAAGATTCAGATTTTGATTTAGTATCACATAAAATATGTCTAAATGATTCTTTTGATGGTTGGGAGAAAAGGCGGCATCGAGATTATGGTAATAAAGCACCCATCTATATAGAACCCATGATGGAATCACTAGCTTATGAGATAGGCGCAAGAGATAGTTATGATGTTTGGACTGAATACGAATGGGGCAATTTTTTAAATCAAAGAGAGGAAAGTTTGCTTTTACACACTATTCAATCGGAAAGGCTAAATTGTAAATACTTTGATAGACTGCCTAAAATTGAAAATGCCATTCCAGTTTAAAATACTTAAAATTCTCCACCCTTTGATAGAACCTCGAGAGAGCTAGAAAAATTTATTTTTTTAGTCGGATCGAGGTTAGTTTATTTATGATTAATGTATTATAGCAACTTGACCTGATTAGCATAAAATCTAGGGGAAACTTCATCAAAATTAGTGATCAACCGGTGGAGGAAAATCATAAAATTCAACCGCGACCAGGGAAAGGTAAAGCCTTATTTTTTAGATGGTTATAATTCTTAATTTAGAACAAATTTTTTGATGTAGATATTGCTCTTATCTCAGTTAGCTAGCTCATGTCTATAGAATTAAATGATTTCAGAGATTTCTTTAGTCGGTAATATTGAGCATGTTGAATATATTGGTTCAAATCGACCCACTTTTTTTCATGAAAAATTTGGATATCATTAAATGCCAGACCAGCCATAGAGAAACGTTCATTTTTTTCATTGAGAGATTCTTTACACCAAAATAAATAAGCGTCACCGATTGCGAAACCATCATCCCAACTTTCATGAAAGCCTGCTTGTATAATAGAATATTTAAGGCAACGAAAGAGTAAGGATTTTGTTCTTAGATAATTAACGTATTCATTCGCAAGAGAAAAATTCGCAAAAAAGCAAATACGATAAATCCCCTCATTCGATGGGGTATTCTTTGTTTTTTCAATTAATGTTTTATGTGGGAACATATCAGGGAACCATCGTTTGGCTCTAAAGGTATAGTCATTAATTGCTTTAAAGTTGATTTCTTTATCAATACGATAGACATATTTTCCCATATGGACTCATTCTTTCTTTAATCTAAATTGGCAATTAATTTAACTACATAATTTTTAGAGACTGTTTTAATTTTTGTATTTTACGCTCATTTAGCATGGCATACCTGAAAGATACATCATAAGAAGAAAATCGATGTTTTAGAATATGACGGTAAATTAACCTAAATACACCAGAACCCCAAAATGAGCCTAGCTGGTTAACAATTGCAATGTTACGCTTAATTGTCCTGATTTTTCTGAAATTATTCATACACCCTCTCATTTAAAATATGCTAGCTTTGATTTTTTTCTGAATCGTTATATTCACAAATTAAGACCCCTTTACCATCATAAAGAGCCATTAAATTTTGTCTTAGTATGTTTTTAGGCAATTCGCTTATATCTACAATAGCATCATCTGGGAATTTATTAAGTGCATCTTTAAGCTCTTTAACTGTTTTGAATTCATATTCAAGCATTTTAGTTACCCTCTGTTCGTTGTTTACTATCCGTTTATACCTTTAACGCCTTTTTAAGGCGATAAAATTGTGCGTGTTGAATGCCTGATAATTGCATAATTTCAGCATCCGTTAACGATAATTTACCTGATAATTTTTCAGTAATTAATTTTTGAGCTTTAAGCGCGTTATCTGATACTGGACGACCTTTGTACTTTCCCTTTTGTTTAGCTATGGTTATCCCTTCTTTCTGGCGTTGGCGTATGAATGAACGTTCGAGTTCTGCGACAGCAGCTAACAACGTGATCATGAATTTGCTGGTTGGGTTTTTATCAAATCCCATCTGATTATCAATAAATTCAACCTTAACGCCCTGCCCTGTCATTTCAGATAAAAGGGTTAATAGGTCTTGAGTATTTCTGGCTAACCTATCTACTGATTTTACTCTAACCGTGTCACCATCACGTAATTGTTGTTTCATGGCGTTGAGTTCTGGACGGTCAGCGGATTTACCTGACACTCTATCAATGAAAATCTTATCGCATCCGACAAGCGCATCTGTTTGACGTTTTATATTCTGTTCTTTCGTACTTACTCGAACATACCCAAATATCATTTATTGAACACTCTAATTACTAGTTGAAAAATAGTGACCATAATCGTCTTTAATATGTTTACCTTTTTGTGATAGTGCTACTAACAATGGTTGAATAGCATTGTAGGTTGTGTCACTCATTCCTAACTGCTTTGCATTGAGCGAGTTGATTGTATTTGCCAGAGTTGACAATGTGGCGTTTTCAGGGAGTTCATTAATAATATTTTTAAATGCGGCTTTATCTTCTGCACTGATATCAATGTTTATACCTGCTAGCAATACATCAACAAGTGTATCAATTTCATCTCGTTTAGTAGCTTCACTAATTGGATTTAGTTTGTTCATTTCATTTCCCTTCATTTTGTATCATTAGAATGGTGTAAAAGATAATGTATCATTTGTATGCTAACCATGAGTCATATGATACATGAATGTAGCTTACCTCACAGTATATCATTTAGCTATACCTTAATGATATAAATAAAAAGCACTCTCGTTGAGTGCTTTTTATTCGATATGATACAAAGTATTGTGACAGCGTCACATTCATTTAAATAAAGTTTGGGTTTTGGCTGTAGTTTGAGTTTGAACCTGACTCAGTGATAAACAATAAGGTTACAGTCAATACAGCAAGACAAGCCAACAAAAAATTGAATGTCTTTTTATGCTTACCTGTTTTTTCCTTCTTCACAAAAAAATATAGCGTTAAGCAATAGACCAGAACTTGAGTGATAATCAGTAAATAGAACATATATCTCCCCTTATATATAGATCCACCTTTCACTTAACACGTAAGCCGCAAAAATTTCAATCAAAATCCCCCCCCCCTGATCCTATAATTATATAATTATATGATTATAGGATTATAGGATTATATGATTATATGTTGACATATATCTAAAGTATGCTTTAATGATTACATGATTACATGATTACATGATTACATGATTACATGATTACATGATTACATGATTACATGATTACATGAT
>NZ_JBMWDT010000026.1:0-30555 GCF_049545585.1 Providencia sp. NPDC089933
TCCCACCTGACCCCATGCCGAACTCAGCAGTGAAACGCCGTAGCGCCGATGGTAGTGTGGGGTCTCCCCATGTGAGAGTAGGGAACTGCCAGACACTAAATTTAAGGTTGTGTCAGTACTGACTGACCGCACCATATTGCTGATATGGCTCAGTTGGTAGAGCACACCCTTGGTAAGGGTGAGGTCCCCAGTTCGAATCTGGGTATCAGCACCATATAATCGGCATTTAAAAAGAATTTACCTAGCGGCAATAGCGCGGTGGTCCCACCTGACCCCATGCCGAACTCAGTAGTGAAACGCCGTAGCGCCGATGGTAGTGTGGGGTCTCCCCATGTGAGAGTAGGGAACTGCTAGGTTTTAAATATAAAGAAGCCACCCAATGGGTGGCTTTTTGCTATTTAAATTTTGCTAAAAAATAGCGGCCTCTATATAAAATATCTCAAATTATCTTATTTTATTATTCTAGCTACCCACGATTAAGTCTGACTGATAGACTTACTTTATTATCGTTATATTTTCCCTGAAGGTAGTAATGAATCCAACTTCTGAACTCAAGCCATTCAATAGCTTTGGTATTGATGCAAAAGCATTATCCGTTTTTATAGTAGAAAATAAACAATCGCTCCATCAGCAATGGCTCAAAGCGAAAAGTGATAATTTGCCTGTACTATTACTTGGAGGGGGGAGCAATGTCTTATTTGTAGAGAATTTTGACGGTATTGTCATTATTAATCAATTAAAAGGCATTGAGATCGCAGAGTGTGGCGATTATTGGCACGTACATGTCCAAGCGGGTGAAAATTGGCATCAGCTATTGGAAACATTGTTGCAAAAAGGGGTTTACGGTGCAGAGAACCTTGCTTTAATTCCTGGGTGTGCAGGTTCCGCCCCAATACAAAACATCGGTGCTTATGGCGTTGAGTTAAAAGATATTTGTGATTACGTAGATATCTTGTCGCTTGAGACAAATCAAGAAACGCGCATTACAGCCAGTGAGTGCCAATTTGGCTACCGTGATAGTATCTTTAAACATAAGTATCAATATGGCTATGCTATTGTCAGTATTGGGCTGAAATTCGCGAAAATGTGGGAACCTAAGTTGACTTACGGTGACTTGGCACAGTTTAACCCCGAAACGGTAACACCTAAGCAAGTCTTTGATGCCGTGTGCCAAACTCGTAGAAATAAATTACCTGACCCTAAAATTACCGGCAATGCAGGTAGTTTCTTTAAAAACCCTGTTGTTTCTGCTGAACAAGCTGCAAAAATTAAGCAACAAAACCCAAGTTGTCCTCAATATATTCAAGATGATGGTAGTGTAAAATTGGCAGCTGGCTGGCTTATTGACCAGTGTGGCTTAAAAGGGCATGAGATAGGAGGAGCAGCAGTTCATACTCAGCAGGCACTTGTTTTAATTAATAAACATCAAGCCACTGGGATGGATGTTGTTAACCTCGCAAAATACGTGAGTCAAAGTGTTGCTAAGCGTTTTGGTATTATCTTAGAACCGGAAGTTCGATTTATTGGTCGTCATGGCGAGGTTAACGCAATGGATTATATTCAATGAAAGAGGCATCAATCCCCTTACAGCTGATAGATATCTTAGCAGATGCTCAAATACACTCTGGTGAACAACTCGGTGATAAACTTGGAATGACGAGGGCTGCTATCAATAAGCATATTAAAACGTTGCGCTCTTGGGGCTTAAACATCGAAACTGTTACAGGAAAAGGTTATAAACTACCTCACCAAATTAATTTATTAAACCGAGCAGTCATTAAGCAGCAAATTAGTGATGTTAACATTATTGTTGAGCCTGTTATTAATTCAACAAACCAATATATGTTAGAGCGCATTCCAAGCCTAAAATCGGGAGATACTTGCTTAGCGGAGTATCAAAGTGCTGGGCGCGGTAGAAGAGGGCGGCAATGGGTATCGCCATTTGGCTGTAACCTTTATTTATCAATGTATTGGAAGTTGGACCAAGGTCCTGCTGCGGCAATAGGGCTAAGCCTAGTTGTGGGTATCGTAATTGCAGAAACATTAAATAAAATTAGCCAAGAAAAAGTAAAAGTGAAGTGGCCTAATGATCTGTACATGAATGATAAAAAACTGGCTGGGATTTTAGTTGAATTAACAGGTAAAACAGGGGATGCTGCTCATATTATTATTGGTATTGGAATTAATATTGGTATGAATAAAAACAATATTGAAAGTTCAAATACAATAACACAAGAATGGTCTTCATTAAGAGATGAAGTTGAAGATATAGAGCGTAATGAATTATCTGTAAATATAATTAAAGCATTAAGAGAGTCTTTGGTTATATTTGAAAACGAAGGGTTAAAACCATTTTTAGATAGGTGGTTTAAATTAGATAACTTTTTGAATAGGGATGTTAAGTTACTGATTGGTAATGATATAATTACGGGTGTTGAACGTGGGATTAATGAGCAAGGCGCATTATTATTACAAAAAAATAATGGTGAAATCATTCCTTATATTGGTGGTGAAATATCATTGAGGCCCAATGAGTAATATATTGGCCGGTAACAAACCGGCCAATATATTATTAACTATTTTCTTAGGCGGACATTTTGAATAGAATGGTTTTCGCCCTTAGTCATTATTAGGCTTGCTCTTTCTTTGGTGGGTAAAATATTTTCTTTAAGATTTAACCCATTAATTTCATCCCAAATTGACCCAGCAATATTAATAGCTTCATCTTCTGTTAATTTAGAGTAGCTATGGAAATAAGAATCTGGATCAGAGAATGCACCTTGTCTAAATTTCAAGAACCTACCGATATACCATTGTTTTAATAGCTCCGGTGCTGCATCAACATAGATTGAAAAATCAACAAAATCGGAGACAAATACGTGGTGTGGATCTTGTGGATAATCCATATCACTTTGTAAAACATTTAACCCTTCAAGAATTAAAATATCGGGTTGGTCAATTAGTTGTTCTTGATCAGGAACGATATCATAAGTCAGATGGGAGTACACGGGTGCCTTAACATTGCGCGCACCTGATTTTATTTGCGACACAAAGTTAACCAGTTTTCGCATATCATAAGACTGAGGAAACCCTTTTTTCTTCATGATATTTCTATCTTTCAAAACTTGGTTAGGGTGTAGAAAACCATCAGTGGTGATCAAATCAACCTTACGGTGTTCTGGCCAGCGCGTCAGCAATGCTTGCAATAGACGAGCCGTTGTACTCTTACCTACGGCAACACTGCCAGCAATACCAATAATGTATGGAACTTTTGCTCCGTTTGTTCCTAGAAACTGCTCTAAAACTGCTTGGCGTCGTAAATTTGAACTGATATAAAAATTCAATAGACGCGATAAAGGTAGATAAATTTCGATAACATCTTCCATAGAGAGCTCTTCATTAATCCCCTTTAATTCAAAAAGCTCGCTTGATGTCAGTGTCAAAGGAACTGAATCACGTAAAGTTGCCCAGTGTTCTCTATCAAACTCTAAGTATGGCGTAGTAATAAAATTTTCATTCTTTTTCATAAACCAACATCTGCCTATTTTATGCAGGTTGGACAGGTTGCCTAAACACCCGTATCCATAAAATTTGCTAGCATCATAGCGAGTGATAAAGGTGAGGCGTAGGTTTTTTTGTATTTTTTATGAGTTTTTTTTGAAGTGTGCAGAAAAAATGATACTGAATGATTAAAAAACGATCTGCTATTTGCTGGGATAAAACTGTGATTTTGAATAAAAAATAGCCCTTTGAAACTTTTTAAGTTTTTTTCCCCCTTTGCTGAACAAATAATAATGGATTATAGTTAATGGCTGCTGTTGATGTTTTAATCTTAAAAGAGCTAAAAAAACAGCAAAAATGCAAAAAGCGAACAAAATATAAGCAAATGAACAAAAAACTTAATTTTTTTGTTGCAACATGCGCTCACTCTTCCTAGAATGCGCAGCACTTGATGCCGGCATAGCTCAGTTGGTAGAGCAACTGACTTGTAATCAGTAGGTCCCGAGTTCGACTCTTGGTGCCGGCACCATTAAAAATTTGGATAGGTGGGATACCCAAGCGGCCAAAGGGAGCAGACTGTAAATCTGCCGTCACAGACTTCGAAGGTTCGAATCCTTCTCCCACCACCATCTCCAAGAAGTTTTCTTTCCAAAGAAAATTTTGAGGAACAGTTTAACAGCTGATAACTCAGGTAGCCGAGTTCATTGCGGGCATCGTATAATGGCTATTACCTCAGCCTTCCAAGCTGATGATGCGGGTTCGATTCCCGCTGCCCGCTCCAAGATGTGCTGATATAGCTCAGTTGGTAGAGCGCACCCTTGGTAAGGGTGAGGTCGGCAGTTCGAATCTGCCTATCAGCACCACTTCCCTTATGTTCTCAATTATCTCCCTGTTTTGTCTCCTGAAATAACAAGCGAAATTCTTGCTTGGTTGATGTGGTTTAACCACCGATTCCGTGTCTTAGAGGGACAATCTAATGTCTAAAGAAAAATTTGAACGTTCAAAACCGCACGTTAACGTTGGTACTATCGGCCACGTTGACCACGGTAAAACTACTCTGACAGCAGCTATCACTACTGTTCTAGCTAAAACTTACGGTGGCGCAGCGCGTGCATTCGATCAAATCGATAACGCACCAGAAGAAAAAGCGCGTGGTATCACCATCTCTACTTCTCACGTAGAGTACGATACTCCAACTCGCCACTACGCACACGTAGACTGCCCAGGACACGCCGACTATGTTAAAAACATGATCACTGGTGCTGCTCAGATGGACGGTGCAATTCTGGTTGTTGCTGCGACAGATGGCCCAATGCCACAAACTCGTGAGCACATCCTGTTAGGTCGTCAAGTTGGTGTTCCATACATCATCGTTTTCCTGAACAAATGTGACATGGTAGACGACGAAGAACTGTTAGAATTAGTTGAAATGGAAGTTCGTGAACTTCTGTCTCAATACGATTTCCCAGGCGACGACACTCCAGTTGTTCGTGGTTCAGCTCTGAAAGCGCTGGAAGGCAACCCAGAGTGGGAAGCGAAAATTGTTGAATTAGCAGAGCACTTGGATTCTTACATTCCAGAGCCAGAGCGTGCAATTGACAAGCCATTCCTGCTGCCAATCGAAGACGTATTCTCAATCTCAGGTCGTGGTACAGTAGTAACAGGCCGTGTTGAGCGTGGTATCATCAAAGTTGGTGAAGAAGTTGAAATCGTTGGTATCCAAGACACTGTAAAAACTACCTGTACTGGTGTTGAAATGTTCCGTAAACTGCTTGACGAAGGTCGTGCAGGTGAGAACGTTGGTGTTCTGTTACGTGGTACAAAACGTGAAGAAATTCAACGTGGTCAAGTATTGGCTAAACCAGGTTCAATCAAGCCACATACTCAGTTCGAATCAGAAGTTTATATTCTGAGCAAAGATGAAGGTGGTCGTCATACTCCATTCTTCAAAGGTTACCGTCCACAGTTCTACTTCCGTACAACTGACGTAACAGGTACTATCGAACTGCCAGAAGGCGTAGAAATGGTAATGCCAGGTGATAACATCAACATGATCGTTACCCTGATCCACCCAATCGCGATGGACGACGGTTTACGTTTCGCAATCCGTGAAGGTGGCCGTACTGTAGGTGCGGGTGTTGTTGCAAAAATTATTGCATAATACCTAACCACTAAAGGTTTTAATGAAAAGGCACCGTTCAGGTGCCTTTTTAGTTTTAGCACTCGTTAGGCTGAAAGAAATGCCTAGTGACCCCACAAGTCAATTCTAAATACGGCACTAAAGTATATTGTGTAAATAATTAGCAATGATAATTGAAATGCAAATCATTTTCATTTAAAATATTCGTATGTGATTTATACAGGTTAAGCATCATGTACGTATGCCTCTGTGAAGCAATTACTGATAAACAGATCAGAAATGTAGTAAGAAAATATCAGGTCACCTCCCTTAAAGGGTTACGCCAAATTTTACCTGTAGGCCTCGAATGCGGAAAATGTATTAGGCAGACGAAGGTAATCTTGCATGAAGAACAGGTTTTACTTGAAGAAATCTGTGCTGTCGAAGTTGCTTAGGTTGTAATCTAGTCACTCGTAAGAATTAAATTACTAACTTTTCATTTAAATCGTCGTATAAATATTACCCAGCTATCTATTTCAGTACTACACTTAAAATACTGGAAGCGATGGAGGGTACACATGAAAGGCGATAAAAAAATGATAGCCCATTTAAATAAATTATTGGGCAATGAACTAGTTGCAATTAACCAATATTTTTTACATGCCCGTATGTTCAAAAATTGGGGGCTAACTCGTCTCAATGAGATGGAATACCATGAATCAATTGATGAAATGAAACATGCCGATAAATACATCGAGCGTATTCTTTTCCTCGAAGGTATCCCTAATTTACAAGATCTTGGCAAGTTAAATATTGGTGAAGATGTTGAAGAGATGCTGAAATCAGACCTACAACTTGAGATAGACGGTGCAAAAAATCTAAAAGAAGCTATCAAATATGCGGACTCTGTTCATGATTACGTCAGTCGAGATTTAATGATTGAAATTTTAGCAGACGAAGAAAACCATATTGATTGGATTGAAACGCAACTTGAGTTGATCACTCGTATAGGACTACAGAACTACCTTCAAGCACAAATCAAAGAAGAGTAATGCTCAATAACATTGTTTAACTAAAAAATTATAGTTAATAAAAGCCCTCAATAATTGAGTTTTCAACATTGAGGGCTTTTTTTAATACCAGCGCTCAGCGCCCACCTTAAAAAAATTCGCACATATTTTCCCCGATTGCTTGCGTTTAGCGATAATTTACGTATAATGCGCGGGCTTACTGATGAGTAAGCCCTATATTTTAGGACTGAAATCTCAGTATTGAGTTAACGATTTGTTACTCATTTAGACAATACTCCCGATTTGGGAGTTACATCAAGAACGATTACACTCTCCCATCAATCGAAATGGGTACGAGGAGTAATCATTTTACGTTTATAAATAGTTGGAGCTCTGGTCTCATGCAGAACCAAAGAATCCGTATCCGCCTGAAAGCTTTTGATCATCGTTTAATCGATCAATCAACTGCGGAAATCGTAGAGACTGCTAAGCGCACTGGTGCGCAAGTACGTGGTCCTATCCCGCTGCCGACACGTAAAGAGCGTTTTACCGTTCTGATCTCTCCGCACGTTAACAAAGATGCGCGTGATCAGTACGAAATTCGCACTCACAAGCGTCTGGTTGACATCGTTGAGCCAACCGAAAAGACCGTTGATGCTCTGATGCGTCTGGACCTGGCTGCCGGCGTTGACGTGCAGATCAGCCTGGGTTAATCAGGTCGTCGAACGATTGAGAGGTTGAAACAATGATTGGTTTAGTCGGTAAGAAAGTGGGAATGACGCGTATCTTCACTGAAGATGGTGTTTCTATCCCTGTAACTGTTATCGAAATTGAAAATAACCGTGTTACTCAGGTTAAAACTGCAGAAACTGACGGTTATAATGCAATTCAGGTTACTACTGGTAGCAAAAAAGCTAACCGTGTAACTAAACCTGAAGCAGGTCATTTCGCTAAAGCTGGCGTTGAAGCTGGCCGTATTCTGCGTGAATTCCGTACTGAAGAAGGTACTGAGTTTGCAGCAGGTCAAAGCATTAGCGTTGAAATTTTCGCTGACGTTAAAAAAGTCGACGTTACTGGTACATCTAAAGGTAAAGGTTTTGCCGGCACAGTTAAGCGCTGGAATTTCCGTACTCAAGATGCTACTCACGGTAACTCCTTGTCTCACCGTGTTCCGGGTTCTATCGGTCAGAACCAGACTCCGGGCAAAGTGTTTAAAGGCAAGAAAATGGCAGGCCAACTAGGTAATGAACGTGTAACTGTTCAAAGCTTAGATGTAGTACGTGTTGACGCTGAGCGCAACCTGCTGCTGGTCAAAGGTGCTGTTCCAGGAGCAACTGGTAGCAACCTGATCGTAAAACCGGCTGTCAAGGCTTAACGTCGAGGAGATAGGAATGGAATTGGTAATGAAAGACGCGCAAAGCGCGCTGACTGTTTCCGAAACTACCTTCGGGCGTGATTTCAATGAAGCGCTTGTTCACCAAGTAGTTGTTGCATATGCAGCTGGTGCTCGTCAAGGTACTCGTGCTCAGAAAACTCGTGCTGAAGTTTCTGGTTCAGGTAAAAAACCATGGCGTCAAAAAGGCACTGGTCGTGCACGTGCTGGTTCAGTAAAGAGCCCGATTTGGCGCTCTGGTGGTGTTAGCTTTGCAGCTAAACCACAGGACCACAGTCAAAAAGTTAATAAGAAGATGTACCGTGGTGCTTTAAAAAGCATCCTGTCTGAATTGGTACGTCAAGATCGTCTGATCGTTGTCGAGAAGTTCTCTGTAGAAGCGCCTAAAACTAAGCTGCTGGCACAGAAACTGAAAGATATGGCTCTGGAAGATGTGCTGATCATCACTGCTGAATTAGATGAAAATCTGTTTTTAGCAGCGCGCAACCTGTACAAGGTTGACGTTCGTGATGCAGCTGGTATCGACCCAGTAAGCCTGATCGCCTTCGACAAAGTGGTTATGACTGCTGATGCTGTGAAGCAAGTTGAGGAGATGCTGGCATGATCCGTGAAGAACGTCTGCTAAAAGTACTGCGCGCGCCGCATGTATCTGAAAAAGCTTCTACAGCGATGGAAAAAAGCAATACCATCGTTCTCAAAGTTGCGAAAGACGCGACTAAAGCAGAAATCAAAGCTGCTGTACAGAAACTGTTTGAAGTCGAAGTTGAAGGTGTTAACACTTTGCTGGTTAAAGGCAAAACTAAACGCCACGGTCAGCGTTCCGGTCGCCGTAGTGACTGGAAAAAAGCTTACGTTACGCTGAAAGAAGGCCAGAATCTGGACTTCGTTAGCGGCGCAGAGTAAGTCGGAGGAGTAAAGAACAATGGCAGTTGTTAAATGTAAACCTACGTCTCCGGGCCGTCGCCACGTTGTTAAAGTGGTTAACCCTGAGCTGCATAAGGGAAAACCTTATGCTCCGCTGTTAGAAAAAAACAGCAAATCCGGTGGTCGTAACAACAATGGCCGTATCACTACCCGTCATATCGGTGGTGGCCATAAGCAGCATTATCGTTTAGTTGATTTTAAACGCAACAAAGACGGTATCCCTGCGGTTGTTGAGCGTTTGGAATATGATCCAAATCGTTCTGCGAACATTGCACTGGTACTATATAAAGACGGTGAACGTCGTTATATTCTTGCACCAAAAGGCCTGAAAGCTGGCGACCAGATTCAATCTGGTGTTGATTCAGCAATCAAAGCTGGTAACGCACTGCCTATGCGCAACATCCCTGTTGGTTCTACAGTTCATAATATCGAACTGAAACCAGGTAAAGGTGGACAGTTAGCGCGTTCAGCAGGTACTTACGCTCAAATCGTTGCTCGTGATGGTGCTTATGTCACCTTACGTCTGCGTTCTGGTGAAATGCGTAAAGTTTTAGCTGATTGCCGTGCAACCTTAGGTGAAGTTGGTAACGCTGAACATATGTTACGTGTTCTCGGTAAAGCTGGTGCTAGTCGCTGGCGTGGTATTCGTCCTACCGTTCGCGGTACTGCGATGAACCCAGTAGACCATCCACATGGTGGTGGTGAAGGCCGTAACTTTGGTAAACACCCTGTAACACCTTGGGGCGTTCAAACCAAAGGTAAGAAAACTCGTAGCAACAAGCGTACTGATCAATTCATCGTACGTCATCGTTCTAAAAAATAATTAGAGGATAAGCCATGCCACGTTCTCTCAAGAAAGGTCCTTTTATTGACCTGCACTTGCTGAAGAAGGTAGAGAAAGCGGTGGAAAGCGGAGACAAGAAGCCTCTCAAGACTTGGTCCCGTCGTTCAACGATCTTTCCTAATATGATCGGATTGACCATCGCTGTCCATAATGGTCGTCAGCATGTTCCAGTTTTCGTAACCGACGAAATGGTTGGTCACAAACTGGGTGAATTCGCACCGACTCGCACTTATCGCGGCCACGCGGCAGATAAGAAAGCTAAGAAACGTTAAGGATAGGAGGAAGAGATGGAAACTTTAGCTATGCATCGCCACGCTCGTTCTTCTGCCCAGAAGGTTCGCTTAGTTGCCGACCTGATTCGCGGTAAGAAAGTGTCGCAAGCTCTGGAAATTCTGACCTACACCAACAAGAAAGCTGCTGGTTTAGTGAAGAAAGTACTTGAATCTGCAATTGCTAACGCAGAGCAAAACGATGGCGCTGACATTGATGACCTGAAAGTTGCGAAAATATTCGTAGACGAAGGTCCAACTATGAAACGCATCATGCCGCGTGCGAAAGGCCGTGCAGATCGTATTCTTAAGCGCACCAGCCACATTACAGTGGTTGTGTCCGATCGCTGAGACTCTGGAGACTAGCAATGGGTCAGAAAGTACATCCTAATGGTATTCGCCTGGGTATTGTCAAACCTTGGAACTCTACTTGGTATGCGAATACCAATGAATTCGCTGACAACCTAGACAGCGATTTTAAAGTACGCCAGTACTTAAATAAAGAATTGGCAAAAGCGTCAATCTCTCGCATCGTTATCGAACGTCCTGCGAAAAGCATCCGTGTGACTATTCACACTGCTCGCCCAGGTATCGTTATCGGTAAGAAAGGTGAAGACGTTGAAAAACTGCGTAAAACAGTAGCGGATATCGCTGGTGTTCCTGCGCAAATCAATATCGCCGAAGTTCGTAAACCAGAACTGGACGCAAAATTAGTTGCTGACAGCATTTCTTCACAGCTGGAACGTCGTGTTATGTTCCGTCGTGCTATGAAGCGTGCAGTACAGAACGCAATGCGTCTGGGCGCTAAAGGTATTAAAGTTGAAGTCAGTGGCCGTTTAGGCGGTGCTGAAATCGCTCGTACCGAGTGGTATCGTGAAGGCCGTGTGCCACTGCACACATTACGTGCTGATATCGATTACAACACTTCAGAAGCGCACACCACTTACGGTGTTCTCGGCGTTAAGGTATGGATCTTCAAAGGTGAGATTCTGGGTGGTATGGCTGCTGTTGAACAAGCTGAGAAACCAGCTGCTCAACCTAAAAAGCAGCAGCGTAAAGGCCGCAAGTAAGGAGAGTCGCTGATGTTACAACCAAAGCGTACAAAATTCCGTAAGGTGCACAAAGGCCGCAACCGTGGTCTAGCGCAAGGTACGGATGTTAGCTTCGGCACTTTCGGTCTTAAAGCTGTTGGCCGTGGTCGTCTGACTGCACGTCAGATCGAAGCGGCACGTCGTGCTATGACCCGTGCTATTAAGCGTCAAGGTAAAATCTGGATCCGTGTGTTCCCAGACAAACCAATCACTGAGAAACCACTCGAAGTTCGTATGGGTAAAGGTAAAGGTAACGTAGAATATTGGGTTGCCTTAATCCAGCCTGGTAAAGTTTTATACGAAATGGACGGTGTGCCTGAAGAGCTGGCTCGTGAGGCATTCTCTCTGGCAGCAGCGAAACTGCCTATCAAAACCACCTTTGTAACTAAGACGGTGATGTAATGAAAGCACAAGAGCTGCGCGAAAAAAGCGTTGAAGAGCTGAATGCTGAACTTTTGAACTTGTTACGTGAACAATTTAATTTACGTATGCAGGCTGCAAGTGGTCAGCTACAACAGTCTCATCTGTTGAAACAAGTGCGTCGTGATATCGCACGTGTGAAGACTTTACTGACTGAGAAGGCAGGTGCGTAATGAGCGATAAAATCCGTACTCTGCAAGGTCGTGTAGTTAGCGATAAAATGGAGAAATCTATTGTTGTTGCTATCGAGCGTATGGTGAAACACCCTCTGTATGGTAAATTCATCCGTCGTACGACTAAATTGCACGTACATGACGAGAACAATGAATGTGGAATCGGTGACGTGGTAGAAATCCGCGAAACTCGTCCACTGTCTAAGACTAAGTCTTGGGCCTTAGTTCGCGTTGTAGAAAAAGCTGTTCTGTAATAGAATAGACTTTTCTGATGAATAAACGGCTCTTATTTGATTGAGCCGTTTATTTTTTTCTGTCCAACTCGATGATGTGGTGTTATAATGCCGCGCCCTCGTAGTATGGGTATATTTGAACGGCCTCTTCATAATGAGGTGGCTCAGTAGTAGTTGACATTTAGCGGAGCACTAAAATGATCCAAGAACAGACTATGCTGAACGTGGCCGACAACTCCGGTGCACGTCGCGTAATGTGTATCAAGGTTCTAGGTGGCTCGCACCGTCGCTATGCACATGTCGGCGACATCATTAAAATTACCGTTAAAGAAGCAATTCCACGCGGTAAAGTTAAAAAGGGTGATGTCCTGAAAGCGGTAGTGGTGCGCACCAAGAAGGGTGTACGTCGCCCTGACGGTTCTGTCATTCGCTTCGATGGTAATGCTTGTGTGTTATTAAATAACAACAGCGAGCAAGTAATCGGTACGCGTATTTTTGGGCCGGTAACTCGTGAACTTCGTAACGAGAAGTTTATGAAAATTATCTCTCTGGCACCTGAAGTACTCTAAGGAGCGAACTATGGCAGCGAAAATCCGTCGTGATGACGAAGTTATCGTGCTAACTGGGAAAGACAAAGGTAAGCGCGGTAAAGTAAAGCAGGTTATTTCTTCTGGTAAAGTTATCGTTGAAGGTATCAATCTGGTTAAAAAACATCAGAAGCCTGTACCGGCTCTGAACCAACCAGGTGGCATCGTTGAAAAAGAAGCGGCTATTCAAGTTTCTAACGTTGCAATCTTTAACGCGGCAACCGGTAAGGCTGACCGTGTAGGCTTTAGATTCGAAGACGGCAAAAAAGTCCGTTTCTTCAAATCTAACAGTGAAACTATCAAGTAATTTTTGGAGTATACGATGGCGAAACTGCATGATTACTATAAAGACGAAGTAGTTAATAAACTCATGACTGAGTTTAACTACACTTCTGTCATGCAAGTCCCTCGGGTCGAGAAGATCACCCTGAATATGGGTGTTGGTGAAGCGATTGCTGATAAAAAACTGCTGGATAACGCAGCAGCTGATTTAACAGCGATCTCAGGTCAAAAACCTTTGATCACCAAAGCACGCAAATCTGTTGCAGGCTTCAAAATCCGTCAGGGCTATCCAATCGGCTGTAAAGTAACCCTGCGTGGCGAACGCATGTGGGAGTTCCTTGAGCGTCTGATTTCTATTGCTGTACCACGTATTCGTGACTTCCGTGGCTTGCCCGCTAAGTCTTTCGATGGTCGCGGTAACTACAGCATGGGTGTTCGTGAACAAATCATCTTCCCTGAAATCGATTACGATAAAGTGGATCGCGTACGTGGTTTAGATATTACTATCACCACTACTGCGAAATCAGATGACGAAGGTCGCGCACTGTTAGCAGCGTTCAACTTCCCGTTCCGCAAGTAAGGCAGGGTACTCATGGCTAAGAAATCTATGAAAGCGCGTGATGTTAAACGTGCTAAATTAGCTGAGAAGTTCTTCGCAAAACGCGTAGAATTGAAAGCTATCATCTCTGATGTTAAAGCATCCGATGAAGATCGCTGGGACGCTGTTCTCAAGCTGCAAACACTGCCACGTGATTCAAGTCCTTCTCGTCAGCGTAACCGCTGCCGTCAAACAGGGCGTCCGCATGGTTTCCTGCGGAAGTTTGGTCTGAGCCGTATTAAAGTCCGTGAAGCCGCAATGCGCGGTGAAATCCCGGGCCTTAAAAAGGCAAGTTGGTAATTCCATTTGAATCACGGGAGTAAAGACAGATGAGCATGCAAGATCCCATCGCGGATATGCTGACCCGTATCCGTAACGGTCAGGCCGCGAACAAAGTTGCGGTCACCATGCCTTCCTCCAAGCTGAAAGTGGCAATTGCCAAAGTGCTGAAGGAAGAAGGTTATATCGAAGATTTTAAAATTGAAGGCGACATCAAGCCAGAATTGGAACTGACTTTACGTTATTTCCAAGGTAAGGCTGTCGTAGAAAGCATTCAGCGTGTAAGCCGCCCAAGCCTGCGCATCTATAAGAAAAAAGATGAGCTACCACAAGTTATGGCTGGGTTAGGTATCGCTGTTATTTCTACCTCTAAAGGTGTCATGACTGATCGTGCAGCTCGCCAAGCTGGTCTTGGTGGCGAGATTCTCTGCTACGTAGCTTAATTCGGGAGGAAAGAATGTCTCGTGTGGCAAAAGCACCCGTCGTCATTCCTGCCGGCGTAGAGGTAAAACTCAACGGTCAGGTTATTTCGATTAAGGGTAAAAACGGCGAGCTTAGTCGTACTATCCATAATGCAGTTGAAGTTAAAAACGAAGACAATCAGCTGACTTTCGCACCACGCGAAGGTTTCGCGGATGCATGGGCACAAGCGGGTACTACTCGTTCACTGTGTAATGCAATGGTTGTTGGTGTTACCGATGGCTTCACTAAAAAGCTTCAACTGGTCGGTGTTGGTTACCGTGCAGCAATCAAAGGCAATGCTGTAAGCTTGTCTTTAGGTTTCTCGCATCCGGTTGAACACGCACTGCCAGCAGGCATTACTGCTGAATGTCCAACACAAACTGAAATCGTACTGAAAGGTGCGGATAAGCAAGTGATTGGCCAAGTTGCAGCAGAACTGCGTGCTTACCGTCGTCCTGAACCTTATAAAGGTAAAGGTGTTCGTTACGCCGATGAAATCGTGCGTACCAAAGAGGCTAAGAAGAAGTAAGGTAACACTATGGATAAGAAAGCAGCTCGTATCCGTCGTGCGACCCGCGCACGCCGTAAGATCCAAGAGTTGGGTGCGACTCGCCTGGTGGTACATCGTACTCCACGCCATATTTATGCGCAGGTTATCGCACCGAACGGTTCTGAAACATTGGTTGCAGCTTCTACTACAGAAAAAGCTATCAATGAACAAGTTAAGTTTACTGGAAACAAAGACGCAGCAGCAATTGTTGGTAAATTAGTTGCAGAACGCGCACTGGAAAAAGGCATCAAAGTTGTTGCTTTTGACCGTTCTGGTTTCCAATATCATGGTAGAGTCCAGGCACTGGCAGATGCTGCCCGTGAAGCTGGCCTTCAGTTCTAAGGTAGAGGTGTAAGATGGCTCACATCGAGAAACAAGCTGGCGAACTGCAGGAAAAGCTGATCGCGGTAAACCGCGTAGCAAAAACCGTTAAAGGTGGCCGTATTTTCAGCTTTACCGCACTAACTGTAGTTGGTGATGGTAACGGTCGCGTTGGTTTTGGCTACGGCAAAGCGCGCGAAGTTCCGGCAGCAATCCAGAAAGCGATGGAAAAAGCCCGTCGCAGTATGAAAACCGTTGCTCTAAACAACGGCACATTGTTCCACCCTGTGAAAGGTACACACACTGGTTCTCGTGTGTTTATGCAACCTGCTCACGAAGGTACCGGTATCATTGCCGGCGGTGCAATGCGTGCTGTTTTAGAAGTAGCTGGAGTTCGCAACGTACTGGCTAAAACCTACGGTTCCACAAACCCAATCAACGTGGTTCGTGCAACACTGGATGCTTTAGACAGCATGAAGTCTCCAGAAATGGTCGCAGCTAAGCGTGGAAAATCCGTCGAAGAAATTCTGGGGTAATCGGCCATGGCTAAGACTATTAAAATTACACAAGTTCGCAGTTCAATCGGTCGTCTGCCTAAGCATAAGGCAACACTGGTCGGTTTAGGTCTGCGTCGCATTGGTCATACAGTAGAGCGCGAGGATACTCCTGCTGTACGTGGTATGGTCAACTTGGTTTCCTACATGGTTAAAGTTGAGGAGTAAGAGATGCGTTTAAATACTCTGTCTCCGGCTGAAGGTGCCAAGCACGCGCCTAAACGCGTAGGTCGTGGTATCGGTTCTGGTCTGGGTAAAACCGGCGGCCGTGGTCACAAAGGTCAGAAATCTCGTTCTGGCGGTGGCGTACGTCGTGGTTTCGAAGGCGGCCAGATGCCTTTATATCGTCGTCTGCCGAAATTCGGCTTCACTTCACGTAAAGCAATGATCACTGCAGAGATTCGTCTGTCTGATTTTGCTGCTGTTGAAGGCGATGTTATTGATCTGAACGCACTGAAAGCCGCGAACGTTGTTGGCATCCAGATTGAATATGCGAAAGTTATTCTGTCTGGCGAAGTGAACCGTGCAGTTACTGTACGTGGCCTTCGTGTTACTAAAGGTGCTCGCGCTGCAATCGAAGCTGCCGGCGGTAAAATTGAGGAATAAGTGACAGATGGCTAAACAACCAGGATTAGATTTTCAAAGTGCCAAGGGTGGAACTGGCGAACTTAAACGCAGACTTTTGTTTGTAATTGGTGCGCTAATTGTATTCCGAATTGGTTCTTTTATTCCAATCCCTGGTATTGATGCCACTGTGCTTGCCAAATTGCTCGAACAGCAACAAGGCACCATCATTGAAATGTTTAACATGTTCTCTGGTGGTGCTCTTAGCCGTGCTTCTATCTTTGCTTTGGGGATCATGCCGTATATTTCGGCGTCGATCATCATCCAATTATTATCTGTGGTTAATCCACGATTAGCAGAGATTAAGAAGGAAGGAGAAGCAGGTCGTCGGAAGATAAGCCAATATACTCGTTGGGGTACTCTGGTATTAGCAATATTCCAATCTATTGGTATTGCAATGGGTCTACCGAATATGCCAGGGATGCAAGGATTGGTTATTGATCCGGGTCTTCCATTCTACTTTACGGCTGTTGTTAGCTTAGTCACAGGGACAATGTTCTTAATGTGGTTAGGTGAACAGATAACTGAAAGAGGTATTGGTAACGGTATCTCTATCATTATCTTCGCTGGTATTGTTGCGGGGTTACCGCCGGCTATTGGCCATACCATCGAGCAAGCTCGGCAAGGCGACCTGCACTTCCTCCTGTTGCTGTTGGTTGCAGTATTAGTATTCGCGGTTACTTTCTTTGTTGTGTTTATGGAACGTGGTCAACGTCGTATTGTCGTTAATTACGCTAAACGTCAGCAGGGGCGCCGTGTTTATGCAGCACAAAGTACACATTTACCGTTAAAAGTGAATATGGCGGGTGTAATTCCTGCAATTTTTGCTTCCAGTATCATACTATTCCCGGGTACAATAGCTTCTTGGTTTGGTGATGGAACTGGCTGGGACTGGCTGACGACTATTTCTATGTATTTGCAGCCTGGTCAACCGTTATATGTGTTGCTTTATGCATCTGCGATCATCTTCTTCTGTTTCTTCTATACGGCGTTGGTTTTCAACCCAAGAGAAACAGCAGATAACCTGAAGAAGTCCGGTGCATTTGTACCAGGAATTCGTCCGGGAGAGCAAACGGCCAAGTACATTGATAAGGTAATGACTCGCTTGACATTAGTTGGCGCATTATATATTACCTTCATCTGCCTAATCCCGGAGTTCATGCGTGACGCAATGAAAGTACCTTTTTACTTTGGTGGTACTTCCCTCTTAATCGTGGTTGTTGTTATCATGGACTTTATGGCTCAAGTGCAAACTCTGATGATGTCAAGTCAGTATGAGTCTGCATTGAAGAAAGCAAACCTGAAAGGTAAATAATCACTCTGTGTGATTATGGTTTGCTTAGAAGTTACGGAGAGTAAAAATGAAAGTTCGTGCTTCCGTCAAGAAATTATGCCGTAACTGCAAAGTTATCCGTCGCAATGGTAGCGTTCGTGTAATTTGCAGTGTTGAGCCAAGACATAAACAACGTCAAGGCTAAGAAAAAGCATTTTTTTCTTGCAAAGTTGGGTTGAGCTGGCTAAATTAGCCAGCCAATCTTTTTTATCTAAGATACATTATTGTTTGAGTATCCTGAAAACGGGCTTTTCAGCACAGTAATGTATATTTTAACTTAGGAGTGCATAGTGGCCCGTATAGCAGGCATTAACATTCCTGATCATAAACATACCGTAATCGCTTTAACATCGATTTTCGGAATCGGCAAAACACGTTCACAGGCTATCTGTGAAGCAACTGGTATTGCTGAAAATGTTAAGATCAGTGAACTGTCTGAAGAACAAATCGACAAGCTGCGTGACGAAGTTGCCAAGTATGTTGTAGAAGGTGACCTACGTCGTGAAATTACCCTGAGCATCAAGCGTCTAATGGACCTTGGTTGTTACCGTGGTTTACGTCATCGTCGTGGTCTTCCTGTGCGCGGACAGCGTACTAAGACTAACGCTCGTACCCGCAAGGGTCCGCGTAAGCCGATCAAGAAATAAGTCGGGGTACTGAATAATGGCAAAGGCACCAATTCGTGCACGTAAGCGTGTAAGAAAACAAGTCTCAGACGGTGTGGCTCATATCCATGCTTCTTTCAACAACACAATCGTTACTATTACTGATCGTCAAGGTAACGCATTAGGTTGGGCAACTGCCGGTGGTTCCGGTTTCCGTGGTTCTCGCAAATCCACTCCGTTTGCAGCTCAGGTTGCAGCAGAGCGTTGCGCAGAAGCTGTGAAAGAATACGGAATTAAAAACTTGGAAGTTATGGTTAAGGGACCGGGTCCGGGTCGCGAATCAACAATTCGTGCTCTGAACGCCGCAGGTTTTCGCATCACTAATATTACTGATGTGACTCCTATCCCTCATAACGGTTGTCGCCCACCGAAAAAACGTCGCGTTTAATACGTATCGTTTTTTAGGACTGTTGGAGAAAGAAAATGGCTAGATATTTGGGTCCTAAGCTCAAGCTGAGCCGTCGCGAAGGAACAGACCTCTTTCTGAAGTCTGGTGTTCGCGCGATTGACACCAAGTGTAAATTAGAACAGGCACCAGGCCAGCACGGAGCGCGTAAACCGCGTCTGTCTGACTATGGTGTTCAGTTACGTGAAAAACAAAAAGTTCGTCGTATCTACGGTGTTCTGGAGCGTCAATTCCGTAACTATTATAAAGAAGCAACACGTCTGAAAGGCAACACAGGTGAAAACCTGCTGACTTTGCTGGAAGGCCGTCTTGATAACGTAGTTTACCGTATGGGCTTTGGCGCAACTCGCGCAGAAGCACGTCAAATGGTTAGCCATAAGGCTATCATGGTAAATGGTCGCGTAGTTAATATCGCTTCTTATCAGGTTTCCCCGAATGACGTTATCAGCGTTCGTGAGAAAGCTAAAAAACAGTCTCGTATTAAGGCTGCTTTAGAGCTGGCTGAACAGCGTGAGAAGCCAACTTGGCTGGAAGTTGATGCTGCTAAAATGGAAGGTGTGTTCAAACGTATTCCTGAACGTACTGACTTGTCTGCGGACATTAACGAACACCTGATCGTCGAGCTTTACTCCAAGTAAAGCTTAGCACCAAAGAGAGGACACAATGCAGGGTTCTGTGACAGAGTTTCTAAAACCGCGCCTGGTAGATATCGAGCAAGTGAGTTCGACGCACGCTAAGGTGACCCTTGAGCCTTTAGAGCGTGGCTTTGGCCATACTCTTGGTAACGCACTGCGCCGTATTCTGCTTTCGTCTATGCCGGGTTGTGCGGTGACAGAGGTTGAGATTGATGGTGTACTGCATGAGTACAGCACCAAAGAAGGTGTACAGGAAGATATCCTGGAGATTCTCCTCAACCTGAAAGGGCTGGCGGTAAAAGTTCAGGGGAAAGATGAAGTTATTTTAACCTTGAATAAATCTGGCATTGGCCCTGTGACTGCAGCCGACATCATCCATGATGGTGATGTCGAAATCGTCAAGCCACAGCACATCATCTGCCACCTGACTGACGAAAGCGCATCTATTAATATGCGAATTAAAGTACAGCGTGGTCGTGGTTATGTGCCGGCTTCTGCCCGAGTTCATTCGGAAGAAGATGAGCGCCCAATCGGTCGTTTGTTAGTCGATGCTTGCTACAGCCCAGTAGAGCGTATTGCCTATAATGTTGAAGCAGCTCGTGTTGAGCAACGTACGGACTTGGATAAGTTAGTTATTGAAATGGAAACTAACGGTACAATCGATCCTGAAGAGGCGATTCGCCGTGCAGCGACCATTCTAGCTGAACAACTTGAAGCATTCGTTGATTTACGTGATGTACGTCAACCGGAAGTTAAAGAAGAGAAGCCAGAATTCGATCCTATCTTACTGCGCCCAGTTGACGATCTGGAATTGACTGTCCGCTCTGCTAACTGCCTCAAAGCAGAAGCTATCCACTACATCGGTGATCTGGTACAGCGTACAGAAGTTGAGTTGCTTAAAACGCCTAACCTCGGTAAGAAATCTCTTACTGAAATTAAGGACGTCTTGGCATCTCGTGGTCTTTCTCTGGGCATGCGCTTAGAAAATTGGCCACCAGCAAGTATTGCTGATGATTAAGATCACAGGTTAAGGTTTTACTGAGAAGGATAAGGTCATGCGCCATCGTAAGAGTGGTCGTCAATTGAACCGCAACAGCAGCCACCGCCAAGCTATGTTCCGTAACATGGCTGGTTCTTTAGTTCGTCATGAGATCATCAAGACGACTCTGCCTAAAGCGAAAGAACTGCGTCGCGTCGTTGAGCCGCTGATTACTCTTGCCAAGACCGACAGCGTAGCTAATCGTCGTCTGGCATTCGCACGTACTCGTGATAACGAGATCGTTGCAAAATTATTTAATGAACTGGGACCTCGTTTCGCAGCTCGTGCAGGTGGTTACACTCGTATTCTTAAGTGTGGCTACCGCACAGGTGACAATGCTCCGATGGCTTACATCGAGCTTGTTGACCGTGCTGTTGAGTCTCAAGAAGCAGCAGCAGAGTAATCTGTCGTCGCTTTCAAGAAAACCGGGTATATTGCCCGGTTTTTTTGTACCTGCTATTCTTACTTTTCCAAAGCAGATTTTGTGCTCTTGAATTTTTTGTTGTTAACCCTTATTTATAGGTAAGCGTTCATGAGTATGTATAAGATTGGCGAAATAGCTAAATTAGCTGATGTCACTCCAGACACCATCCGTTTTTATGAGAAACAAGGTTTGATGGGACATAAAATAAGAACTGAAGGTGGCTATCGGCTATTTACAGAACAGGATTTGCAGCGATTACGCTTTATTCGCTATGCAAAACAGTTAGGGTTTACTTTGGATGCTATTGCAGAGTTACTTTCAATAAGAGTTGATCCGGAACATCATACATGCCAAGAATCCAAGCAAATTGTTGATGTTAGGTTACTAGAAGTTGAAAAAAAAATACAAGAGCTTATTATTATGCGCGATTCACTGAAGATGCTTAGCTCAGCATGTTGTGGTGAGGAACATGCAACAACCTATTGTTCAATTATGGAGATTTTAGAAAAAGGTGCTTCTAAAGTTTATTAAGGATATAAAACCCACTAATTATATGAAGGTATATCATGAGTAAATATCAACATAAGCGTGGTGAGATTAAAGATAATGCAATTGTAGCATTACTTCATGACCCATTATTTCGTCAAAGAGTTGAGAAAAATAAAAAAGGTAAAGGAAGTTATACAAGAAAAGGGAAAAATAATAAGGCAGGTAACTGGGAGGCCAGTGGTAATAGGTTTATTTACTTATTACCACTGGCCTTTTAGTTATTTTTTATTCTGTTCTTTTAATAAATCACGAATTTCTGATAATAAGACTTCTTCAGTTGATGGTGGTGCAGGCTCAGCTGGAGCAGCTTCTTTTGCACGGCGAACTTTATTCATTGCTTTAATTGCCATAAAAATAGCAAAGGCGACAATAATAAAGTCAAATACAGTTTGTAAAAACATCCCATAATTAAGTACTACGGCTGGTAAGTCACCTTGCGCTTCTTTTAGAACAATACTAAATGATTTGAAATCAACACCTCCGATGATTAAACCTAGTGGAGGCATGATGACATCAGCAACTAGAGAAGATACAATTTTACCGAAAGCAGCACCAATAATAATACCGACAGCCATATCTACTACATTGCCTTTCATGGCAAATTCACGGAAATCTTTTAAAAAGCTCATTCGACGACCCCTTAATAAATACCTTAATTGAAACAAAATGTGTATTAGGTTAACAAATTATAGTCGCTAGAATTAATAAGCTACAAATATTTATACATTTTTATTTTTTATAAAAAGAATGGACTTGGCTGGAATAGTTTTTCAACATCAGGGACATGTTTTTTATCTGTAATAAACATGATGACATGGTCGCCTTGTTCAATAATATGGTAATCGCTAGCAATAATTACTTCTTCTTCGCGAACTATTGCCCCAATAATTGTACCTGGCGGAAGTTTAATCTCTGATATTTTTTTACCAACAACTTTAGATGTATTCTCATCGCCGTGTGCAATTGCTTCGATTGCTTCAGCAACACCTCTTCTTAATGATGAAACATTCACGATATCGGCTTTTCTCACATGACTTAATAAAGCTGAAATTGTCGCTTGCTGTGGTGAAATTGCAATATCAATAACCCCACCTTGCACAAGTTCAACATAAGCTGAGCGTTGAATAAGTACCATTGCTTTTTTAGCGCCCATTTTTTTTGCTAGCATGGCAGACATAATATTAGCTTCATCGTCATTTGTAAGAGCAATAAATACATCCATCTGTTCAATGTGTTCTTCCGTTAGTAACTCTTGATCAGATGCATCACCATAAAAAACGATAGTATCATGCAATAACTCAGCAAGTTCTGTTGCACGTTGTTGGTTTCGCTCAATTAATTTTACACTGTAGTCTTTTTCAAGCCTTCTAGCTAAACCTGCACCAACATTACCACCGCCAACAATCATTAAACGTTTATAGGGTTTTTCCAGTCTTTGTAGTTCACTCATGACTGCTCTGATATGTTGTGTTGAAGCGACGAAAAATACCTCATCACCCGCTTCAATAATAGTTGAGCCTTGTGGGCGGATTGGTCTGTCTTGACGAAATATTGCTACGACACGAGTATCGATATGAGGCATGTGTTCACGTAAACTGGATAAGGCGTTGCCTACAAGTGATCCCCCATAATAGGCTTTTACTGCCACAATGCTGACTTTACCTTCCGCAAAATTAACGACCTGGAGCGCACCTGGATATTGGATTAATTTATAAATGTAATCTATCACTAACTGCTCTGGCGATATCAAATAATCAATAGGGATCTGTTCAGGTAGAAAGAGCTTATCCGCTTCACGAATATATTCGGTTGCCCTAATACGAGCAATTTTATTAGGTGTATTAAATAGGCTATATGCAATTTGGCAAGCAATCATATTTGTTTCGTCAGAGTTAGTGACGGCAACTAGCATGTCTGCGTCTTCGGCTCCAGCATCACGAAGGACTCTAGGATGAGAGCCATGGCCATTAACGACACGCAGATCAAACTGATCTTGTAGCTGACGTAGGCGATCTCCGTCTGTATCAACTACTGTAATATCATTGTTCTCATCAACTAAATTTTCAGCAAGTGTCCCACCAACTTGCCCAGCGCCTAGAATAATGATCTTCATTGCATATTCCTATATCAGGTAATTAACGACTTATTATTGTACTTTTTTTATTAAGCGTGCATAAAAAAAGCCATCACCACCATCGGTAGTTGGCAATATTTGTAACCCTAATTTGGTTCCATCATTTAGGCATGCATCAGTATGCTTAGTTAGGAAATTTTCTATTTGCTGGCTGTTTTCTTCAGGCATAATTGAACAAGTCGCATATAGCAAAGTCCCGTCTGGTTTTAAATAAGGCCAAATAGCTTCAAGTATTTGAGCCTGTAGCTGTGCAAGTTCATTGATATCAGTATCACGGCGTAGCCATTTAATATCAGGATGGCGCCTTATTACACCGGTTGCAGAGCAAGGTGCATCTAGTAAAATGCGGTCAAATTGCTGTTCTTTCGCCCATTTTTCTGGTTGAGTACCATCACCTTGAACAACTGTTGCATGTTGTTGTAGCCGTGTTAGATTTTCTTTTACCCTTTTAAGGCGAGCATCATCAATATCTACCGCGAGTACTTTCGCTTTTGGCGCTAACTCTAAAATATGTGTTGTTTTCCCACCAGGTGCTGCACATAAATCTAGGATACTTTCACCATCTTGGGGTTGTAATAGTTCAGCACAACCTTGAGCGGACACATCTTGCACTGTACACCAACCTTCTTCAAAGCCCGGTAGTTTAGAAACTGCGGTTGGTTCATGCAAACGAATAGCACTGGTATGCGTGGCATGTACATCCGCAGCTATGTCAGCCTGTTTGAGTAAATCAAGATATTGAGTTGCGGTATGGTGCTGAGAGTTGACCCTTAACCACATAGGTGGGCGTTGGTTATTTGCATCTGTGATTGATTGCCATTCATCAGGATAGGCATTTTGTATGCGTTTCAATAACCAACTCGGATGTAAATACTGGCTATTGTTGTTAGCAATGCGTTCTTCTAATTGTGTTTGTTGGCGCTGGAATGAACGCAAAACCCCATTAACCAGCCCTTTTAGTTGTGGGCGTTTTAAGGCAACAGCGCCATTGACTGTTTCCGCCAATGCGGCATGCGCCGGAATTCGAGTATAAAGAAGTTGATAAATACCCACCATGATGAGGTAGTGAAGCGCTCTTTGCTTACCTGTTAATGGTTTTTCCATAAGCTGGCCAATGAACCATTCTAGTTTAGGTAAGTAACGTAAGACACCAAAACAAATCTCTTGTAATAGTGCTTTATCTTTATCATTGATATTGCGTTGTAAATCGGGCAACACAGTATTTAAGGATTGTCCATTATCAAGAACTTGACTGATTGCTGTTGCTGCGATACTTCGCAAATTATATGTATTTTTCATAAAAGAAGATGAACTTTGTAGTTGCTAAAATAAAACTGCCTGATGATATCAGGCAGTTTACAGATTTATTAATCTAGAATTTGCTCTGGAGTAAACCATTCACGACGGGAGTTTAGTATATCTTGCGCACTCATTGCTTTTTTGCCTGGTGGTTGTAACTGAGTGATATTCAGTATGCCATTACCCGTGGCAATGCTTATCCCTTTTTTATCGGCGCTAATGATTGTTCCTGGCTGTTTATTGTGAGTCCCAGAGATTACTTCAGCTTGCCATACTTTGATTAGCTGCTCTTCAACCGTAAAATGACTCATAGGCCAAGGGTTAAATGCGCGGATACAGCGTTCGATGTGGCTGGCATCTTGTTGCCAATCAATACGCGCTTCTTCCTTAGATAATTTTTCGGCATAATTAGCCAGCGAATCATCCTGCTTTTCTGGGACACATTGGCCTAACGACAACATATCTACGGTATGGATCAATGCTTGTGGGCCAGTTATCGCTAGCTTTTCATACAATGTAGCACTTGTATCGTGGGGGGTAATCGGGCAAATTGCCTTATAAAGCATATCACCTGTGTCTAAACCTGCATCCATTTGCATAATAGTGACGCCCGTTTCAGCATCACCTGCCCAAATAGAACGTTGAATAGGAGCAGCTCCTCGCCAACGAGGTAGTAAAGAGCCGTGAACATTTAGGCAGCCTAAACGAGGAATATCTAAAACAGCTTGTGGCAGAATTAACCCATAGGCAACGACGATCATTAGGTCTGCGTTTCTTTCTTTGATCCATTGTTGATTTTCAGCATCTCGAAGCGATACAGGTTGAAAAACAGGAAGTTGGTGCTCTTCAGCTAGAACTTTAACCGGACTTGGTGTTAGTTTTTTCCCTCTACCCGCAGGTTTATCGTGGCGAGTAAGTACACCAACAATTTGGTGATTCGTTTCTAAAAGCGCGGCTAAATGTTTAGCAGCAAAATCCGGAGTACCCGCAAAGATAATTTTTAATGGTTCTGACACGTTAATTTCCCTGTTTATAGTTACCAAGCTAGCTATTTTTTAGCCTCTTTTGCTCTTTGTCTATCCAGTTTTTCAACTTTTTGGCGGATGCGTTGACGTTTTAAAGGGGATAAATAATCAACAAACAGCTTACCAACAAGGTGATCCATTTCATGTTGGATACAAATAGCTAATAAACCATCCGCTTCAAGCTCAAAAGACTCTCCGTTGTAATCTAAAGCCTTAACTTTTACTTGCTCTGCTCGCGGCACAAACCCATGCTGTTCAGGAATAGAAAGACAACCCTCTTCGATACCAGTTTCTCCTGATTTATCTAATAATTCAGGGTTAATAAGTACTAGACGTTCATCACGGGTTTCAGAAACATCAATAACAATAATACGCTGGTGGATATCGACTTGTGTTGCTGCGAGCCCAATACCTTCTTCTTCATACATGGTATCGAACATATCATCAACGATGCGCTGAATAGAGGCATCAACTTTTTCGACCGGCTTAGCAATTGTGCGTAAGCGTTCGTCTGGGTAATGTAACACGTTTAAGACTGACATAAATTTTTCGAGCAGTTTCCAAAAAGTGAATGGGAATTAATGACTATTCTAGACATTTCTCCGTCATATTGACAGTATTGGTTATCATTTGTTCACTGAAGAACCTATTTACTAATTTAGTCAGGATGACAAAATGAATACTCAAGAAATCTGGCTGAGAATGTCACAGGTAAAAAAGCTATTACCTCAGCGTGCAGTAAAAATAGTTAATGAGTTAACCCTGTTAGATAAGGTTAGTCATCAAGCCTTACGAGACAGTGGTCTGAATGAGATGCAGCAATTGCAATTTCTTCATGTTCCAATGAATCGAATCGAAAAAGTACAAAAATGGCTCGCTAATCAAAATCATCAATTAATTACTTATCTTGACCCTAATTACCCACATCTCTTAAAGCAAATTTATCGTCCTCCCCTATTACTTTTTGTGGTAGGGCAAAGTGAATTGTTAGCAACGCCACAGGTTGCTTTAATTGGTAGCCGGCAAGCTAGCGAATATGGTCGAAAATGGACCAATATATTTACTAAAGACTTTGTGCAGCATGGGGTGACTATCACGAGTGGACTCGCAATCGGTATTGATGGAATAAGCCACAAAGCTGCGCTTGACAATGATGGTAAAACCATCGCAGTTCTGGGAAGTGGTCTAGAAAATATTTATCCAAAACAACATTATGGGTTAGCTGAGCATATTAAAATGAATGGGGCACTAATTTCCGAATACTGGCCTAGCACTCCCCCATTACCCAAGCAGTTTCCGCAGCGAAATCGTATCATTAGTGGGTTAAGTAAAGCAGTTGTTGTGATAGAGGCAGGTATGAAAAGTGGTTCATTAATAACAGCGCGATATGCAATTGAACAAAATCGTGATCTTTTTACATTACCTGCTCCATTAGGTAACCCTGCGTTTGGAGGGAATCATTGGTTATTACAACAGGGGGCTTATTTATTAATAGAACCAAATGATGTTTTGCAGCATTTAGTTGATGGGTTAAATTGGATTCAAACGGAGTTACCTATAAATGAAAACCCACTTGAGTTTAATGTGGTAGAAAATAAAATTTTAGGTATGGTGGGGTACAAACCTACACCAGTAGATGTGATTGCAGAACAAACACAAGTCCCAATCACTCAAGTGATTTCTATTTTAACTGAAATGGAAATTAATGGAGTGATTTGCTCAAGTGCTGGTGGGTATATTAGATTAATTTAGCTTTATCGGCTAAAGAAAGTAGAGAATGATATGTCGAAACAGCTGCCTTTTGATACAGAAAAAAATGAATATTGCCCAGAATGTAACTCTATACTGGTGATCCGTAATAGTACACACGGCCCTTTTTTAGGTTGCTCAAGTTATCCTCAGTGCAATTATATGCGCCCACTTAGGGCAATGGTGGAAAGCCATATCATTAAAGTTTTAGACGGGCAATCTTGTCCGAAATGTGGTCATGATTTAGTGCTGAAACAAGGCCGATTTGGCATGTTCATAGGTTGTAGTAACTACCCTGAGTGTGAACATATTGAGCTAATTGATAAGCCGGATGAAACTAAAATTCCATGCCCACAATGCCAAAAAGGAAATTTATTGCAAAGAAAATCCCGTTTTGGGAAGACTTTTTATGCTTGTGATAATTATCCTAACTGTCAGTTTATATTAAATAATAAACCTGTGACTGGTAAATGTTTGTATTGTGAATATCCATTATTGATGGAAAAAAAGGGGGGACAAGGAGTAAGATTATTTTGTGCCAGTAAACGTTGCGGTAAGCAACAAGAAGAATAACGAGTTAAAACTATGCCAAATAAATCTACACCTGCAATTGAAAGTATTATTGTTTCATTACAAAAAGGGGAAGTTATTGCCTATCCAACGGAAGCTGTTTTTGGATTAGGTTGCGACCCTGATAACGAAAATGCAGTCAACAAGTTATTAGAACTAAAGCAACGCCCTTGGGAGAAAGGTTTAATTCTGATTGCTGATAGTTACGAACAATTAAAAGACTATGTTGATGATAAACAACTCACGGAAGAGCAAAAGCAAGCGATGTTCGCAACTTGGCCGGGCCCTGTAACCTGGGTGATACCCGCGAAAGCCTCTACACCAAAGTGGTTAACTGGCCAATTTGATACTTTAGCGGTGAGGGTTACTACTCACGAGTTAGTAAAAAAATTATGTCGTGAATATGGTAAACCGTTGGTGTCTACAAGCGCTAATTTAAGTGGGCTAGAGCCATGTAGAACAACAAATGAGGTTATTGCTCAATTCAACAAAAGTATTCCTGTTTTGGATGGGGTGGTTGGCGGTCGCCAAAACCCATCTGAAATTAGGGATGCTAAAACGGGTCAATTGTATCGTAAAGGGTAATGTTCATGGAAATGTTTGCGGTTTTTGGTAACCCGATTCAACACAGTAAATCACCATCTATACATAAAATGTTTGCGGAGCAAACAGGTATACTACTTGAATACGAAAAAATTTTAGCGCCTGTAGATAACTTTGAGCTCAGTTTAGCCGAATTTTTTTCTCAGGGGGGGAAAGGTGCAAACATTACTTTGCCATTTAAAGAAAGGGCATATCAGCTTGTTTCTGAGTTAACGGAAAGAGCCCAAGCCTGTGGCGCAGTTAATACTGTGATGAAGTTAGATGATAACCGCCTGCTTGGTGATAATACCGATGGCATGGGCCTATTGTTAGACCTCCAACGCTTAGAATTTATTCATCCGAATAGCAAGATACTAATGATCGGAGCTGGTGGGGCAACTCGGGGAGCGCTACTCCCCCTCTTGGAATATGGATGTAACATTACTCTAACGAATAGAACGTATGCCAAAGTAGAAACATTAGTTAATGAGTTTTCTTCACTAGGTAACATAAAAGGGATGCAGATCGAACAGATCACCTCTCCTGATTTTGATCTAATTATTAATGCAACTTCATCGGGTGTAAGTGGTGATATCCCGACAATAAACTCACTGATATTTACCAAACAAGTTGCTTGTTACGATATGTTTTATCAATCTACATTGACGCCATTTTTATCTTTTGCATGTGAACATCAGGTGACAAAAATAGCGGATGGCCTTGGTATGCTTGTAGGGCAAGCTGCATTTTCTTTTAAGCTATGGCATGGTGTTCTCCCTGAAATTACGCCAGTTCTATCTGCTTTATATAAGGAATTGAAAGGGTGAACCAGCAAATTCAATTTCCTGATAGAGAAGAGTGGGATGAATTATCCAAGCAAGTACGTTTTCCTGTATTGATTAGCGGAATGCTTGCTGAATGTGCAGTTCCTCAGTCATTATTGTTTCAACGCTATGGTAAAGAAGAAACTCCTCTGAGGTTATTTCAGCAGCATCGATGGGATATAGAAGAAGAGTTTGAAGCCTTGATTGAACAAGGCCACGATGGCGCACATGGTCTTTACGTATTATCAGAGGCTAAATAGTTGTTTTTCCATTCGACATAGTTGTTTGCTGAATAACGTAAATGGCCTAACTCAGCATCAGTCAATTTTCGGATGGCTTTTGCTGGGCTTCCCGTATATAAGTAGCCAGATTCGAGTCTTTTCCCTTGAGTCACTAAACTGTTAGCACCAATAACGACATCATCTTCGATGATAGCCCCATCAATGATAATTGAGCCCATTCCAACTAGCACTCTATTTCCTATAGTACAGCCATGTAGCATCACTTTATGACCTACGGTGACATCTTCGCCAATGATTAGCGGGTTACCAGTAGGATTGCTGCTTGATTTATGAGTAACATGCAAAACACAACCATCCTGAATGTTAGTCCTTGCGCCGATAGATATATAATTTACGTCACCACGTAAAACTGAAAGTGGCCAAATACTGACATCATTAGCTAAACGTACATCTCCAATCACAACTGCGGAAGGGTCAATAAAGACACTTGGTTCGACAGAAGGGGATATTCCTAGATAAGGGCGTAAAAGTTTGTTCATTTCTATGACCATTAAAAATATCAATATAAAGGTTAGAAACTAAAATAGTTAGTTCATCAACAATGGGAGTATCTAACAAGTTTCATTAAAGTAGAATTATAGGCAGAAATTAGCTTTTTTTATAACCATAATGAAGCTAAAAAACACAGAGTGATGATTTTATCCCCAAACGGCATTTTTTTTTAAAAAAAAGGTTGTGTAATTCTAATACCTCCCTATAATGCGCATCCGTTGTCACGATAAACCGGCTCGAAGAAAACCTCGAAGCCTTGTGATAACAGAGGTGAGAAAGAAAAAGTTGAAAAT
>NZ_JBMWDT010000027.1:0-12291 GCF_049545585.1 Providencia sp. NPDC089933
GACAAAATGGGCACCTTACATCGACTTTAGCCATGAATATTCTCCGATAAATTACCCTATATTACAGGTTAATCACCGGATTGAATACATGACCTTTTCTTTTATTAACTATCTAAAATATCAGCCAAAATCCCTTCGATTTATCAATATATTCACCAGCCTTTGCTTTTTTGATATCAATATAACTTTTTTATTAACGCAAAATATTTGTATAAATGTGAGGGGGGTCATAACGATTAGTCAATGAGAGACAATTCTTGATGACATTGAAATATCGAAAACTAGGGGAAGTACGTATACTTCATTCAACTAGAAAGAATTTTTATTTTTAGTTTGTAGTGTTAGTAAATGCTGTAAGTCTGCAAAAAAACTTATAAATTACAGCGGTAATTAAAAGATAGAACGAATCTAAGGATAAGGAATGAAGAAAAAAAATATCTATTTATTTTGTTCTGCGGGGATGTCTACCTCACTGCTAGTTAACAAAATGAGGCAACAGGCAGAGAAATATGATGTACCAGTCAACATTGAAGCTTTCCCTGAAAGCTTAGCAGCAGAAAAAGGTGTCGATGCTGATTTGGTATTACTTGGGCCGCAAATTGCTTGGATGCAATCTGATATTCAAAAATTATTGCCGAACAAACCCGTTGAGGTGATTGACTCACTTTTGTACGGCAAGGTTGATGGATTAGGAGTGTTAAAAGCGGCCGTGGCAATCATTAAAAACCAAACAGCAGGTTAATATTAGAGCGCTACTAACTACCTCTATTACATAATAACTCCATCGATATTGGTGCTAATACGATCTTTAGCTAATTAAGAATGGAGCATACTCAAAAAATTGAGGGTATTTTTATGAGTCTTGTTATCACTTCGCTTGAAAAGGTACTCCTTCCATTCGCGGTTCGATTGGGAAAGCAGCCTCATGTTAATGCAATAAAGAATGGTTTTATTAGAATAATGCCTCTAACACTCGTTGGGGCTATGTTTGTACTAATTAATAATGTTTTTCTTAGTTTTGATACAGGGTCGTTTTTTTATTCTTTAGGTGTTCGATTAGAACCTTCAACAATCGAAACATTAAACGGTTTTAAAGTGATAGGGGGAAATGTTTATAATGGGACACTAGGTATTATGTCTCTAATGGCCCCTTTCTTTATTGCCATGGCATTAGCAGAAGAACGCAAAGTTGACCCGCTAGCCGCAGGGTTACTTGCTATAGCTTCTTTTATGACAGTAACACCTTATGATGTAAATGGTGCCTATGCCGTTGGGGCGAATTGGTTGGGTGGAGCAAATATCATTTCAGGGATTATTTTAGGATTAGTCGTCGCTGAAATGTTCACTTTTATTGTCCGCCGTAATTGGGTTATCAAATTACCAGATAGCGTTCCGCCATCAGTTTCACGTTCGTTTTCTGCACTTATTCCTGGTTTTATTATCTTATTTATTATGGGAATAGTGTCATGGGCGCTAACGGGGATTAGCACTAATTTTCATCAAATTATCATGGATAGTGTTTCAACGCCTTTAGCATCGATGGGAAATGTGGTTGGATGGGCTTATGTGGTCTTTACGTCGCTGCTGTGGTTTTTTGGTATCCATGGTTCATTAGCATTAACGGCGTTAGATAGCGGTATTATGACGCCTTGGGCATTAGAAAACGTATCTTTATATGCAGAGTATGGCTCAGTTGACGCAGCAATTGCAGCTGGTAAATCCTTTCATATGTGGGCGAAGCCTATGCTTGACTCCTATGTGTTTTTAGGTGGAACAGGGGCGACATTAGGTCTGATTATTGCAATTTTTATTGCTTCACGTCGTGCTGATCATCGCCAAGTTGCTAAGTTAGCTTTACCTGCAGGTATCTTCCAAATTAATGAGCCTATTATTTTTGGTTTACCGATCATTATGAATCCTGTGATGTTTATCCCCTTTATTTTGATTCAGCCATTATTGGCAGGAATAATGGTGGCAGCATATTCTTTAGGGATCATCCCACCAGTGACAAATATTGCTCCGTGGACGATGCCAACAGGTTTGGCTGCTTTCTTTAACACTAATGGAAGTATTGCTGCCTTATTACTTGCCTTATTCAACCTTGGTGTTGCTGTTCTTGTTTATCTGCCGTTTGTGGTCATTTCGAATAAAGCCCAAAACACGATAGATGAAGAAGAAAGTGAAGAAGATATTGCGAATGCACTGAAGTTTTAAAATATGGAGGAGCTTGCTCCTCCCATTTAAGTCGAGATAAAAATATGTTTGAACTTGATGATATCCAAGAAGACGCAAGCAATGAACTAGAAGAAGTTGTCATGGGGTTAATTATTAATGCGGGGCAAGCTCGAAGTTTAGCCTACACCGCGCTGAAAAAAGCCAAAGCGGGTGATTTCGTGACAGCGAAAAATTTAATGGAGCAGTCTCATTCTTCATTAAATGAAGCTCATAAAGTACAAACTCAATTGATTGAAAGTGATATGGGAGAAGGGAGAATCAAAGTGAGTTTAGTTCTTGTTCATGCTCAAGATCACTTAATGAATGCTATGTTAGCCCGTGAATTAATTACAGAATTAATTGAGTTACATGAAAAAATAAATCATTAGAGAGAGGCTCATGATGCAGACACTGATGAATAGAACCGACACTAATGCTGAGATTAAACTGGTTCAAGAAAGTGAACTTTTTAATAATAAAACCTTTCATGTCTTTATTTATAATAAAGTTGAGAGTGCAAGTGGACTGCATCAACACGATTATTATGAATATATGATTGTTCTAACTGGTCGTTGTTATCAAATTATAAATGGAAAAAAAGTTTTATTAGAGCGTGGGGATTTTGTATTTCTACCAATTGGCTCCTACCATGAAAGTGCTTATGACTTTGGTCCTACACGAATATTAAATGTCGGAATTAGCAAAGCATTTTTCGATAAGCATTATCTGCCATTATTACCAAATTGCTTTGTTGCATCACAAAGCTACCAATTAAAAAATGAATTTATGGCTTATATCGAATCGGTAATCGCATCATTGAACTTCCGCGATAGCGAATTTAATGAATTTATTGAATTAGTTACATTTAACGTAGTTAATCGGTTACGCCATTTTCGTGAGAAAAGTATGCGGGATGATGCCCCCCAATGGTTAAAAAGTACATTGGAAGAAATGCATGATATCGCGATGTTTAGTGAAAGTGCGTTGCAAAATATGATAACAATTACTGGCAAATCACAAGAGTATTTAACTCGCGCAACAAAACGATATTATGGCAAAACGCCGATGCAAATTATTAATGATATAAGAATTAATTTTGCTAAAAAACAGCTTGAAATAACTAATTATTCAATTACCGATATTGCATTTGAATCAGGGTATAGTAGCCCCAGTTTATTTGTGAAAAAATTTAAAGAGTTAACATCATTAACACCAAGTGATTATAGAAAAAATCTATTTAGTGTTGAGCAAAAAATGGTGGGTTAATTTTTTATTTAAGTTAATTTTTCTTTTAAGAAAACTCAAGCATAACCATCTTTTGATAAAGATGGTGTGCTTTTCTATATTCATTTTATAAGGTTCAATGAGGTTAATATGACTCAGAAATTAAAAGTTGTCACTATTGGCGGTGGTAGTAGCTATACACCTGAATTGTTGGAAGGTTTTATTAAGCGGTATCACGAATTACCTATTACGGAATTATGGTTAGTTGATGTTGAAGAAGGGAAAGAAAAGTTAGATATTATTTTTAACTTATGTGAGCGTATGGTTAAACATGCAGGAGTCCCTTTAAAATTATATAAAACATTAGATCGAAGAGAAGCATTAATAGATGCTGATTTTGTTACGACTCAATTAAGGGTTGGTCAATTAAAAGCGCGTGAGCTGGATGAGTCAATTCCGTTAAAACATGGTTATTTAGGGCAAGAAACTAACGGTGCTGGTGGGTTATTTAAAGGGTTACGTACCATTCCTGTTATTTTCGATATTATTAAAGATGTTGAAGAGATTTGCCCAAATGCATGGGTGATTAATTTTACCAACCCAGCAGGTATGGTGACAGAAGCAGTATATCGTCATACTGATTTTAAACGCTTCATTGGTGTCTGTAATATTCCAATCGGTATGAAAATGTTTATTACAGATGTTTTGCAACTATCTGAAAAAGATGAGTTATCAATAGATCTATTTGGTTTAAACCATATGGTTTTTATCAAAGATGTTATTGTAAATGGTGTATCACGCTTTGATGAACTATTAGAAGGAATTGCCGCAGGGACATTAAGCGCAAATTCAGTAAAAAACATTACTGACCTAGCCTTTGAAGAAGGGTTAATTAGAGGCTTAAATCTAATCCCTTGCTCGTATTTATTATACTATTTTAAACCTAAAGAAATGTTAGCAATAGAGCTTGGCGAATATTATAAAGGTGGGGCTCGAGCACAAATTGTGCAAAAAGTTGAGCATCAACTTTTCGAACTTTATAAAAACCCATCCCTCGATGTTAAACCTAAGGAATTAGAGCTGCGGGGGGGAGCATACTATTCGGATGCTGCCTGTGAAGTGATAAATGCAATCTACAATGATAAAAAGACAGAGCACTATGTAAATATCCCACACCATGGCCATATTGATAATATTCCAAGCGATTGGACTGTAGAAATGACCTGTATACTTGGACGTGATGGTGCTATGCCTCATCCAAGAATTACGCATTTCGATGATAAGGTACTAGGGTTAATTTATACATTGAAAAACTTTGAAATAGCAACAAGTAGAGCTGCAACCAATGGTGATTTTAATGATGTCTTATTGGCTATGAATCTAAATCCATTAATTCACTCTGATAAAGATGCTCGTTTAATTTCAAAAGAATTGTTAATTGCTCATAAAAAATACCTGCCTAACTTTGATGAAGTGATAAAAAAATTAGAGCAGGAAAGTAAATAGGGCGATTATATACAGGGTTAAGGGAAATACTATGTCTTCATTACTTATTGTTAATGCTGATGATTTTGGATTATGTCGCGCTGTAAACTATGGGATCATTGAATCCCATCGAAATGGAGTTGTTCATTCAACTACGGCTATGATGAATATGCCTGCGATATCGGATGCCGCAAAATTAAGTCATGATTACCCTAATTTAGCGGTAGGTATGCATTTTGTTTTGACCGCGGGCAAACCTTTTTCATCGATGCCATCTTTGTGTCGTGATGGTTTGCTTGGTAAATGGTTGTGGGATATAGACACAAATGAATTGCCATTAAATGAAATTGAAGAAGAGCTAAATCAGCAATACCAGAAATTTATTGAGGTTTTCGGTCGAAAGCCTAGTCACATAGATAGCCATCACCATGTGCATATGATAGAAGGGGTCTTTCCTATCATTGTTAACTTTGCACAGGAAAAAGGTATTGCATTGCGAGTTGATCGTCAATTAGAAAAAAATTGGCCGCCTTTGTCATATCAAGTTGCTAGCACTGATTCTTTTAGTAGTGAGTTTTATGGTGATAAAATTAGTGAGTCATTATTTTTGCAGATTTTAGACGAAGCGAAACTACATGGAAATCGCTCCATTGAGATAATGAGTCATCCTGCATTTATTGATAATGCTTTATTAAAAAGCAATTATGCCTATCCACGGTTGAATGAATTAGAAGTGCTGACCTCAGAGAATTTAAAGATGCAGATCTTAGAGCGTGGCTTTAAAATTGGTTCATATCGAGATATTTAAAAAAAGCCCCCAATAGTTGGAGAACCAATGGCTGGGGGCTTTTTATTGTTTTGGTTATTTAACTAAACGAGCTGCTAACTTTTCTTTTAAGAAGCTAACCACATTGTCTAGACCAACCAAGTCTTTGTCATCACTGCGACGAGATTTGTATTCAACTTGGTTATTATCTAAATTACGATCACCAATAACAATGGTGTATGGCACACCAATTAATTCCATATCGGCAAACATCACACCAGGGCGCTCTTTACGGTCATCAAAAATAACATCAATACCGTTGGCTTTTAAATCAGCATACAGTTTTTCTGCAACTTCTTTAACGCGGTAAGATTTATGCATATTCATTGGCAAAATTGCAACTTGGAATGGTGCAATCGCATCCGGCCAAATGATCCCACGCTCATCGTGGCTTTGTTCAATAGCTGCTGCAACGATACGAGTTACACCAATACCATAACAACCCATTGTCACGATTTGATTATGGCCTTCTTCATTTTGGACAGAAGCTTTCATCGCTTCAGAGTATTTAGTCCCTAATTGGAAAATATGACCGACCTCGATACCACGTTTAATTTGTAGTACCCCTTTACCATCTGGGCTTGGGTCACCATTAACGACATTACGCAGATCAAAAGTGTCAGGAGTCGGTAGATCACGTTCCCAGTTAATACCGAAATAGTGTTTACCATCAATATTCGCACCCGCGCCAAAGTCGCTCATTATTGCAACACTACGGTCGATAACGATAGGTAATGGCATATTAACAGGGCCTAAAGAACCCGGACCTGCATTTACCGCATTTCTAATTTCTTCTTCAGAAGCGAACTCAAGTGGGCTCGCAACTAAAGGGTGTTTTTCCGCTTTAATTTCATTAAGCTCATGATCACCACGGATTAACAACGCGACCAATGTATGACCAGAATCTTTTTTGGCGTGAACAATTAATGTTTTAACTGTCTTTTCAATAGGTAAATGGAATTGTTCGACCAGCTCAGCAATAGTTTTTGCATTTGGAGTATCGACTAAACGCATTTCTTCTGTTGCTGCTCCACGTGGTGCCGTAGGTGCAACTGCTTCAGCAAATTCAATGTTTGCAGCAAAATCAGATTCCGTTGAGAAAACAACGTCGTCTTCACCACTTTTCGCAAGTACTTGGAATTCGTGAGAAGCGCTACCACCAATTGAGCCGGTATCCGCTTGGACTGCACGGAAGTCAAAGCCAATGCGAGTGAAAATTTTGCTATACGCTTCGTACATCGCATCGTAAGTTTCTTGTAACGATTCTTGATTGATGTGGAACGAATATGCATCTTTCATGATAAATTCACGTGAACGCATGACACCAAAGCGTGGGCGAACTTCGTCACGGAATTTAGTTTGAATTTGGAATAAATTCAAAGGCAGTTGTTTATAAGAGGTGATTTCATTACGTATTAAATCAGTAATGACTTCTTCATGAGTTGGGCCTAGAACGAAAGGCCGTTCACCACGGTCAACAAAACGTAGCAATTCAGGACCATACTGTTCCCAACGCCCACTTTCTTGCCATAAATCTGCCGGTTGAACTACGGGTAAAGATACCTCGATAGCACCTGCATTTTCCATTTCTTCACGAACAATGGTTTCTACTTTTCGTAGTACACGCACGCCAGTGGGTAACCAGTCATACAGACCAGAAGCAAGTTTACGGATCATTCCTGCACGCAGCATCAGCTGGTGGCTGATAACTTCTGCATCCGCAGGGGTCTCTTTTAGAGTTGAGAGCAGATATTTGCTAGTACGCATTGTATAGGTTCCATTAGAACAACAAATTATGATAAGTCGTTTGCTTACCAAGGTATATAGAGAGCTAGTCTACCAGTGACTGACATTTGCCAAAAGGGGTTAACGCGTTTTTTCATACGGTTCAATAGCGAATACTTCAGTCACACCACGAATTACTCGCCAGCGAATATTAAAATCTAATAAATGGACAGCGTAGTCACGAATTTCAGTAGATTGTTTTTTATAAGCAGGACGAGGGTCTTGCATTAGTACTTGTTCAATAAATTGCTTCAATTTAGGGTATTGTCTTTGATAGAGATTTAATTCCTGTTGGGCTTGTACAGTAAATATAACCTGCATATCGTCTGTAGGCGCCTCTTGTGCGTATCCTGCAATGGCTTCTGGTAACGCTTCAGCGAAGGGCAAATAAGGCTTAATATCAATCACTGGCGTACCATCAAGTAAATCAAGGCTACCTAGGTCAAGGATAACTTGATTATCTTTTTCCGTTATCCCTTTTAATTCAACAAGTGACATACCGATAGGGTTTGGTCTAAAAGTTGAACGCGTCGCAAAAACCCCCATTTTCTGGTTGCCACCAAGGCGCGGCGGACGAACTAAAGGCTTCCAACCGCCTTCCATCGTTTGATGAAAAATAAATAAAACCCAAATATGGCTAAATTGCTTGAGCCCTCGAACAGTGTTTGGGTCATTATAAGGCGGGTGTAAATGTAGGCGTCCTACACCGCCTAGAACGAGTCCAGGCTGGCGCGGGATGGCAAACTTTTCTTTATAAGGTGATTCAATATGGCCAATAACATTAAATTGAAAAGATTGCATTGATTTATTATTCAACAATTTGTAATGCACTGCCTTCACAAATGGTTGCCTGATAACAGCCCGGTGAGGTCATTGTTTGGCATTGATGTAAAAGCACTGCATCGGCGGCAATATAAGCAGCTTGGGTTAACATGCTGTTTTTTGCTGTGTTTAGATTTGCCGGAGGGCTTTGAACACTTTCACGGCAAGATTCCCCAGAAACAACACCTAAGTCTTTGAAAGGCATGCCTAACAGCTCTTCAGGGCTATTCATTAATTTGACATTTGCGGTGTCTGGTTCTGTGACACGAGGTACAGGTTTAGACAATTTCATACTAGTGAAACCTTTGTTTTGCCCTGGACTTGTGTATTGGTTAATTCCACACCCGGCTAGCGTAAAAGCCACCAAGGTGAGCAATAACAGTCTCATAAGTTATACCTTTCTTATATGGTTACTAAAATTAAGTTGCTATGTTTTGTAGTCTATAAATTGCAAAAAATACTAGATGGCATTACGCCACCTAGTATTTTAATCGTTTTTTTAATAATAAAAAAGATTACCAGCCTTTAACTGCACCACCATCAAAGACTTCATTAGCTTTGTTAGATACTTCATCCGATTGATATGCTTGGATAAATTTCTTCACATTTTCGCTATCTTTATTATCTTCACGGGCAACAATAACATTCACATATGGAGAATCTTTGTCTTCAACGAATAAACCATCTTTTGCTGGTGTTAATTTTGGTGTTGCGCTACTTGCCCAAGTGGTATTGATAATGGCTAGAGCAATTTTTTGGTCATCCAAAGCTCGTGGTAATTGAGGTGCTTCTAATTCAACAAATTTCAGGTTTTTTGGGTTCTCAACCACATCCAGAACAGTAGGCATTAAACCTGTGCCCTCTTTTAATTTGATCAAACCTTGCTGTTGTAACAATAGTAGAGAGCGGCCTAAGTTAGTCGGGTCATTAGGTAGCGCAATTTGTGAACCATCGGCTAATTCATCAACTGATTTAATTTTTTTAGAATAAGCTGCAATTGGGTAAATAAAAGTATTGCCCACAGGAACTAATTTATAGTTACGATCTTTAATTTGTTGATCAAGGTACGGTTTGTGTTGAAATGCGTTAGCATCAATATCGCCTTTGCTTAATGCTTCATTAGGTAAAACGAAGTCATTAAATGAAACTAATTCAACATTTAAGCCATACTTTTCTTTAGCAACTTTTTGTGCAACCTCAGCAACTTCTAATTCTTTGCCCATGATCACACCAACTTTAATGCTGTTGGCATCTTTTTCTTTCTCACCACAACCTGTGAGAACTAGAGTGCCTAATAGCGCGCCGACAACTGCGATAGATTTTAATTTAATAGACATTGATATACCCCTTTAAAACGGACTTTATAAGCACCCTAACGGCGCAGCTATTTTACTTACTATCGATGTGATACTTTTTTCATTAAGTATTCACCAGTGTATTGAATGATGAAAACTAAAATGATTAACAAAACAAGTACGGTATTCATCACTAATGGATTGTAGGTGTAATACCCATATTGCATTGCAATTTGCCCTAAACCACCAGAACCCACAGCACCGCCCATTGCTGAGTAGCCGACTAACATAATTAATGTGATAGTTGCTGCGTTGATAATCCCCGGTAATGATTCAGGTAACAATATTTTACGAATAATCTGTAGCGGTGTTGCCCCCATAGCCCTTGAAGCTTCAATCAAACCACTTGGTACTTCTAATAATGTATTTTCAACCATACGAGCAATAAAGGGAATTGCGCCAACTGTCAATGGAACAATAGCGCCTTCAATACCAATGGCCGAACCAACCAAGAATTTAGTGAATGGGCTAATCCATACTAATAGAATGATAAACGGGATTGAACGGAATACGTTCACTACCGCTGAAATTACACTATAAAGAGCTGTATTTTCCATCACTTGCCCACGGCGAGTGACATAAAGTAAAACACCTGTCGGTACACCTAATAAAAAACCGAGGATCGCTGATACGAAAGTCATAATGATAGTATCAATCGTTCCTGTTATAAGTAGTGAAATCATTCCCTCAGACATAACCCAAAACCTCTACTTTGACATGGTGTTCTTTTAAAAATGTAATTGTGGACTCTACTCCACCATTGATGCCATGTAGTTCAGCTAACATTACACCAAACTTAACGCCGCCTGCGTAGTCGATTTGGGAGCTCAATATATTAATATCTATATCGAACTTGCGTACAGCCATGGAAATTAAAGGAGCATCAACAGATTGCCCTGTAAATTCTAATTTCACTAATGGCGATAAATCACTGCCTGATTCAGCTTTTAAACGAGCTTTATAGTCATCTGGAATATCAATCACTAATGTTGACTGAATAAATGCTTGGGCAACCGGTGTTTTCGGATGAGAAAACACTTCACTGACTTTATCTTTCTCGATTAACTGACCACCGCTGATGACTGCAACTTGGTCACAGATGCGTTTTACCACATCCATTTCATGGGTAATTAATAAGATAGTTAATCCTAAACGACGATTAATATCCTTTAATAACTCAAGGATAGAGCGTGTTGTCGCAGGGTCTAATGCACTGGTCGCTTCATCACACAATAGAACTTTGGGGGAGTTTGCTAAGGCTCGCGCAATAGCAACGCGTTGTTTTTGCCCTCCAGAAAGATTAGCAGGATAACTATCTTTCTTGTCGGTTAAACCAACCAGTTCGAGTAATTCATTAACGCGCTCATTAATTTTTTCCTTAGGCGTATTATCAAGCTCTAAAGGAAGCGCCACATTATCAAAAACAGTACGTGAAGATAATAAGTTAAAATGTTGGAAAATCATGCCGATGCCACGGCGTGCTCTCGTCAACGTTTTTTCTGTCATTGCTGTTAAATCTTGCCCATCAACGACGACTTGGCCTGAAGTAGGGCGTTCGAGCATGTTTACGCAACGTATAAGTGTACTTTTACCTGCACCTGATGCGCCTATTACGCCATATATCTGACCAGCAGGAACATGCAAGCTAATGTCAGTCAGCGCTTGAATGTTACGGTTTCCTTGCTGGAAAACCTTATTAATATTTGAGAGCTTTATCATTTATATTTTCTAACTTTTATCTGAATTGTTTTTTTAGATAGTGTATCTAATATTGTTGGATGTTAAGGCGTCTAGACGTCTAAGTCAATAAAGATTGTTCTATTTATTCTATTCTCATTTCTTTTCTTTTCATGAGATACTAAAAAGATATTAAATTTGAGGAGCAAATCGGTGAGTAACGGGACCCCCGCAGTCTTTTTAGACAGAGATGGAACAATCAATATCGATCATGGCTATGTTCATAAAATCGATGACTTTGAATTTATCGAAGGCTCGATTGAAGCGATGTTAGAATTAAAAAAAATGGGTTATGCATTAGTCATTGTAACTAATCAATCTGGCATAGGCCGTGGTATTTATACCGAGGACCAGTTTATGCAGCTAACAGAGTGGATGGATTGGTCGTTAGCCGACCGCGGTGTTGACTTAGATGGTATCTATTTTTGTCCTCATCATATCGAAGCGGAAATTGAAGAGTATCGCCAAGACTGCAACTGCCGCAAACCAAAGCCAGGGATGTTACTAGATGCGCAATCATTCTTAAATATAGATATGGCTGCTTCTATTATGGTTGGCGACAAACTCGCGGATATACTAGCGGGAAAAGCGGCTAAAGTTGGTACCACTGTGTTAGTGAAAAGTGGTGAGCAGGTCACTGATGAGGCTATGGAGAATGCAGATATTGTCATTAATAGTATTGCTGAGTTACCAGAAGCCCTAAAAAGAATCAAAAAATAGTCGTTTTGAGTGATAAGTAAGCAGTCAGAAAAAAAATGCAAAAAAAGGGTTGCCAGATTTTTCTGACTCCCTATAATGCGCCACCACTGACCGGGAACAAGACAACGCAAAGCGCGATGAACA
>NZ_JBMWDT010000028.1:0-12013 GCF_049545585.1 Providencia sp. NPDC089933
ACTGAAGCTGATCGTTGACCTCATGTACGAAGGCGGCATCGCCAACATGAACTACTCGATCTCCAACAACGCCGAGTACGGTGAGTATGTAACCGGTCCGGAAGTCATCAACGAAGAATCCCGCAAGGCCATGCGCAACGCCCTGAAGCGCATCCAGGACGGCGAGTACGCGAAGATGTTCATCTCCGAAGGTGCTACCAACTATCCATCGATGACTGCCAAGCGTCGCAACAACGCCGCTCACGGCATCGAAATCATCGGTGAGCAACTGCGCTCGATGATGCCGTGGATCTCGGCTAACAAAATCGTCGACAAGACCAAGAACTAAGTCTTGTCGAAAGATGAAAAACGCGGCTTCGGCCGCGTTTTTTCGTTCTGACAGTCCGCTTCTGGTATAAAGCAGACCAGTGGCCTGCCGTCAGAACCTGTTTTGCAGGCCCGTGTCGAACATTTTCCATCCTGTTGCAAGGTACCCTCCATGAGCGAACGTCCCGAAGAGCCGAACAAGCCCTCCGACGCCGAAAGCCTGCTACCTGTCGATGAGCACGTTGAAGAAGGGCATGACGCCGAAGGGCGCAAGGTGCGCCATCGTGGCATCTACCTGCTGCCCAACCTGTTTACCACCGCCAACCTGTTTGCCGGTTTCTATTCCATCATCAGCTCGATGAGCGCACAGAGCGCACTGAGCGCCGGTGACCCGCGCGAGGCGAGCAAGTACTTTGCCTTCGCTGCCATCGCCATCTTCGTGGCCATGGTGCTCGACGGCCTCGATGGTCGTGTCGCACGCATGACCAACACCCAGAGCGCCTTTGGTGCTGAGTACGACTCGCTGTCAGACATGGTCGCCTTCGGTGTGGCTCCGGCCTTGCTGGCCTTTGGCTGGGCGCTGGGCGACATGGGCAAGGTCGGCTGGATGGTCGCCTTCATCTATGTGGCCGGTGCAGCACTGCGTCTGGCACGCTTCAATACCCAGGTCGGCACCGCTGACAAGCGCTACTTCATCGGCCTGGCCAGCCCAGCTGCCGCGGGCGTGGTCGCGGGTACCGTGTGGGCGTTCAGTGACTACGGCATCCAGGGCTCCAAGCTGTCGTTCCTGGTGGCGCTGCTGGTGGCTGCTGCCGGCATGCTGATGGTCAGCAACATCAAGTACAACAGCTTCAAGGAGCTGGACCTCAAGGGTCGTGTGCCGTTCGTGGCTATCCTGGCCGTGGTGCTTGTGTTTGCCGTGGTGTTCAGCGACCCGCCGCGTATCCTGCTGCTGATCTTCCTCGCCTATGCGGCTTCGGGGCCGATCCAGTTCCTGCTCAAGGCACGCCGTCGCAAAGCGTGACAATCATTTAATGCAGGAATAACCCGCCGGCTCCATAGTCTTACTGGTACATCCGTTATCCAGTGCTGTGGAGCCGCTCATGCTCATCAAGCTTTCCAGGTCTTCCGAGTGCAAGGCATCGGAGATCACCCCCGAAGGCATCTACCTCTCCCGTCGTACCCTGCTGGGTGGCTCGTTGGCCGGCCTGGCGCTGGGCGCCTTGCCGAGCATGGCGCGCGCAGCTGAAACCAGCCGTTACGCCGATGTCGAAGCTGGCAGGGCGCCTGGCTGGTTCAGTGAAAAACTCGCGGCCACCCGATGGCAGGCAGTAACGGTCCAGGGTGAGACAATCACGCCGTTCAAGGATGCCACCCACTACAACAACTTCTACGAGTTCGGGCCCGACAAGGGCGACCCGGCGGCCAAGGGCGATAGCCTGAAAACCGAACCGTGGAGCGTTGTGGTCGATGGCGAGGTGGGTAAGCCCGGGTGCTATGCACTGGAAGACTTCGTCAAACCGTACCAGCTAGAGGAGCGCATCTACCGGCTGCGTTGCGTGGAGGCGTGGTCGATGGTCATTCCGTGGCTGGGCTTCCCGTTGGCGCAGTTGCTCAAGCAGGTAGAGCCGACGTCCAAGGCGCGCTATGTGCGCTTCGAAACCCTGAAAGACCCGGAGCACATGCCGGGGCAGCGTTCGGGGTTCGCCCTGATCGACTGGCCTTATAGGGAAGGCTTGCGTCTGGATGAGGCGATGCATCCTTTGGCGATCCTGGCGGTTGGCATGTATGGCCGGGAGCTGCCCAACCAGAATGGCGCGCCGTTGCGGCTGGTGGTGCCGTGGAAGTATGGTTTCAAGAGCATCAAGTCGATCGTGCGTATCAGCCTGGTGACGGAGCAACCCGGCACCACCTGGGAAGGGCTGGCGCCGGATGAATATGGGTTCTATGCCAATGTGAACCCGACGGTCGACCACCCCCGTTGGAGTCAGGCGCGTGAGCGGCGGCTGCCCAGCGGGCTGTTCAGTCCCAATGTGCGAGAAACCCAGATGTTCAATGGCTATGCCGATGAAGTGGCGTCGCTGTATACCGGGCTTGATCTGCGGAAGAACTATTGATGCGTTACCCCTGGTTTCGCCTGGCCATCTTCATCGTGGGGTGCCTGTTCCCGGCCTGGTGGTTGTATGAGGCGGCGATGAATCTGCTAGGGCCTGATCCTGGAAAGATCATGATGGACCGGCTTGGGCTCGGGGCGCTGACCTTCCTGCTGGTTACCTTGGGCATGACGCCGCTGCAGAAGCTGACGGGATGGTCGGGTTGGATCGTGGTGCGCCGGCAACTGGGGTTGTGGGTGTTCGCCTATATCGTGCTGCACATCCTGGCTTACCTGTTCTTTATCCTTGGGCTGGACTGGGGGCAGTTGGCGGTGGAGTTGCGCAAGCGGCCTTACATTATTGTGGGGGCGCTTGGGTTTCTTGGGTTGCTGGCCCTGGCCGTTACCTCGAATCGGTATAGCCAGCGGCGGTTGGGGGCGCGTTGGAAGAAGCTACATCGGTTGGTGTACGTGATACTTGGGTTGGGGTTGCTGCATTTCTTGTGGATCGTGCGCTCGGATCTACGGGAGTGGGCGATCTATGCGGGTATTGGGGCTGTGTTGATGGTGTTGCGGGTTCCTGCTGTTGCGCGGGTGCTGCCCAGAATTGGCCGGAGATAGGGGAGGGGGCAAGGGCCTGTGCGGCGCTCGATCTCACAGGCGCAGAAGGTGTTGTGGCGAGCACCTGGTAGCCTTGATAAGGTCTTCGCCTGGAACATTTCAAATAAATGAAATTAAAGGTTGACGCCCTCTCGGATCCCCTTATAATGCGCCCCACTTCCAGCGACATCGGAACGACAAACTTCTTGAAATTCAATAAGTTAGGTTGTTCGGAAAGAGCTGAAAGGGCTACGATCAAATGATCGCCAGCGGTTGAGATGATGGTTGACAGCGCTTCTAAACGCTGTATGATTCGCCTCCCGCTACGAGAGATCGCAGCGAGTCAAGTGTTTGAAGCTAAACGAGTTTCTCGCAAAAAACTTCAAAATAAACGCTTGACAGCAAATGAGGAAAGCGTAGAATGCGCGCCTCGGTTGAGACGAAACGCTCTTAACCAAACGCTCTTTAACAAATCGAATCAAGCAATTCGTGTGGGTGCTTGTGAGTACGGACTGATAGTCACAAAGATTATCAGCATCACAAGTGGCCATGCGAGAAATCACATAGTCATTTGAGATTGCTGAGCCAAGTTTAGGGTTTCTTAAAAACCCAAGCAGTATTGAACTGAAGAGTTTGATCATGGCTCAGATTGAACGCTGGCGGCAGGCCTAACACATGCAAGTCGAGCGGATGACGGGAGCTTGCTCCTTGATTCAGCGGCGGACGGGTGAGTAATGCCTAGGAATCTGCCTGGTAGTGGGGGACAACGTTTCGAAAGGAACGCTAATACCGCATACGTCCTACGGGAGAAAGCAGGGGACCTTCGGGCCTTGCGCTATCAGATGAGCCTAGGTCGGATTAGCTAGTTGGTGGGGTAATGGCTCACCAAGGCGACGATCCGTAACTGGTCTGAGAGGATGATCAGTCACACTGGAACTGAGACACGGTCCAGACTCCTACGGGAGGCAGCAGTGGGGAATATTGGACAATGGGCGAAAGCCTGATCCAGCCATGCCGCGTGTGTGAAGAAGGTCTTCGGATTGTAAAGCACTTTAAGTTGGGAGGAAGGGCAGTAAGCTAATACCTTGCTGTTTTGACGTTACCGACAGAATAAGCACCGGCTAACTCTGTGCCAGCAGCCGCGGTAATACAGAGGGTGCAAGCGTTAATCGGAATTACTGGGCGTAAAGCGCGCGTAGGTGGTTCGTTAAGTTGGATGTGAAAGCCCCGGGCTCAACCTGGGAACTGCATCCAAAACTGGCGAGCTAGAGTACGGTAGAGGGTGGTGGAATTTCCTGTGTAGCGGTGAAATGCGTAGATATAGGAAGGAACACCAGTGGCGAAGGCGACCACCTGGACTGATACTGACACTGAGGTGCGAAAGCGTGGGGAGCAAACAGGATTAGATACCCTGGTAGTCCACGCCGTAAACGATGTCAACTAGCCGTTGGAATCCTTGAGATTTTAGTGGCGCAGCTAACGCATTAAGTTGACCGCCTGGGGAGTACGGCCGCAAGGTTAAAACTCAAATGAATTGACGGGGGCCCGCACAAGCGGTGGAGCATGTGGTTTAATTCGAAGCAACGCGAAGAACCTTACCAGGCCTTGACATGCAGAGAACTTTCCAGAGATGGATTGGTGCCTTCGGGAACTCTGACACAGGTGCTGCATGGCTGTCGTCAGCTCGTGTCGTGAGATGTTGGGTTAAGTCCCGTAACGAGCGCAACCCTTGTCCTTAGTTACCAGCACGTTATGGTGGGCACTCTAAGGAGACTGCCGGTGACAAACCGGAGGAAGGTGGGGATGACGTCAAGTCATCATGGCCCTTACGGCCTGGGCTACACACGTGCTACAATGGTCGGTACAGAGGGTTGCCAAGCCGCGAGGTGGAGCTAATCTCACAAAACCGATCGTAGTCCGGATCGCAGTCTGCAACTCGACTGCGTGAAGTCGGAATCGCTAGTAATCGCGAATCAGAATGTCGCGGTGAATACGTTCCCGGGCCTTGTACACACCGCCCGTCACACCATGGGAGTGGGTTGCACCAGAAGTAGCTAGTCTAACCTTCGGGAGGACGGTTACCACGGTGTGATTCATGACTGGGGTGAAGTCGTAACAAGGTAGCCGTAGGGGAACCTGCGGCTGGATCACCTCCTTAATCGACGACATCAGCCTGCTGATGAGCTCCCACACGAATTGCTTGATTCATTGTAAAAGACGATGCTGTAACGCGACCCTGTTATAGGTCTGTAGCTCAGTTGGTTAGAGCGCACCCCTGATAAGGGTGAGGTCGGCAGTTCAAATCTGCCCAGACCTACCATTACATGGTTCAGCCGTAGAATACGGGGCCATAGCTCAGCTGGGAGAGCGCCTGCCTTGCACGCAGGAGGTCAGCGGTTCGATCCCGCTTGGCTCCACCACTTTTGCTGTACTGCTTGATCAAACTCAGAAATGAACATTCGCTTCGAATGTTGATTTCTGGCTTTTGTCAGATCGTTCTTTAAAAATTCGGATATGTGATAGATATAGACTGATGGCCAGTTTCACTGCTGGTTAATCAGGCTAAGGTAAAATTTGTGAGTTCTGCTCGAAAGAGCAACATGCGAATTTTCGGCGAATGTCGTCTTCACAGTATAACCAGATTGCTTGGGGTTATATGGTCAAGTGAAGAAGCGCATACGGTGGATGCCTTGGCAGTCAGAGGCGATGAAAGACGTGGTAGCCTGCGATAAGCTTTGGGGAGTCGGCAAACAGACTGTGATCCAGAGATCTCTGAATGGGGGAACCCACTCAGCACAAGCTGAGTATCTTGTACTGAATACATAGGTGCAAGAGGCGAACCAGGGGAACTGAAACATCTAAGTACCCTGAGGAAAAGAAATCAACCGAGATTCCCTTAGTAGTGGCGAGCGAACGGGGACCAGCCCTTAAGTTGATTTGAGATTAGTGGAACGCTCTGGAAAGTGCGGCCATAGTGGGTGATAGCCCCGTACACGAAAATCTCTTGTCAATGAAATCGAGTAGGACGGAGCACGAGAAACTTTGTCTGAATATGGGGGGACCATCCTCCAAGGCTAAATACTACTGACTGACCGATAGTGAACCAGTACCGTGAGGGAAAGGCGAAAAGAACCCCGGAGAGGGGAGTGAAATAGAACCTGAAACCGTATGCGTACAAGCAGTGGGAGCCTACTTTGTTAGGTGACTGCGTACCTTTTGTATAATGGGTCAGCGACTTATATTCAGTGGCGAGCTTAACCGAATAGGGGAGGCGTAGCGAAAGCGAGTCTTAATAGGGCGTTTAGTCGCTGGGTATAGACCCGAAACCGGGCGATCTATCCATGGGCAGGTTGAAGGTTAGGTAACACTGACTGGAGGACCGAACCGACTACCGTTGAAAAGTTAGCGGATGACCTGTGGATCGGAGTGAAAGGCTAATCAAGCTCGGAGATAGCTGGTTCTCCTCGAAAGCTATTTAGGTAGCGCCTCATGTATCACTCCAGGGGGTAGAGCACTGTTTCGGCTAGGGGGTCATCCCGACTTACCAAACCGATGCAAACTCCGAATACCTGGAAGTGCCGAGCATGGGAGACACACGGCGGGTGCTAACGTCCGTCGTGAAAAGGGAAACAACCCAGACCGTCAGCTAAGGTCCCAAAGTCATGGTTAAGTGGGAAACGATGTGGGAAGGCTTAGACAGCTAGGAGGTTGGCTTAGAAGCAGCCACCCTTTAAAGAAAGCGTAATAGCTCACTAGTCGAGTCGGCCTGCGCGGAAGATGTAACGGGGCTCAAACCATGCACCGAAGCTACGGGTGTCATCTTTGATGACGCGGTAGAGGAGCGTTCTGTAAGCCTGTGAAGGTGAGTTGAGAAGCTTGCTGGAGGTATCAGAAGTGCGAATGCTGACATGAGTAACGACAATGCGAGTGAAAAACTCGCACGCCGAAAGACCAAGGTTTCCTGCGCAACGTTAATCGACGCAGGGTTAGTCGGTCCCTAAGGCGAGGCTGAAAAGCGTAGTCGATGGAAAACAGGTTAATATTCCTGTACTTCCAGTTATTGCGATGGAGGGACGGAGAAGGTTAGGCCAGCCTGGCGTTGGTTGTCCAGGTTTAAGGTGGTAGGCTGAAATCTTAGGCAAATCCGGGATTTCAAGGCCGAGAGCTGATGACGAGTTGCCTTCAGGCGACGAAGTGGTTGATACCATGCTTCCAAGAAAAGCTCCTAAGCTTCAGATAACTGGGAACCGTACCCCAAACCGACACAGGTGGTTAGGTAGAGAATACCAAGGCGCTTGAGAGAACTCGGGTGAAGGAACTAGGCAAAATGGCACCGTAACTTCGGGAGAAGGTGCGCCGGCGAGGGTGAAGGACTTGCTCCGTAAGCCCATGCCGGTCGAAGATACCAGGCCGCTGCGACTGTTTATTAAAAACACAGCACTCTGCAAACACGAAAGTGGACGTATAGGGTGTGACGCCTGCCCGGTGCCGGAAGGTTAATTGATGGGGTTAGCGCAAGCGAAGCTCTTGATCGAAGCCCCGGTAAACGGCGGCCGTAACTATAACGGTCCTAAGGTAGCGAAATTCCTTGTCGGGTAAGTTCCGACCTGCACGAATGGCGTAACGATGGCGGCGCTGTCTCCACCCGAGACTCAGTGAAATTGAAATCGCTGTGAAGATGCAGTGTATCCGCGGCTAGACGGAAAGACCCCGTGAACCTTTACTATAGCTTTGCACTGGACTTTGAATTTGCTTGTGTAGGATAGGTGGGAGGCTTTGAAGTGGGGACGCCAGTTCTCATGGAGCCATCCTTGAAATACCACCCTGGCAACTTTGAGGTTCTAACTCAGGTCCGTTATCCGGATCGAGGACAGTGTATGGTGGGTAGTTTGACTGGGGCGGTCTCCTCCCAAAGAGTAACGGAGGAGTACGAAGGTGCGCTCAGACCGGTCGGAAATCGGTCGTAGAGTATAAAGGCAAAAGCGCGCTTGACTGCGAGACAAACACGTCGAGCAGGTACGAAAGTAGGTCTTAGTGATCCGGTGGTTCTGAATGGAAGGGCCATCGCTCAACGGATAAAAGGTACTCCGGGGATAACAGGCTGATACCGCCCAAGAGTTCATATCGACGGCGGTGTTTGGCACCTCGATGTCGGCTCATCACATCCTGGGGCTGAAGTCGGTCCCAAGGGTATGGCTGTTCGCCATTTAAAGTGGTACGCGAGCTGGGTTTAGAACGTCGTGAGACAGTTCGGTCCCTATCTGCCGTGGACGTTTGAGATTTGAGAGGGGCTGCTCCTAGTACGAGAGGACCGGAGTGGACGAACCTCTGGTGTTCCGGTTGTCACGCCAGTGGCATTGCCGGGTAGCTATGTTCGGAAGAGATAACCGCTGAAAGCATCTAAGCGGGAAACTTGCCTCAAGATGAGATCTCACTGGGATCTTGAATCCCCTGAAGGGCCGTCGAAGACTACGACGTTGATAGGTTGGGTGTGTAAGCGCTGTGAGGCGTTGAGCTAACCAATACTAATTGCCCGTGAGGCTTGACCATATAACACCCAAGCAATTTGCTAGCGCAGATTGCGGTGGTGAAGACGAAAGAACCGAAAGTTCGCAACATCACAAATATCGCATATCCGGATTCGCTGGGCTGTCCATCTGGACATTCTGGCAACAGAATTTCTTGACGACCATAGAGCATTGGAACCACCTGATCCCATCCCGAACTCAGCAGTGAAACGATGCATCGCCGATGGTAGTGTGGGGTTTCCCCATGTGAGAGTAGGTCATCGTCAAGATTCATTTCGCAAAACCCCTATCTGCGCATGCAGGTAGGGGTTTTGTCTTTCTGGCCTACCAATCCCAGGCCTGCACCCCCCTCTGTGGGAGCGGGTTCACCCGCGAACACCGGCAAAGCCGGTGCCATCCACCGCGTTGCCTGCTTCGCGGCTAAAGCCGCTCCCACAGATATGGCGCAGGTTCAGGGTATGCTGCGGGAGCGGCCTTCGCCCCGCCGGCAGCCCTTTTCCTATGCAAGCCAACAGCCCATAGCTATCATGCCTGCCTTATTCCAAGTCGAGACTGGCATGCTGAAGTTGTTGAACCTCCTCAGGGATGGTCGGTTCCATTCCGGAGAAGCTCTGGGGGCGGCCCTCGGGGTAAGTCGCAGCGCCGTTTGGAAGCAGCTGCAGCACCTGGAGAGCGAACTGAACCTCACCATTCACAAGGTCCGTGGGCGTGGCTATCAGCTGGCGGCGCCGCTGGCTTTGCTCGATGCGCAAGCGATCGCCGGGTTTGCCGACGGCGAACAGTGGCCCGTTTTCATCCACGAAACCATCGACTCGACCAATGCTGAAGGCCTGCGACTCGCTGGAGAGGGGCAAACCGCGCCATTCCTGGTCCTGGCCGAGCGCCAGAGCGCCGGCCGTGGTCGGCGCGGTCGGCAGTGGGTCAGCCCTTTTGCCGAAAACCTCTATTACAGCCTGGTGCTCCGTGTGGATGGCGGCATGCGCCAGCTCGAGGGCTTGAGTCTCGTGGTGGGGTTGGCGGTAATGCGTACCCTGCAGGCGTTTGGGGTAAAGGATGTGGGGCTCAAATGGCCCAATGATGTTCTCGTTCGCGGGCAGAAGATCACCGGTATCCTCCTGGAGTTGGTGGGGGACCCGGCAGATGTCTGTCATGTGGTGCTGGGTATCGGCATCAATGTGAACATGCAGGTCAACGATCAGGTCGACCAGGTGTGGACCTCGATGCGTCGCGAAGTAGGGGCGGCAGTCGACCGTAACCGGCTGGTAGCATTGCTCAATCAGCAATTGCAGCACGAATTGGCGCGGCATCGTCGCTACGGGTTTGCCGCATTCCAGGAAGAATGGGAGCAGGCGCACCTGTGGCAGGGGCGCAAGGTTTCTCTGGTTGCAGGTAGCACGCGTATTGATGGCGTGGTTCTTGGCGTCGACGGGCAGGGCGGCTTGCGCCTTGAGGCGGACGGGGTGGAAAAGAGCTTCAGTGGTGGTGAGCTCAGTTTGAGGTTGCGTGATGATTCTTGAGCTCGATTGCGGTAACAGCTTCATCAAGTGGCGGGTAATCCACGTTGCTGATGCAGCGATTGAAAGCGGCGGTATCGTTGACTCCGATCAGGCGCTGGTGGCCGAAGTGGCCGCGCGAGCTTCGGTACGTCTGACCGGGTGCCGCATTGTCAGTGTGCGCAGTGAGGAAGAAACCGATGCGCTTTGCGCGCTGATTGCCCAGGCATTTGCCGTGCAAGCGCGCGTGGCGCACCCGGCTCAGGAAATGGCGGGTGTGCGCAATGGCTATGACGACTACCAGCGTCTGGGCATGGACCGTTGGTTGGCGGCGTTGGGAGCATTTCACCTGGCCAAGGGCGCTTGTCTGGTCATTGACCTGGGGACCGCTGCCAAAGCGGATTTCGTTGCGGCGGACGGCGAGCACCTGGGTGGCTACATCTGCCCGGGTATGCCATTGATGCGTAGCCAGTTGCGTACTCACACCCGGCGTATCCGTTATGACGATGCCTCGGCCGAGCGTGCATTGGCCAGCCTGGCGCCAGGTCGCTCGACGGTCGAGGCGGTCGAGCGCGGTTGCGTGTTGATGCTCCAGGGTTTTGCGCATACCCAGCTCGAACAGGCGCGAGCGTTGTGGGGGGAGGACTTCACAGTGTTCCTCACTGGGGGTGATGCGCCGCTGGTAAGGGAGGCGGTGCCTCAGGCACGTGTCGTGCCTGACCTGGTTTTTGTAGGCCTGGCCATGGCCTGCCCATTGGATTGAGGTGCCTATGCGTTGGTTGTTTCTGCTGTTACTGGTGCTCAACGTCTTCTATTACGTGTGGCACCAGCAGGAAGCCCCGCTGAAGGTCAAGGAAGTCGCGCCCCTGTCGCTGTACAAGGGGAATCAGCAAGAAATCCGCCTGTTGCGCGAAACAGGGGTTTCGGCTCCACCCAAGCGCCGGGATGAGTGCCTGGTGGTAGGTGGTGTGATGGGGCAGGGCCAGCTCGATGCGCTGCGTCAGCGCCTTTTGAGCCTGGATATTGTCACCGTGCCGGTGGCGGGACAGTTGCCAGGGGCGGATGGTCGTTGGCTCAAGGTTGCCCCGGATAGCGAGCGTTTGCTGGACCAAACCGTCCTCGCGACTCTTTCCAACGATTTCAAAGACTTAAAACACAAAATTATTTTCTGCCAGGGTATTGCAACTGGCGAATAGCTTGATAGAATGGCGCCCGCTTCACAGGGAACACCACTCAGGTGGTAGAACTGGAAGCGGTGTCAAAGCAGCTAAGTTTCAGATTTGATTGAAAAAATTTGAAAAAACGCTTGACACTAGGACGGCAGACAAATAGAATGCCGGCCACATCTGGAGGGATTCCCGAGCGGTCAAAGGGGACGGACTGTAAATCCGTTGCGAGAGCTTCGAAGGTTCGAATCCTTCTCCCTCCACCAGTTTTAGCGAGAGCCGTAAGCTCTGCGGGTATAGTTTAGTGGTAGAACCTCAGCCTTCCAAGCTGATGATGCGGGTTCGATTCCCGCTACCCGCTCCAAGTTTGCTGGATTTTGCACAAAGTGTTTCGCTCTTGTAGCTCAGTTGGTAGAGCACACCCTTGGTAAGGGTGAGGTCAGCGGTTCAAGTCCGCTCAAGAGCTCCATATAAACAAGGCAGATATGAAAATATCTGCCTTTGTTTTATCAGCGCAAGACTATTTCTTCTGCGGAGGATTGTATCGATGGCTAAGGAAAAGTTTGATCGTTCCCTTCCCCACGTTAACGTCGGCACCATCGGCCACGTTGACCACGGTAAAACCACTCTGACCGCTGCTCTGACTCGCGTTTGCTCCGAGGTTTTCGGTTCGGCTCGCGTTGACTTCGACAAGATCGACAGCGCCCCGGAAGAAAAAGCTCGTGGTATCACCATCAACACCGCGCACGTAGAGTACGACTCGAACATTCGTCACTACGCTCACGTTGACTGCCCAGGTCACGCCGACTACGTCAAAAACATGATCAC
>NZ_JBMWDT010000030.1:0-4265 GCF_049545585.1 Providencia sp. NPDC089933
GAGTTTCAGTAAAACGAGCTTTTTTCATCATGACCTCTGCAAATTTTAGGGCAGAAAATCTAATTATAGCTGTCTTATTTTAGGGGAAGTGGACACTCTGTGTCGAATATAGAAAGTAAATATTCAGGGTATCCAGATAGCCATAATTTGTTATTTGCAAAATTTGAAATGACTTTTAAAAATAACCCATTGGAAATTAGTTACTTATTAAACGGTCAACCTTATATTGATTATTATGTTTTTAAATCAATAGAGAAATTAGATGTTAACAATATTAAAGTTACAGGAGTTTTTGCATGCAAAAGATAATGTTTTCTATTTTAACATTAGGTATAAGCCTACAGTTCGCTTATGCAGATCCGCAAGCAGAAAGTATGGAATTACCAAACATTGAAAATAAAGAAGTATCAATTGAACAAAAAAATATTGTTGACTTAATGCAACGAAATCTTCAATTTGAATCAGAAAAACTACATATTGAAAATCAAATTACGCTAGCTAAGTTAAAAAAAGAACTAAAAGAGGTCAATGAAATTTTAAATGAGTCTCCTAGTCAAGAAACTGTAGCAACCAAGGAACTGGATAATGATGTCGAGGAAGAACGAATTAATGAACTGATGGATACTCCCGTTAAACCAATGGATAAGCCAAAAGTTATTATGATTTCTTATGTTGCGGGTATAAAAAAAATAGGGGTGGTGAATAGTGAGAATAGCCGCATTTCTTTTGTTAGTGAGAATAAACCATTTAGTATGAATGGAATGCGATATCGAGTTATTCTAAAAAACAATCAATATAAAGTTGTAGATTAATAATGTTACAATCAATTGATTTTATTAACATAAATTGTATTGAAGGTGGGGTAAAGGCATTAGAAAAATGCCACTTTGAGTTGCTTGAAAAAAATTTAATCATTGTTGATTATAATAAATCCAAGTATTTAGTTATCAATAAAATTAAGATTGATAAACTAGAGAGTATATATATGGATTTATATTATACGCGTTCAGTTTATAAGAAAAATATTTGTGGATTTATGTTGAGTACTGAATCTCAATATTACCAAATTATTGAAAAAGCAACTCGAGACAAGAGCAGTAACCTATTATATGAAACCAGTGATGTCCAAAAAGAACTAGAAAGTTTATTGCAGGTTGCCGTTGATACTGGGGCGAGTGATTTACATATTACTCGTGGGGATGTTATTTCAAAAGTAGAGTTTAGGGTTAATGGCTCTTTAATTTTATATTCTCAGTTAACATCTGCTAGTTGTGATGAATTGGTGTTTGTATTGTATAACGTTGAAGCGACGACTAAAGAGACAACATGGAATCGCCAACAACCGCAAAGTGCCAATATTTTGTATGATTTGAAAGGTAAAAAATACCGGTTTCGTTATGCACATTTCCCAATATTTGGAGAGACAAGTGATTGTTATCATTGTGTACTGAGAATTATACCTGCTTCCATAGATACTAACCCTAACCCTCAATTGGAGAGTACAGGGTTATCTGAGGTAGAAATTGAAGATATTAAATCAATACTAAGTAATCCATATGGTGCTTATTTTATTGCAGGAACAACGGGGTCGGGGAAATCAACAACATTAAAGACAGTTATTGAATGGCTACAAATAAATCGGTTTAACAACAAAGGTTGTTTTTTAACGGTGGAAGACCCCGTTGAATATTATATCTATGGTACCAAACAAAGTTCAGTATTAGATGTCGATGGTGGAGGGTTTCATTCCGCGATTAAATCCGCATTACGTCGTGATCCAGATGTACTTATGATAGGTGAAATACGAGATAAAATTTCAGCTAATGCATTATCTGGTGCAGTTGAAAGTGGCCATTATTGTTTCACAACCGTTCACGCAGGGAGCATTGTAACATTATTACAGCGGCTATCGGCACTCGGTATTACAGGAGACAAACTGTGTACACCTGGTTTTATTGCGGGCCTACAGTGTCAAAAGTTAATGCCAGTACTATGTTCGCACTGCAAAAAATCAGAGCTTGCCATTTTCGGTTCCCGGGAAATTGAAATATCAGTGCTTAACCAAGATGGCTGCCAGCATTGCAAATATACGGGTATCAAAGGACGTAAACTCGTTATCGAATATATGCGGCCATCAATTGATGAATTATCTGCAATAGCGAAAAATAATTGGCTTGAAGCGTATATGCACTGGCGTAAAAAAAGGCTAATTGGAAAAGGAATTGGTGAGGGGTTTCAAATTAAAGAAAAAACGCTGTTATTAGTAATTGAAAATAAAGTTTGTTACCACTGGTTTACTCATGAATTTGGCGCTATTCCAGCAGAAGATATGGAGGTAATTTTTGAAAAAATTCACTAAATCTCAGCGATTATATTTATATCAATTTTGTGCTGATATGATTAACTCTAACCTTCCGATTTATGATTCAATCATAAAACTAAAAAAAGAAGGGGAAACGGTTATAGGCAAAGGGTTTGTTAATAAATTGAATTATTTATTAGACAAAATGGCGAATAAAGAATCTATTGCATCCGTTTTTGATGGGATGGTACCAAAGAGTGAATTAAGTTTAATCTATTCTTCAGAGAAAAGTGGGGCACTTGCCAATGGCTTTACCAGTATCGTTGAGGTTATTAAATATAAAGACCAATTAATGTCAAAAGTCATCAAATCAATAACATTTCCTTTGATTATGTTGGCTTTATCTTTAATTGTGATAGCAGGTTATGCGGTCAAAGTTTTCCCTGCCTTTGAACGAGTACTACCGGTTACGCGTTGGCCTGTTGTGACCAGTTCATTATATGAATTTGGCTTGGCTTTATATAATGGGTTATGGGTTTATATTTTAGTAGCAGTCATCCTATTAACGATAATAACTAGGGTTATTATGGCAAATGTAACTGGGTTATTTAGGGATAGGTTTATGGACAGAGTAGTACCATTTTCTACTTTCAAACAATTAAATGCTTCTATTATATTAAATAGTTTGTCAGGGATGTTAAAAAATAAAATCCCTATTAATGATGCATTGACAATATTGAGTTTAAACGCCAATAGATGGTTAAAAAGTCATATTAATATTATGAAAGTTAATATGGCCAAAGGTCAAAACTACGGAGAAGCGCTGAATACAGGGTTATTAAATGTACATGAGCTTTTGAATATTAGTTTGTATTCCGCATTACCATCATTTCATGATGTATTAACATCAGTATCTGAAAAGTCAAAAATTAATATTAATGACAAAATGGATAAGCTTGCAGGATTATTAAAATCATTTTCAACATTAATATTAGGCGGTTGTGTCATCTGGGTGTTTATTGCACTATTTTCGTTATCAGATCAGTTATCTAAGATGTCCCAAATGTAAGTGAGAGGTTAATAATGAAAAAAGTAATTTTTTGTACCGTGTTGCTGCTGCCCATAATAGCGGTTGCTAAAACAACAAAAGGTGTTAATTATATTAATAACACTGCTTCTAATCCAATAATGTCGGTTTGTGCTAATACATCGACGCCATTACCTATATTTATTTCTACATTACGTGATTTTGGTTTAACATCTAAATTTAGTAATCGAGTAAATGTATCGGTTACTGCAGAATATTGGACAGAAGAAGAACGGGGTATTCCTATAAAAATTGCTAACTTTTTTGCAATGGATACGATACGGAAACCTGATGGTAGAACGCCGTTACTTGGGAATTATTCTACAAAAAAAGAGGTTTCGCCCATACCGATGAGCGCAAGAGAGTACAGTGGTATGTCAATCTCGGATGCAGGTTTGGGAAAACCGACAAAAACTGATCGGAAACGTACTTTTGAGTCTTATAATAGCCAAATACTCTATATCAAAAATCGAGGTGTTTACAACGCTAACTATTTTCCAAGGCAGCAAGCTGCACCAACTACTTATGGCGGTGGTGAATACTTTCGACAACCTGACGATATTATTTGGTTACCCGGACGCGCAATAAAAAAACTGACAATTCATATTTATGATTCAAACCCACCAGCATCTCCACCCGAACTAAAAGGGAGACCGGCACCTACAGTTACATTTGAGTGGAAAGCCAAAACAGGTTATAACCCAAAATCATCTGTTCCGCCTATACTGGAATTAACAAGTGTGACTTATTCTGGACAAGGTAATAGTTCTTGGGGGTCGGAATTGTCCACTTCCCCTAAAATAAGACAGCTATAATTAGATTTTCTGCCCTAAAATTTGCAGAGGTCATGATGAAAAAAGCTCGTTTTACTGAAAC
>NZ_JBMWDT010000031.1:0-2538 GCF_049545585.1 Providencia sp. NPDC089933
AGGTACTGAAAAGAAAATTAAAATAAAATCTAAATCGGCCGCATCAACAACATTTAATAATGGTATTTTTTTTGGATTAGCAGATACAACTAAAACGGGTTTTTTACTTGAATCCTGCGACAATAACAACCAAAATTGTCAGGCGGTGAAAGATGAAGGGATTTCCACATTTCCTTCCACAACCAGCGATTCAATTGTTGTGAATTACCAAGTTAGCCTTGTCAAACGAGAGAATAACGTTAAGCCAGGCGATGCTAATGCTGCGGTTACTTTTGAATATTATCAGGATTAAGAGCCATGAAAAAAATAAAACAGGGGTTACTGACTTTTTTAATGCTCCTCATGCATTACCCCGTGATGGCGGCAGATGATTACAAAGTAGAATACCAATTTTCTGTTTTATTTTTAGCTAAGACCTGTGAAATCGATGTCCCAAATGAAATTATATTTGGTAATGCATCTGGTGTCACAACCGTCAGTGAAATTAAAAAGGATACAGTGGCAAAGAATTTCTCGATTGGTTTAAGAAATTGTACTACGACGGATCAAAAAACGGCGGCGGTTTATTTAGCATCAGGTAATACATTAAATGGCAGCAAAAACTTCTTCAATGATGACCCAAATGGTGTCATTGGTGTTCAGTTATTAGAAGGAAATCGGGTTATTGATGTTAATCAGAGCTCATTATTAAAGCCAGATGCAGCCTCAATAATTTGGGATAATATTCAAAGTGTCAGTGAAACAAAAATGGTGACAGCCAAATTACGTTGCGCTGAAAGCAATTGTAACCCTAGCGATGGTGATTTCTCTGCAACATTAACTATTGGCTATTATGCCGATTAATAATATAGCGGAAGTTTAAATGAAAAAGATAATACAAGCCTTATTAGGCATAGTTTTTGTATCACAAGCTTCATTTGCTGCGGTTTCACTCGACCATTCAAGGGTTATCTTTACTCAGAATGATAAAAGTCAAAGTATTACAGCACATAATAGTGGTGGAAAAAAATATCTGGTACAAAGCTTAATTTTTTCAACCTTAGAAAAGGAGGGTGAGGCTAGTGAAAATTTCACAGTCATACCTCCAATTGTAACACTAAAAGAAAATTCAAATAACGCATTGAAAATCATACCAAAATCATTAGGCGATTTACCTAATGATAGAGAGTCCTTATTTTATCTCATGTCTAATTTTATTCCTGAGACACAACAAAGGAATAATGATGATAGTGATAAGGTGAACACAAGATTCAACTTATCAACAAAAATTGTAATAAAGATGTTCTACCGTCCAAATGGAATTAATGGTCATGTTAATGATTACATTAATAAACTAACAGCAACTCAGGTAGGAAAGAAAATTGTAATTAAAAACCCATCTCCTTATTACTATACCTTAGTAAATATAAAGATGGATAACATCGATTATGATAGTGATAGAGCACCAATGGTAGCCCCATTCTCAACAGTTGAATTAAATACAAATAGAAAAATATCAAAGTTAGAGTGGAGCATAATCAATGATTATGGTGGAGAAACAAAAGCAAAACCACTCATCTTAAAGGGTACTCAACATGATTAAAAATAGCGTATGGTCCTTTTGGTTTATTATTCTACTTTATCCACTAATTGCATCGGCGGATAACTCAACAGGATTTGACTTTGTACTAAAGCGTTATGTTTATAATGAAAGCAACTCAGGCGGTATTAGTGTTGATATGACTAATGCAAACCCCAATAGCTATTTAATGGAAGCTTGGGTTGCTAATATTGATGAAGCGACCTTACTTCCTAAAAGTGAAAATAAAAATGAGCAAGTTCCATTTATTATCTTACCTCCGCTAAAGAAAATGGACCCTAATACTCAAACCTCATGGAATATCCGTCGAATTAGTAATCAAATTAATAATACTGATATACCAAAAGATAGAGAAAGTTTGTATTGGATTGGGATTAGAGCTATTCCTGATGAAGGGAAAAATAAAAAAGAAAATAGCGTCCAATTGAATATTATCCCGAATTTCTATTTTAAATTAATCTATCGCCCTAAAGCGATTGAAGAACTTAAGACCGCTGAATTAGCGAAAAAAGTTAAGATAACTCGCAAAGGTAATTTATTACAGATTGAAAATCCAACCCCGTTCTATCTATCATTTGATTATTTAAAAGTGGCTGGAAATAGTATTAAAAATGAAGATAGGGAAATAACATTAACGCCTTTTTCAACCAAAGACATTACATTACCTAATTCGAAGGCTGGAAAAATCGAATGGCGATTTACCGATGAAAATTTAATGGAGTTACCTCCTCAATCCATAGAATAAACATCGATTGAAACATAAATAACAAGAATAAATAACGAAAGGTGATGCAGTGAAAGGGATGAAAATAAAATTAATTGCATTAGAGGTCTTTATTTGTTGCTATGCAATGGCCCCCTCTTTTATGCATGCCGAATCGTATTTTGACCCCGGCCTATTAATGCACGGCAGTGGGATAGACGTTTCTCAACTCGATTTAAATGACTTTGCAGATAAC
>NZ_JBMWDT010000032.1:0-1638 GCF_049545585.1 Providencia sp. NPDC089933
TTGCAAGACCAGCTGAATGAGGTGAGTAATGGGTTGATCCATGGCGACAATACCTTACCTCAACTTCAACCTCAAACGCTGCCTGTTGGCACCATTCCAACACCGAATGGTCAAGCCAGTCAGCCGATTATCCCGCCGCCAACGGCATTTTATCAAGGCGGGCAATATCCCGTTGGGCAACCTCAAATCAATGTGAACCCAGCACTAAAGCAAGGCTTACATTCGATGACCATCGAGTATGAAGAGGATAAGGTGGATAACAACTTACCCGCTTTACCTTATATCCCGTCAGGGAGTTTTGCTAAAGCGATGGTGATTGAGGGCGCTGATGCCAATGCATCCGTGACGGGGAACAGTAATCCATCACCTATGCAGTTTCGCTTAACGGGTAAACTGATTATGCCGAACAATGAAGAGTATGACTTAAGTGGGTGTGCGGTGACGGCGGGGGTGTATGGCGATATTTCCAGTGAGCGCGGACTCGTTCGTACAGATCGTCTGTCTTGTAAACTGTTTGGCCATACGATTGATATGCCCTTTAAAGGTCATGTTTCCTTTATGGGGAAAAATGGGATTAAGGGAGAACCGGTCATTCGAAATGGTGAGTTAGTCGGTTATGCCTTTGGCGGCGGGTTTATCGAAGCGGTCGGCTCAGGTTTTTCCAAAGTGGGGAGTGAAACCGTTGGTATCGGGGCTAGTAGCACGACCACGATGGCAGATGTGATGCGAGGCGGAGTCGGTGGCGGTGTTCAACAATCCGGAAAAATGTTGTCGGAATACTTCATTAAACGTGCGGAACAATATCACCCAGTGATCCCGATTGGTGCTGGAATTGAAATCACGGTCGTTTTCCAAGAAGGCTTCCAATTGGAATTTATTGAACAGATGCGCAAAAAGAAAAGTAAGGATGCCGTTGCCGAGCCTGTGCAGCAAACTCTTAATCAAGGCATTACGGTGACGAAACAAGCATTGCAAGAAATCTCACTCGGGGATGCGGTGCCATCCACAAATTACCCGCAATACCCAACACAACAATAACGTCTTTCACGCCTCCTTATCGCCAACACCAGGGCAATCTTAAGGAGCAGTTATGTTAACTCTACCCACAAAAAACAACACTAAAACGCGATTAAAAGCGGTCCTTCTTATGGGGCTCATCATTTCACCTGCGGTGATATTGGTATGTGCCGACATCAGCTGGGATGGATTGCTTTTTCTCGCTATCTATACCGGTTTGAGTGCTTGGGTGACTCAAATCTTAAATAACGACTCTCAACAAAAGTGAATGAATAAATGGATAAATGGTATTTATTGTATTGCAAAACAGGGCAAGATTTACGAGCGATTGAACACCTTGAACGCCAAGGGGTGAATAGTTTTTCCCCGCGTTATGAGGCGGAGAAAATGGTGCGAAATCGGAGACGCAAAGTGATGGAACCCCTGTTTCCAAACTACTTGTTTGTGAAATTCGATTATGAAGTGATCCATTTTTCGACCATTAACTCAACACGGGGTGTGAGCTACTTTGTACGCTTTGGCAAACTGCCTGTGGTGGTGCCCGATGAAATCATTGCGACTCTGATGGTGCCGAATTTTATGAAAGAGGTGAGTGAGCAGTTACCGCAAAAAGGGGATGAA
>NZ_JBMWDT010000034.1:0-1482 GCF_049545585.1 Providencia sp. NPDC089933
TTTTAGTTGTATCTGCTAATCCAAAAAAAATACCATTATTAAATGTTGTTGATGCGGCCGATTTAGATTTTATTTTAATTTTCTTTTCAGTACCTGCCGGGAAATTCTGACAAGTAATGGTATAAGAAAAACTTTCAGTTTTTATCGGTTGATTAATTGGGCTTTCGTCAACATCAGATGCTGTTAGCATTCCACTTTTATTAAAATCAATATATTTATCTAACTCACTGTTATCATCAAACTCACAAGTTCCTTTTATGATTTTGGTTTTGAACTGTATTTGCCCATTCTGAGCAATAATTGAGCCTGAGAATACAATGACACTTAGCGCTAATATCCCTTTACTCAACAGTCCCATGATATTCATTGTATCCTCCAAGGTCGTTGATAACAGCCCACTTAACAGCGCCCACTTTTAATTGAGAAACAAAGTTCATTTCAGCAAATGGGGCAATAACATTATTTTGTTTATTAAGCTTAATCGCTTTGTTATTAACAGATAAACCAGCCAAATTGATATAGTAAGGCGAGTTATTGACTACCTTAACGCCATTGGAGGTACTTTTAGTTTTGATGCCTTTAAATGCTTCTTCTTGCTGCATCGGCAGATTAGCCGGTCGATAGAAAATTTTAATAACACTTTCTAATCCGACTTTTACCCCATCCGCTTTATCGGATTCAGGGACATTTCTTGAGTGAAAGTAATACATACTTTCACGATCTTTTGGAAACTTGTGTGTGAGCGCTTTTATTTTAATAATATTACGTTGTTTTGGCGCTAATTTAAAAATAGAAGGTGTGATGACAAAGTAACCTTCAGAAGGTGTTTTGCTGTCTAATTTTTGTGTAATAAAACTGGCGACTAAATACGATTTACTGTCTTCATTTCGTGCAGTAATTGCAGCAGAGTTTGTTGCTTCATCAATAACAATACGCGTTTGACTTAAACCGACACCCGCTTGAGAAGAAAACGAAAAAGCAAATAAGATAAAAAGTAAGGATTTTAATTTTAGCATTCTTTTTTTCTCTTATAATTTGCAGGCAGCAATAAATCACTGCCTGCTTTACTAGCTAAATTAACGCACGACGGTGATTAGTCGTATGCTACGCTGAATGTTACTGGCACATTTAAGTTTTGTGCGACAGCATCAGAAGCCGTTGCGTACAGACCAGCAACAACTGGGATGACGTAGTCATTTTTACCGGTTACTTTCAGGTCAGTAATTTCAGTTGCGATGTTAGGTTTAACTTCAGTTTTTGCTTTACCAGCAGCTAATTTAACACCGATTTGTGATGCTTGAGCGTCAGCAAACATATCTGAGTGACCAGTTAATGCTTCACCAGTTGCTAAGATAGAAACAGTCGTTGCATCAGCAGTTTGGTTTGTAGAATCGTCATAAACTTTAGTACAGTTATTTAAAACTAAGTTAAAGTTTGCTTCAGATAATGCTTTAGTAGTGTCTAGGTTTTCAGTTGAGTGTG
>NZ_JBMWDT010000035.1:0-1189 GCF_049545585.1 Providencia sp. NPDC089933
TGTCCACTTCCCCTAAAATAAGACAGCTATAATTAGATTTTCTGCCCTAAAATTTGCAGAGGTCATGATGAAAAAAGCTCGTTTTACTGAAACTCAAATCGTTAATATTTTAAAACTCGCTGATTCTGGTATGAAAGTGGAAGATATTTGCCGCCAAAATGGGATCAGCAACGCCACTTATTATAATTGGAAATCAAAGTATGGTGGCATGGAAGCGAATGATGTTAAACGATTAAAAGAGCTTGAAGATGAAAATGCGAAACTGAAAAAGCTCTTTGCGGAAGTTAGCCTTGAAAACCACGCGATGAAGGAGCTTTTCGCAAAAAAGGGTTGGTAGTGGCTGAAAAGAGATCCTGTGCTCAATCATTAAAAGAGGCAGGCTTATCAGTCATTAAGGCTTGTAAGCTAACGTCGTTGTCACGAGCCACGTTTTACCATCAGCAAATAGATTGGCGTAAAAAAGACCAAGTAGTGATCGATGCCATACAATCTGTGTTAGCGAAATCACCACAATCGGGATTCTGGAAATGCTATTTCCGACTGAGATTTCAAGGCTATCCTTTTAATCATAAACGAGTTTATCGCGTTTATTGTCGATTAGGATTGAACCTGAAACGGCGGGTTAAAAAAGTGCTTCCGAAGCGTGAAAAAAGACCATTAGTGATAGAAAAAGTCCCGAATATTCAATGGGCATTGGATTTTATGCACGACAGTTTATATTGCGGTAATCGCTTCAGAACTCTCAACATTATTGATGAAGGAACGCGTGAATGCTTGGCGATTGAGGTTGATACGTCATTACCGGCTGAACGCGTCATCAGGGTGCTTGAACGTTTAAAAGCCGAAAGAGGGTTACCGAAACAGATCCGAGTCGATAATGGCCCTGAACTCATTTCAGTTAACTTATTGAATTATTGTGAAGATAACCAAATTTTACTGTGCCATATTCAACCGGGAAAACCGCAGCAAAATGGGTTTATCGAACGTTTTAATGGTTCGTTCCGTCGAGAGTTTTTAAATGCGTATTTATTTGAATCATTAAGCCAAGTGCGAGAATTAGCGTGGTTTTGGCTGCAAGATTATAACCAAAATCGAACCCATGAAAGTTTAAATCACCTCCCACCGGAGGCCTATCGTCAACAGTTAGAAAACTCTAATTTAACGTGTCTCAATTAAAGGGGAGTGGACA
>NZ_JBMWDT010000036.1:0-1160 GCF_049545585.1 Providencia sp. NPDC089933
TAGTGAACCGGATTTGCCTAATTCACCTGCCTACATCCTTAAACCGGGACAACCGTCGCCCGGCCAGCCTAGCCTTCTCCGTCCCCCCATCGCAATTATCACCAGTACGGGAATATTAACCCGTTTCCCATCGACTACGCATTTCTGCCTCGCCTTAGGGGTCGACTCACCCTGCCCCGATTAACGTTGGACAGGAACCCTTGGTCTTCCGGCGTGCGGGTTTTTCACCCGCATTATCGTTACTTATGTCAGCATTCGCACTTCTGATACCTCCAGCATACCTCACAGTACACCTTCACAGGCTTACAGAACGCTCCCCTACCCAACAATATTTACATATCGCTGCCGCAGCTTCGGTGCATAGTTTAGCCCCGTTACATCTTCCGCGCAGGCCGACTCGACCAGTGAGCTATTACGCTTTCTTTAAATGATGGCTGCTTCTAAGCCAACATCCTGGCTGTCTGAGCCTTCCCACTTCGTTTCCCACTTAACTATGACTTTGGGACCTTAGCTGGCGGTCTGGGTTGTTTCCCTCTTCACGACGAACGTTAGCACCCGCCGTGTGTCTCCCGTGATAACATTCTTCGGTATTCGTAGTTTGCATCGAGTTGGTAAGTCGGGATGACCCCCTAGTCGAAACAGTGCTCTACCCCCGAAGATGAGTTCACGAGGCGCTACCTAAATAGCTTTCGGGGAGAACCAGCTATCTCCCGGTTTGATTGGCCTTTCACCCCCAGCCACAAGTCATCCGCTAATTTTTCAACATTAGTCGGTTCGGTCCTCCAGTTAGTGTTACCCAACCTTCAACCTGCCCATGGCTAGATCACCGGGTTTCGGGTCTATACCCTGCAACTCATTCGCCCAGTTAAGACTCGGTTTCCCTACGGCTCCCCTATACGGTTAACCTTGCTACAGAATATAAGTCGCTGACCCATTATACAAAAGGTACGCAGTCACCCTGATAAATCAAGGCTCCCACTGCTTGTACGTACACGGTTTCAGGTTCTATTTCACTCCCCTCGCCGGGGTTCTTTTCGCCTTTCCCTCACGGTACTGGTTCACTATCGGTCAATCAGGAGTATTTAGCCTTGGAGGATGGTCCCCCCATATTCAGACAGGATAACACGTGTCCCGCCCTACTCGTCGAGTTCACAACACTA
>NZ_JBMWDT010000037.1:0-1133 GCF_049545585.1 Providencia sp. NPDC089933
AGCAGCACGGTGTTCGGCTTGTGCGCCTTGTAGTTGCGGGCGAACCAGATCTTGTAGATGCCGTTGTCCAGGGCAACGATGCCTTCGGACGGCAGTACGCGACGGATGTCGGCGACCATGCGCTGCGGGTAGACCGGGAAACGGTCGTCATCGGCACCTTCGGCGATCTGCGCTTCGTTGGCTTCACGGATCGCCATCAGGCGGGTGAAGTCCCAGTGCGAGGTGTCGTTCAGCGCTTCGCTGATCTGCCACACGGCGTTGGCGATGTCGCCGATCACTTCCACCTGCGGGAAGTACACGGCATCGACTTCGGCAGAGCGGAAGTTGATGTGGATGACTTCGGTGCCGCCACGGACCATGAAGAACGGCGGCTTTTCGATCACGTCGTGGCCGATGTTGACGATCAGGTCGGCGGCTTCGACGGCGCGGTGCACGAAGTCACCCGACGACAGTGCGGCGTTGCCCAGGAAGCGTGGGTGACGCTCGTCGACCACACCTTTGCCCATCTGGGTGGTGATGAACGGGATGCCGGTCTTGTCGATCAGTTGCTTGAGGACCTTGGCGGTCATCTTGCGGTTGGCGCCGGCGCCGATCACCAGGATCGGGTTGCGGGCCTTCTGCAGCTTTTCCACGGCCGCTTCGATCGCCTTGTGCTCGGCCAGCGGGCGACGGCTCAGGCTAGGCGGAATCGGCAGGCTTTCGGTCTGCTCGGCGGCGATGTCTTCCGGCAGCTCCAGGTGCACGGCACCCGGCTTCTCTTCTTCGGCCAGGCGGAAGGCTTCGCGCATACGGGCTGGGATGTTGTCGGCGGAAGCGAACTGGTGGGTGTACTTGGTGATGGGGTCCATCATGCCGCACACGTCGATGATCTGGAAGCGACCCTGCTTGGACTTCTTGATCGGCTTCTGGCCGGTGATCATCATCATCGGCATGCCGCCCAGGTAGGCGTAGGCGCTGGCGGTGACCAGGTTGGTGGCGCCAGGGCCGAGGGTCGACAGGCTGACGCCGGTCTTGCCGGTCAGGCGGCCATAGGTGGCGGCCATGAAACCTGCGGACTGCTCGTGACGGGTCAGTACCAGCTTGATCTTCGACTTGCGCAGGGATTCGAGCAGGTCGAGGTTTTCCTCACCGGG
>NZ_JBMWDT010000038.1:0-1015 GCF_049545585.1 Providencia sp. NPDC089933
AGTTCGGTGTATTTATTCATTGCTTTACCTCGAATTTAATATCAACATATTTGTTAATTGATATTCTGATGCACGTACTGTCGTAATAAGGGCTAACTTGGTCAAGTTCACGCTGTAGGTCTATAGAAACATTATTATTGTGGTAATAAAAATAACGACAACGAAACCAATTATCACCAACCTTAATTACATCATTTGGATTTAATTCACTTACTGATTTATTCATTGATTAACTCCAGTTCGTCTTGTTTGAAGCAAAAATACTCACCATTTCTTGTAATTATTACAGGGTATTCGTATTCATTGTCTATTTCCGCAACTTCATATTTTTTACGTTTGAATTAAATAAGCACGAATATATAACGTGTCAGTTGGATGAACTCTATCTGCACACCAAGTTACATCATCACTGCGTAAATTAACTGGATATACAGGTTTATTTTCCTCCTCTGGTTCTGGGTCAACCTGTAGCCATATTAATTCTGGTGCGGTAGGGCAGTTAATACTTTCTGGTAAATTATTAATTAAACTCTCGCGTGATGCTTGCCATACATCGAATAGATTCATCGTTAATGATTTATTTTTACTGCGCCACTCTTCAAATTGCTGCCTTGATTTATCCATCACTCCACCTTTCTATATCCAGCTTTATATAAGCGCTCGGCGTACATATAAGCGTTTGCCATACCCATATCAATTAAACCTTTATCGTCAGCGGAAATAATAGCTGCTATGCGTTCTATTTCTTTTTTCGATAATCTTTCTCGCTCCTTGTCTGCTATTTCCTTTGCTAAATCCGAGCAATCGAAGCAGATATTTGCATTTTTACTGGTGATTAAATTATCTTTACCAACTTCTTTATCACATAAGTTACAAACGTCTTTCGGGTCAGGTGTTCTATGTGAAAACATAACTTTATTAGCTGCTTGTATAAAAATATCGTTACTCATATTCATTCCTCTTATTGCATCCCTGCGAGTTAAATTAATCTGCAAATTTAGGCAGCTTTCTGCCA